>NZ_CP026309.1:2125281-2428893 GCF_002906575.1 Salinigranum rubrum
CGCTCATCGGTTCCGACTGACGGGGAACTTCACGCGCTCGGGGGCCGCGTTGAACCGTTCGAGGATGCGCTCGTAGAGGACGTTTCTGGTTCGAGCCCCGCGGGGGTGAACCAGGTACCGGAGGCGGAGTTCGACCCACGACTCCGTCTGGACGACGTTCACCGTGGGTCCGTCCTGGACTTCGAGTTCGACGGCGGTCTCCGAGAGCCGCTCGCGGTAGTCGGCGATTTCGCGCGCCATCGCGTCGCCGAGATAGTCGTCGGCGACGTCGATCATCGTCTGGCGGGCGAACCGGAGGTCGGTCTCGAACGCCACCTGAATCGACAGTTCGTTCCAGACGTGGTCGACGAGCGTCGTGTAGTTGACGACCTGCGAACTGAGGACGACGCTGTTGGGCACCGTGACGACCCGTCCGGAGGGCTGGTGCGTCGAGACGAGGTCGCCGTTGACCTCCCAGAGGGTCGTGACGAGGAAGTCGACCTCGATGACGTCACCCTTCGAGTCGCCGATCTTCACCCGGTCCCCGACGGCGTAGGGCCGCTTCAGCATGATGTACACCCACCCCAAGAGCGAGAGGAGGGGCTGTTGGAGCGCGAACGTGATGGCGAACCCGACGACGCCGAGCGAGAGGAGGACGCCGACCCACTGCTCGGTGATGACGCCGAGGACCGAGATGAGCGCGGTCCCCCCGAGGAGGAGTCGGAGGACGTTGCGGACGTCGTGGGCGCGGCGTTTCGTAAAGCGCGCGGCGAGCACGCGGAGGACGATGACGTAGACGCCGTAAAAGCCGAGGACGGTCGAGACGACGAGGAGCGCCTTCGTGAGCACCACGTTCCCCGAGAGGACGGTCGTCGGGAACGGGTCGGGGAAGGGTCCGGTGGCCTGGATGTAGCCGGCGGCGAGTGCGGCGATGCCGGCGACGACGAGCGCGGAGTACCCCAGTCGACGCGTCACGGCGCGGAGGTCGGGTCGGCCCGGCAAAACAGTGTCGACCGCCGCTCCGGGTCTAGCGACGGGGGCCGGGACCCGCCCGCGGTCGTCAGACCGTCAACTGAAGCGCCTGCCGGATGTGAAACCGCGTCTCGGGGTCGTTCGACTCGACGAGTGCCTGTTCGAGGTGCCTCCGGACGGCGATGCGGTGGGTGTCGGGCGCTGGATCAGCGTGCATACGTCATCATTATTAACGTGATATATAAACGTATGTTGCCGAGTATTGGATGTAGTAACTAATTAACTATGGATTGTGTCTGATATAAAAATATAAATTCACGAACTAAATACGTTCGTCGAATCGGATATATGGTTCCGAGACGGGCACGGTACGAGGGCCGGCGAACGGACGACCCGAGTCAGCGGATGTAGATGTCGGTGAGACTCGCGAGTTCGTCCGCGACCCCGGTTTCGAATCCGTCGCGGGTGACGCGCCAGCCCCAGTTCCCCTCCGCGGTGCCGGGCGTGTTGAAGCGGGCGTGTGAGTCCAGTCCGAGGAGGTCCTGCATCGTGGTAAAGGCCATCACGGCCTCGGAGTTCCAGACGGCCTCGATCATCGACCAGTTGATGTTCGAGCCGTCGACGCCGAGGTTGTAGTGGAGGCAGTCTCTCTGTTGGGGCCCGAGGCTCCCGTAGTAACCGACGACGGTGTCAGTGTCGTGCGTCGAGGTGTAGCCGACGACGTTGTCCGGGTAGTGCATCGGCTGGTACATGTGGCCGGCCTCACACCAGTCGGCGTACTGGGGGACGCGCATCCCGGGGAACTCGAACCGGTCGCGGAGTTCGACGAGGCCCTCGTCGAGGAAGCCGAGGTCCTCGACGATGAACGGGAGTTCGCCGAACTCGCGCTCGACCGTCTCGAAGAAGTCGTGACCGGGGGCGTCGACCCACTGGCCGTCGCCGGCCCAGTCGGACTCGGCGTCGATGGCCCAGTACTCGTCGAAGCCCTTGAAGTGGTCGATACGAGTGATATCCACGAGGTCGAACAGCCGATTCAGGCGGTCGATCCACCAGTCGTAGCCGTTCTCGCGGAGGTGGTCCCAGTCGTACAGCGGGTTGCCCCAGCGCTGGCCGTCGTCCTGCGGATTGGGGGGACCCCCGCGACGACCGTCGGTTCGTTGTTCTCGTCCAATCGAAAGGCGTCGGGGGCGGCCCAGACGTCCGCGCTGTCGAGCGCGACGTAGATGGGCAGGTCGCCGACCAACTGGATGTCGCGCTCGTTCGCGTACGCCCTGAGGTCCCGCCACTGTCGGTCGAAGGCGTGCTGGGCGAACTTCCGGAAGGCGACCTCTTCGGCGAGTTCCTCGCGGTACCGGTCGAGCGCGTCGGGGTCGCGCGTCTTCACCTCGTGGGGCCACGTCGTCCAGAGCGCGCCCTCGAACTCGTGTTTGAGCGCCATGAACAGCGCGTAGCCGTCGAGCCAGGCGGCCTCGCGCTCGCAGAACTCGTCGTACTCGTCCGTGGGTTCGAAGCGCTCGAACGCCGTCCGGAGACGGTCGCGCTTGAAGGACGCGACGTGGCCGTAGTCGACGTGGTGGTCGTCGAACGACTCGCCCGTGAGTTCCGCCTCGGTGAGGAGGCCGCGCTCTGCGAGACGGTCGAGGCTGACGAGGAGCGGGTTGCCGGCGAACGCCGAAAACGACTGGTACGGCGAGTTGCCGTGCGCCTGCGAGGTGGGACCGAGCGGACAGAACTGCCAGAGCGACTGGTTCGCGCGGTCGAGGAAGTCGAGGAAGTCACGCGCTCCCTCTCCGAGGTCGCCGATACCGTGTGGGCCCGGAAGCGACGTGACGTGCATGAACACGCCGCCCTGACGCTGGAATCGCATATACGTCGGATTCGACAGCGTGACACATTAAGCGTGGGGCTTCGGCGGTGAGCGCGAGCGAACCCGAAACGTGACGACCATCCGTCGTGAGTGGGCGCGGCCGCGGTGAAACCGTGAGAGAGACTGTCTCTCGGGAGGATACTCACGGGTTCCTGAGAAACAGTATTGTCCTCCCGTTGGGACTGGAGAGGAGAGGAGTACATGGTCGAACCCGCAGACAGTGGAACCGACACAGGCGTGGACGACGACAACCGGGGCGTCATCGAGCGGCTTTCGAGCGGCATCGATGGGTTCGATACCGTCCTCGGCGGCGGATTCCTGCGCGGCTATCACTATCTGATCCGCGGGACGCCCGGCGCGGGGAAGACGGTGCTCGGCTGGCACTTCCTGGTCGCCGACGGCGGCGGGGACGCGCTGTACGTGACGTTCGAGGAGTGTCCCGAGAAGATCCGACGGAACGCCGCGTCGCTCGGCATCGACCTCGACAGCGTCACCATCCTGGATATGAGCCCCGAGGCGCGGTCGTTCGCCGAGGGAGCCAGCTACGACGTCTTCGCCCCGTCCGCCGTGGAGTACGAGTCGCTGACCGACCGCGTCCGCGCACAGGTCGAGGCGTCGCCGAAGCGGGTGCTTTTGGACCCGGTGACGCAACTGCGGTATCTCGCGCCGGACGAGTACCAGTTCCGGCGGGAACTCCTCTCGCTCATGGGCCTGCTGACAGAGCAGAGAGCGACGGTGCTTTTCACCTCGCAAGCGAGTCCGGAGACGCCCGACAGCGACCTGCAGTTCATGGGCGACGGAATCGTCGAACTGTCGCGTCCGAACGGCGGCCGGGTGCTCGACGTCCCGAAGTTTCGCGGGGGAAGCGTCGCCACGGGACCTCACGCCGTCACGCTCGACCAGGGGGGAATGACCGTCTACCCGCGGGTCGTGCCCGACCACGACGGGCGCCCGTTCGTCCGGACGCTCGCGTCCTCGGGCGTCCCGGCGCTCGACGACCTCCTGCACGGGGGGATCGAACTGGGGACCACCACGCTGTTCAGCGGCCCGACGGGTATCGGCAAGACGACGGTCGGTGCCCTCTTTCTCGTCGAAGCGGCCGGACAGGGGGACCACTCGGTCCTCTACCACCTGGAAGAGAAGCCGGCGACGTTCGTCGAACGCTGTGCCGCAATCGGCACGCCGGTGACGGAACTGCTCGAATCGGAGGCGCTCGAAGTCGTCGGCGTGACGCCCTCGCTGTTGACCGTCGGCGAGTTCCTCGCGCAGGTCCAAAGCAACGTCACCGACGAGACGACGTTCGTGATGATAGACGGGGTCTCGGGGTTCGAGAAGCTCACCAACCTCTCCGTCGAGCGCGAGGAGCTATCGGCGCTGCGGAGTTACCTGACCGCCCGCGGTATCACGGTGGTTCTCACCGACGAGATGCCGAACATCACGGGCGACTTCCGCCCGACGAAGTCGGGCGAGACGGCCATCGCGGACAACATCGTGTTCATGCGGTATCTCGAGTTCAACGGCGAACTCCACCGCGCTATCGGCGTGTTGAAGAAGCGAGCGAGCGACTTCGAACACCGACTCAGGCAGTTCGAGATAACCGACGAAGGCGTCGTTATCGGCGACCCGATCACGGGACTGTCGGGCGTCCTCACCGGCGACCCACAGTGGGTGGGCGTCGGGTCCGACCGGGAGGAGGTGCTGTGAGTGACCCAACGGCGGAAGCAGGACGGTCAGGCGTCCACGCCGGAGGCGAGGGGACGCCCACGCGGGGATAACGGCGACGACATGTGGACACCATCCGACGGAACGGACCGGTTCGGGCACGACCTCCCCACCCGTGACAGCGGGACGTTCCTGCCATCGGTGACCGCCGCGCAACCGCACCGTGTCCTCCTGCTCGTCTCCCACGCTCGGAACCGCGCGCTCTTACTCGACTGGTTCGACGAGCATCCGCTGTACGACGCGATCGACGGTGTGTCGGTCCTCCCCGGCGAGCAGGGAGGGGACACCGAACGAGACGTGGACGACACCCGAGACGGTGTCGCACCGGACGGGACGGGGGACCGCTCTCGCTCCGAGGGGGCTGAGGCGGGCGAAGACCACGCTGTTCCCCGACGGCTCGGTCGTCTCGAATCCGAGGCGATCGACCTGATCCTCGTCGACGTGACCGCGTTCGAGGCGAACGCCGGATGGATCAGGCGGCGGCTCGAACTCGAGAAGCCGTTGCCGCTCCCGTGTCTCCTGCTCGCCTCGGAGTCGGCGGCGCGCCGGTTCTTCGCCTCGGCCGCCGCCCGCGACCGGAGCGTGCTCGTCGACGACATCGTCACGACGCCGGTCGACCCCACGCTGCTCGACCGACGGCTCCGGGCGTACCTCAGCCTCCGACGGATGGCGTCGGAACTCGACCGGCGTCACGACCAGCTCTCGTTGCTCGCACAGGTGGTCAGACACGACATCGCGAACGCCGCGACGGTCATCACGGGTTGGGGCGAGTTGCTGCGCGAGAACGTCACCCCCGAGGGAGTGGACGCGCTCGAACGCATCCTCCGCGGCGGGCAACGGATCACGGAGATCGTCGAGAACAGCCGCGACCTGACGATGCTCATCGATGCCGGTCACGACCTCGAAACGGAGACCGTCCTGCTGGGTCCGATTCTCCAGGCGGAAGTCGACGCCATCAGGCGCGTCCACGAGTCGACGACGAAAGCGGTGACCGTCGACCTCCGACCGGTTCCGGCGGTCAAAGTCGTCGCCGGCGGGATGCTTCCCTCGGTGTTCGCGAACCTGCTCTCGAACGCCGTCCGCCACAACGAGAGCGAGACGGTCGAAATCGGGGTCCGCGTCGACGTCGAACAGCGGGAGGTCGTCGTCCGCGTGACCGACAACGGGCCCGGAATCGACGACGACCGGAAGGAGCAGGTGTTCGAGCCGTCGACGAAACGCGGCGACAGCCCCGGCGACGGACTCGGCCTCTCGCTCGTCAAACGGCTCGTCGAGTCGTACGGCGGTCGCGTCTGGTTCGAGGACGCCCCCGAGGGTGGGACGGTCGCCTGCGTCGCCCTCCGTCGGGCGATGTCGTCGGTGCCCTGAGCCGCCCGGGATTCCGTCGGGAGCGGGGTCAGCGCCGGTCGGTCGGACGGCTTCGGGTGCGGACCCACCATCCCAGGGCGACCGCGACGCCGACCACGGCGCCGACCGTGTTGGCGACGGCGTCGCCGCCGGAGGCCGTCCGTCCGGGGACGACCGACTGGACGACTTCGACGCCAGCGCCGAACGTCGCGACCCCGAGAACGATCACGACCAGACCGAGGAGACCGTACTCCGCGTCTCGCACGCGCGTTCCCCAGACGGCCAGCCCGGCGATGACGGCGTAGCTGGCGGCGTGGACGACCTTGTCGGCACCGACGCCGAACGGACCGGCGATGGCGACAGCGGTGTCGCCACCCGTGGTCGGGAGCGGGAGGACCGACCCGATGAAGACGACGGCCGCGACCACGACGAGGAGCGCCAGGAGGCCGGACCGGCGTCCCCCACCGAGCGGGGCGTTCATGCCCGGGATACGGTGAGCGAGGTATAAATCGTCGGCGCTTGTGAGAGAGTGACTCGCACGTGAAGAGGGGCAGGCGTGCTCGACCGCACGGGCGCGGGGCGTGTCCGGTGTCGGACATCGTTCCCGCCGCGCGCGTTCCAACAACACTTAATCTCCGGCCTCGTTTTCTGCGACGTATGAGTGATATCGTGGTCACCCTCCCGGACGGTTCCGAACTGGAACTGGAGGAGGGATCGACGGTGCAGGACGCCGCGTACGCCATCGGCCCGGGACTCGGCGAGGACACCGTCGCGGGCGTGGTCGACGGCGAACTCGTCGACAAGGCGGACGAACTGTACGACGGGGCGCGGCTCGTCATCGTCACTGACCAGTCCGACGAGTACCGACGGGTGCTCCGACACTCCGCCGCACACGTCTTCGCGCAGGCGCTCCAGCGGCTCCACCCCGAGGCGAAGCTCGCTATCGGCCCGCCGACCGACGACGGCTTCTACTACGACGTCACGGGCGTCGACCTCGACGAAGGCGACTTCGCCGACATCGAGAGCGAGATGCAGGCCATCGTCGACGCCGACTACGACATCGAGCGCGTCGAGCGGTCGCGGGAGGAAGCCTTCGAGCTCTACGAGGACAACCCGTACAAGCAGGACGTTCTGAACACGGAAGCGGCCGACGACGACACCCTCTCCTTCTACGTACAGGACGACTGGCAGGACCTCTGCAAGGGACCTCACGTGGCGTCGACCGGAGAGATCGGCGCGTTCAAGCTCCTGAACATCTCCTCCGCGTACTGGCGCGGCGACGAGGACAAGGAGCAACTGACGCGCGTGTACGGGACGGCCTTCGAGCGCGAGTCCGAACTGGAGGAGTTCCTCCAGATGCGCGAGGAAGCGAAAGAACGCGACCACCGCAAGATCGGTCAGGAACTCGACCTCTTCTCCATCGCGGAAGTGACGGGTCCCGGCTTACCCCTCTACCACCCGAACGGGAAACGAGTCCTCAACGCGCTGTCGAACTACGCCGAGGAGCTCAACCTCGAATCGGGGTACGACCCGGTCGAGACGCCACACCTCTTTCGGACGGAACTGTGGAAGCGCTCGGGTCACTACGAGAACTACGTCGACGACATGTTCCTCCTCGACGTGAACGACGAGGAGTACGGATTGAAGCCGATGAACTGCCCGGGCCACGCGACCATCTTCGCGCAGAAGAACTGGTCGTATCGTGACCTTCCGGTGCGCTACTTCGAGGACGGGAAGGTGTATCGGAAAGAACAGCGCGGCGAACTGTCGGGGCTGTCGCGGACGTGGGCGTTCACCATCGACGACGGCCACCTGTTCTGTCGCCCCGACCAGATCGAAGACGAGATCAACACCATCATCGACAGCATCCTGACGGTGTTCGAGACGTTCGACCTCGACGCGCGGGTGGCGCTGGCGACCCGTCCCGAAAAGAGCGTGGGGAGCGACGAAATCTGGGAGCAAGCCGAGTCCCAACTGAAGGCGGTGCTCGACTCTCAGGGGATGGATTACGACATCGAGGCGGGCGACGGTGCCTTCTACGGCCCGAAGATAGACTTCGCGTTCGAGGACGCGCTGGGGAGAAACTGGGACGGCCCGACGGTCCAACTGGACTTCACCATGCCCGAGCGGTTCGAACTCTCCTACACGGGCGAGGACAACGAGGAACACCGCCCGGTGATGATCCACCGCGCCCTGTACGGGAGCTACGAGCGCTTCTTCATGATGCTCACCGAGCACTTCAACGGGAAGTTCCCGTTCTGGCTCGCGCCCGAACAGATCCGCATCCTCCCCATCAGCGACGACCAGATCGGGTACGCCAAGCAGATCAAGAACCGCTATCTCGGCGAGTTCCGCGTCGACATCGAGGACCGCTCGTGGACCCTGGGGAGAAAGATACGGGAGGCCCAAGAGGACAGAGTCCCGTACATGCTCGTCGTCGGCGGCGACGAGGAGGAGGCGGGCACCATCTCCGTCCGCGACCGCAAGGAGCGCGAGCGGCAGGGCGTCTCCGTCGAGACGTTCCGAGAGCACCTCCGCACCGAGGAGTCCGAAAAGCGGGCCGAACCCGACTTCCTCGCCTGAGCCATGGAGCAGTACCTGAACCTCGTCGAACGCGTCCTCTCGGCGGGAACGTACAAGCCGAACCGGACGGGCGTCGACACCATCGCCGGCTTCAGCGAGCACTACACGGTCGACCTGAGCGAGGGGTTTCCGCTCCTCACCACGAAGGACCTCTCGGGCTTCCGCTGGAACTCGCTCGTCCACGAGGTGCTGTGGTACCTCTCGGGCGAGGAGCACATCCGCTCGCTCAGCGAAGAGACGGGCATCTGGGACGCGTGGGCCGACGACGAGGGGCGGCTGGACACGGCGTACGGGCGGTTCTGGCGGCGCTTCCCCGTCCCCGACGGGAGCCAGCGGCTCCCGGGCGAATCGTGGCCGGACGACGCCCACCGCTGGGTGTCCGAGGGCGAGTTCGACCAGATACAGTACGTCCTCGATACCTTAGAGGAGAACCCCAACTCGCGGCGACTGGTCGTCAGCGCGTGGCACCCCGCGAACGCCGCCGTCTCGACGCTCCCGCCGTGTCACTACACGTTCGTGTTCAACGTCCAGGGCGACCGGCTGAACTGTCACCTCACCCAGCGGTCGGGCGACATCGCCCTCGGCGTCCCGTTCAACATCGCGGCGTACGCGATGCTGGCGCAGGCCGTCGCCGCGCAGACGGGCTTCGAACTCGGGGAGTTCGGCCACACCGTCGTCGACGCGCACGTCTACTGCGGAACCGGCGACAGGGGCGCGTGGTACGCGGACAACCTCGACCGCCTGCAGTCGCGGCTGGAGACGGTCGGCTCCCGGGAGGAGTACCGCGGGGTCCGCGAGTGGCTGGAGAGCGAGGCGCCGGCCGAGCGGGAGGGCGAGAAGCGGTACGACCACGTCCCCGGCCTCCTGGAGCAGTGTTCGCGCGAACCGGGGCCGAAGCCCACGCTCGACATCGCCGACAAGCCGCTGGACGACCTCGCCTTCGACGACATCGTCCTCAGCGAGTACGACCCGGAACCGGGCATCCGGTTCGCCGTCGCCGAGTGAGATGATGGTTCGGTACGTGCTCGTCGCGGCGGTCGCACGGAACGGCGTCATCGGGCGCGACGGGGAGATGCCGTGGCACCTCCCCGCGGACCTGAAACACTTCAAGGAGACGACGACGGGCCACCCCGTCGTGATGGGGCGGCGGACGTACGAGTCTATCGCGGCGCACCTGGACGGGCCGCTTCCCGACCGTCACAGCGTCGTCCTCTCGTCGCAGGACCTCGACCTGCCGGCGGGGGCGGAGGTGGTCGGTTCCGTCGAGGAGGCGCGGCGGGCGGCCGAAGCGGCGGCGGAGCGGATGGGCGTCGAGACGGTGTACGTCGTCGGCGGCGCGACCGTCTACGAGCAGTTCCTCCCCCGCGCGAGTCGACTCGTCCTCACCGAACTCGACGAGGCGCACGAGGGAGACACCGCGTTTCCGGCGTACGACGAGGAGCGGTGGGTCGAGGCCGAGCGGGAGTCACACGACGGCTTCGACTTCGTGACGTACGAGCGCGTCTGACGTTTCTTTCGCGCCGAACGATCCCTACCGAAACGTTTGACTCGGTCGGGTGTGAGCTAGCCCCATGGGTCTCGTCTCCAGCGAGGCGGTGGGGCGGCGTCTGCGCGGGTTCTCCGACGAGCGGTTCGTCGCGTTCGTGGCTGCGCTCTGGAACGCCCGCGGGGCGGAGACGCGCGTCGTCACGGGGACGAACGTCGTCGAGGCACGACGCGGCGGGCAGACGAGACGGCTCCGGGTCGTCACCGGACGGCGGGTCCCGTCCGAGTGTGACGGCGTCGACGCCCTCGTCCTCTCGCGTCCGGTGTCAGCGGTCCGGGGGACGGACGCGTTCGAGGGCCGAATTCTCGACAGCGACGACGTTCACGCGATGCTGTTGTACGCCGTCCCGCGGTCGGCGGCGGACGACCTCTGTCGGCGCTTCTTCGACCGGTCACTGGCCGAGGAACGGGAGCCGTCGGGGACGGTCACGGCCCGCGCGCCCGAGCACTCGGCGTCGCTCGTCGTCGGCCTGGTGGGACTGACGCTCCTCGTCGCGAGCGTCTTCGGGGGGCCGATACTGTACGGGGGGACGAACCCGGTGTTCGGCGCGCCCGACTCGGTTGGGGCCGATCCGGCGGACGCGACGACGCCCGACCCGACTCCGGAGAACGCGAGCGACGCGGGGAGCGAGTCGTTCGAGTCGGCTTCCTTTCCGCCGGGGCTCGGTCCGGACGGGGTCACCGACTACGACGCGCTCGCTGACGCACACGCGCACGCGGTGACCGGGCAGTCGTATCGGCTGACCATCACTCACCGCGAGTACATCGACGGGAGGCCGACCGCCTACCGCCGCGAGACGGTTTCCGTCGCCGAGCCGACGGTCTATCGGACCGAGTTGGACGGGGCGGGGAACCTCGAACGGGGACCGCTCGTTATCGCGAGAGTCGAGGCCTTCGCCGACGGGGAGACGCGGTACGAGCGCCGCGTCGTTGCCGACGAGTTCGACCGGAGCTACACGGTCGACACGGTCGGCTCCGACCTCGTCCCCGGCGTGCGGAACGGCGAGGGACGCTACGCCGACCGGGTCGAACAGTACGTCGGCTGGTTCCTCTCGGTCTCCGAGTCGGACGTCGTCGACAGCTTCGAACGCGACGGCACGCGGTACTACTGGGTGCGTCTCGGTGCCGACACGTACGCAGGCGTCGAGAACTCCACGGGGAGCGCGCTCGTCGACGAGAACGGCGTCGTCCACGAGGTCAGGCGACAGTACGACTACCCCGGGAGCGACGGCGTCTCGGCCGCCGTGAGCATCCGTTACACCGACTTCGGCACGACGACGGTTTCGCCGCCCGCGTGGTACGAGGAGCGCGTTGGGGCCACGAACGCAACGACGAACGGGATGGAGACGAACGCGACGAACGTGACGGCGAACGCGACCACGGCCGCCGAGAACGCGACTGCGGTACCCGGAACGGCGAACGCGACACCCACACACACACCCACACAGACGTCGACGACGGCAACGGCGACAGCAGCAACGACGACGCCGGCCTGAACCGCTCACCCGGTGTGTCGGTACTTGACGAACGGGCTCTGACGGCTCGCGCTGTCACCGTCCGTCGTCCCGTGAGCAGCCGACATGTGCCGGTAGAAGACGTATATCGTCCCGTCTCGAAGGAGAATCATGTCGACATTCCCTGGATCCGGTTCGAGGCGGACTCCCGAGGTGCGCTTCTACCGCCTCGCCATGGAGTCCCTCCCCGACACGGTGTTCGTCGCGTCCAGGGACGGGACGATACAGTGGGTCTGTGCGAACGTCGCGGCGGTGTTCGGTCCGACCCCGGCGAGCATCGTCGAGTCGGAGACGGTCGCCTCGCTCCTGTCTCCGACGCTCGTCGACCCGCTCGACCTCGGGGAACGACGCCTCGAGAACCAGCCGATAACCGTCACGGACGCCGACGGCGTCGCGCACCGCTTCCTCGTGACGGTCACGCGGCTGACCGACGACGACGGTGCCAGCGCGTCCGGGGCCGCCGATACCGACACCGACGCCGAGGACGAGGCGCTCGTGTACGCCTGCCGCGACGTGACCGACGTCGAGCGGCTGAAGGACGAACTGGAAGCGGTGTTCGACCGGGTCAGCGACGCGTTCGTCGCGCTCGACACGACGTTCGTCGTCACCTCGCTCAACGACCACGCCGTCGAGTTGTTCGGACGGCCTCGTGAGGAGGTTCTCGGACGCGAACTGTGGTCGTTCTCGCCCGACCCCGAGTCGACCCAGGCCTTCGAGCTCTTCCCGCGAGCGCTGGAGACCGGCGAGCCGCTGTCGTACGAGACGTACTTCGAACCGCAGGATCGGTGGTACGAGGTGCAGGTGTTCCCGTCCGACACCGGGCTGTCGGTGTACTTCCGCGACGTCACCAGCCGCGTCGAGGACCAGCGAGAACTCGAAGCGAGCGAGGGGCGGTTCCGCACCCTGTTCGAGGGGACGCTCGACGCGCTCGTCCTCGCCGACGACGAGGGGACGTACCTCGACGCCAACCCGGCGGCGTGCGACCTGTTCGGGCTGCCGCGCGCGGAACTGGTCGGGCGGTCTGTCGGTGATTTCGCCGCGCCCGGGTTCGACTTCGACGCTGCCTGGGACGGTTTCCTCGGCGCCGAGTCGATGCGCGGCGAGTTCGAACTCGTCCGCCCGGACGGCGACACGCGCGTCACCGACTTCACGGCCCGCGCGAACATCCGTCCCGGCGAACACCTCTCGGTGCTCCGGGACGTCACCGAACGGGTCGAACGCGAGCGGCAACTGGAGGTCCAGCGCGACGAACTGGCGCACCTGAACCGCATCAATCGGCTCGTCCGAGAGGTGAATCGAGCCATCGTCGGCGCGGACACGCGGGGCGAGGTACTCTCCGGCGTCTGTCGACGGCTCGTCGCGGCCGACGTCTACCAGCACGCGCTCGTCGTGAGCGAGACGGCCGGGGGGCGGTTCGAGGTCGTCACCGCGGCCGGCCTCTCGCCCGCGACCGCCGAGGCGGTCGTCACCGCGTTCGAGCGTGAGCTAATCACCGCGGGGCGGCGCGTCACGTCCGTTATCGCGCCTCCCGCTCCCGAGGTCCGTTCGGCGGTCGACGCCGACGTGTTCGGGTGCTTCCCGCTCGCGTACGGCGGGACGGTCCACGGGGTGTTGGTCATCGGCGCGGACCGGGGCGGGGAGACGCCCGTCCTCGTCGGCGAGGAGGGATCTCTCCTCGACGACCTCGGGTCGACCGTCGGAAAGGCGATAACGGCCGTCACGGCCCGTCGACTGCTCCACGCCGACGAGGTGGTGACCCTGGAGTTCGCCGTCGACGACGCCGACGACGTCTTCAACGAACTGGGCCGGCGGCTGGACGCGACGGTGACCGTGACGGGACTCGTTCCGATGGCCGACGGTCGACACGCGTGCTATCTCACCGCCGAGGGGCGGGCGGTCGCCGACGCGTGGGACGAGGAGACGCTCCGCGAAACCGTCGAGGCGCTGGACGCGGTCGACGACTGCCGCGTCATCTCGGTCGAAGAGGCGGTCCGACTGGAGGTACACGCCGACGGCGGGTCGCCCGCGCTGGCTCTCGAGAGCCAGGGGACGCACGTCAGAACGGTGTCGGTGACGAACGGGCAGGGGACGCTCGTCGTCGAAGTGCCCGCCGAGTCGAACGTCAGAAGCCTCGTCGCCGGACTGGTCGCGGACTACCCGGACACGAGGCTCGTCCGGAAGCTCACGGAACGACGGTCCACGGAGCGGGCGGGCTACATCGGCGGCCGACACACGCCGGTTTCGGACGAGCGGGAGCAGGACCTCACCGAGAAACAACTCGCCGCGCTCCGGGCGGCCCACGCGGGCGGCTACTACGACTGGCCCCGTCGCGGCAGCAGCGCGCAGGAACTCGCTGTCGCGCTCGGGGTGGCGCCGGCGACCTACCACCAGCACCTCCGCGCGGCCGAGGGGAAACTCGTCGACGCGTTCTTCGGGGATAAGTGGAGACTGTGTCGGGAGTCGACCGGGGGATTCCGTCGGTAGACGGCGGGGAACCGTTCGGGCGGTAGAACGGATGTACTCCCCGGTGGTTGTGTGGACGTTCGGCGGCGGAACGGGAACGTCCGGCAGGCGAGCCGCGCGACACACGTGCGAGCGAATCGGCTAGGGAGGACGTGGCTTCGCCGCGTCCGTGCACTGCACGCCACCCGCTCCTCACAGACAACGCCTCGACTGTCTCTCGGTCACGAGCACGTCTACGCGGTACGCGCGCGGGAGTTCGTTGCGCTGACGACGAATCACGGAGCAGGACAATCGATCGATCGACTCAGCCGAGACTGCCCTCCATCTCCAGTTCGACCAGCCGGTTCAGTTCCACGGCGTACTCGATGGGCAGTTCACGGGTGATGGGCTCGATGAAGCCCGAGACGATGAGTTGCTTGGCCTCGTCGTCGCCCAGTCCCCGGGACTGGAGGTAGAAGACGTCCTCGTCGCCGATTTTTCCGACGGTCGCCTCGTGGGCGACGTCGACGCTGTCCTCCATGATCTCGATGTGTGGCATCGTGTCCGAGAGGGAGTCGTTGTCGAACATCAGCGCGTCACACTCGACGGTACACGACGAATCGTAGGCGCCGTCGGCGATGCGGACGAGGCCCCTGTAGTTCGTGCGACCGCCCTCGCGGGCGATGGACTTCGAGACGATGGTCGATTTCGTCTCGGGGGCGTTGTGGTACACCTTCGCGCCGGTGTCGATGTCCTGACCCCGGGAGGCGAAGGCGATGGTGATGTGGTTGTCCGAGGCGCCCCGTCCGTTGAGGACGGTCGCGGGGTACAACATCGTGACCTTCGAGCCCATCGAGCCCGACACCCACTCCATTCTCCCGCCGCGGTCGACGATAGCGCGCTTGGTGTTCAGGTTGTACGTGTTCTTCGACCAGTTCTGGACCGTCGAGTACTGGACGTGGGCGTCCTCGCCGACGAACACCTCGACGCCGCCGGAGTGGAGGTTAAACGCCGAGTACTTGGGGGCCGAACAGCCCTCGATGTAGTGGACCTCCGAGCCCTTCTCGGCGACGATGAGCGTGTGCTCGAACTGGCCCATCCCCGCCGAGTTCATCCTGAAGTACGCCTGGATGGGCATGTCGAGGGTCACCCCCTCGGGGACGTAGACGAACGACCCGCCCGACCAGATGGCGCCGTGCAGCGCGGCGAACTTGTTGTCGGTGGGAGGAACGCACTTCGTCATGAAGTACTGCTTGACGAGGGCCGGGTGTTCCTGGACGGCCTTGTCCATGTCCATGAATATCACGCCCTGGGACTCCCACTCCTCGCGCATGTTCTGGTAGACGATTTCGGACTCGTACTGCGCGCCGACTCCCGAGAGCGCGTTGCGCTCGGCCTCCGGAATACCCAGTTTGTCGAACGTGTCGCGGATGTCTTCGGGGAGGTCGTCCCAGTCGCGGACGCCGCCTCTCACGTCGACGTCGGGCCGGATGTACGGGACGATGGCGTCGACGTCGACTTCGGAGAGGTCGGGCTGGTTCGCCCACCCCGCCGGCATCGGCATGGCGTGGTACTGCTTCAGCGCGCGGAGTCGCCGCTGGAGCATCCATTCGGGTTCGCCCTTGTCCGCCGAGATCACTCGCACGGTCTCCTCGGTGAGTCCCTTCTCGGCGACGAACGCCGCACGCTGTTCCTTCTTGAACTCGAAGCGCGCCTGGGCGTCAGCCTCCTTGAAGTGTCGCTCCTCGCGGGTGCTCATACCGAGAGTTCGGCGCCGAGCGGGGATTAACCTATCTGCATTCGGTATCTGTATCCTGATAATCGAACGAGTCGTGAGAATTTCTGAACGAGGTTGGAGATACGGGAAGCCGGTGTTCGGGGTGTCGACGACGACCCCGCCGGACCGTTTTTGTCCGCGGGTCGTGACCGAGAGGTATGAGCGAGGCAACGTTCGAGCTCTACGTCGACCGCGCGGACGAACACCGCTGGCGGCTCGTCCACGACAACGGGAACGTCATCGCCGATTCGGGCGAGGGCTACGCCTCGCGCCAGAAAGCCCGACAGGGGCTTCGGAGCGTCAGGGAGAACGCGCCCGGTGCCGACGTGGTCGTCGTCGACGAGTGAATCGACGCCCGTGAACGGGCGCGAACGGACGACGCTCTCGCGGCAACGAGCACATTAAACCTCGTCGGAGACGGGAACCACGGCCGCCTCGGGAGCCTTTATCCGTCCGTAGCGACGAAAGGGTGGTAATGAAACGGAACGACCAGCAGGCGTACGACCGGGGGACGTCGCTGTTCTCGCCCGACGGCCGCATCTACCAGGTCGAGTACGCGCGGGAAGCCGTCAAGCGCGGCGCGCCCGCCGTCGGCGTTCGAGCGTCGGACGGCGTCGTCCTCGCCGCCCAGACGCGGACGGGTTCGTCGCTCATGGAGACCGAGAGCGTCGAGAAGCTCCACAAGCTCGACGACCACATCGGCGCGGCCAGCGCCGGTCACGTCGCCGACGCCCGGCAACTCGTCGACGACGCCCGTCAGGAGTGTCAGGTGAACCGCCTGCGCTACGGCGAGCCAATCGGCCTCGAAACGCTCACGAAGACGCTCACCGACGACATCCAAGAGAGCACGCAGTTCGGCGGCACCCGCCCGTACGGTGCTTCGCTTCTCATCGGCGGGATGGACGGCGACGAGCCCGGACTGTTCGCGACGGACCCCTCCGGCACGCCCCAGGAGTGGAAGGCGGTCGCCATCGGGGGCTCCAGGGAGGACATTCAGGAGTACCTCGAAGAGCGCTGGTCCACCGAACTCTCGACCGACGACGCGGTGACGCTCGCGCTCGAAGCCCTGTTGGCAGGTGTCGACTCGCTGACCGGCGAGGAGGCGAGCGTGGCCGTCGTCACGGCCGAGGGATACCGACGGCTCCCGACCGAGGACCTCGACGAGATTCTCGCGGAGGTCCGACCCGACGACGCCGACGAGAGCGAAGACGAGTAGCGGAGTGACCGACACCGATCCAGACCCGCACCTCGCCCGCATCACCGTCTACCCGGTGAAGTCGCTCGACGGCGTCGACTGCGACGGGGCGACGTTCACCCCGGGCGGCGCGCTCGCACACGACCGGACCTACGCGCTCGTCGACGAGGAGGGCCGGTACGTCAACGGGAAGCGCGAGCGGGCCGTCCACCGGCTCCGCAGTTCGTTCGACGTCGAGACGCGGCGGCTCGACCTCTCGGCACCCGATCGCGAGTCGACGACGTTCGACCTCTCGCTCGACGACGAGAACCGACCGCGGGACGCCGAGGCGCTCTCCGAGTGGCTCTCGGCGTACTTCGAGTATCCCGTCTCGCTCCGTCACGACAGAGTTGACGGGTTCCCCGACGACACCGAGGCGTCGGGGCCGACCCTGATCTCGACGGCGACTATCCGGGAGGTAGCGTCGTGGTTCGAGGACATCGACGAGGCCGGAATGCGTCGTCGGCTTCGCGCGAACCTCGAACTCGGCGGCGTTCCCCCGTTCTGGGAGGACCATCTCTTCGCCGACCGCGACAGCGTCGTCTCCTTCTCTCTCGGTGACGTCGAACTGGACGGGGTGAATCCCTGTCAGCGCTGCGTCGTTCCGAGCCGGGACCCCGACACCGGCGAGGGGACCGCGGGATTCCGCGAGCGGTTCATCGAGCGGCGTGAGGCGACGATGCCCCCCTGGAGCGGCGGCGACTGGTTCGACCACTCCTTCCGGCTGATGGTCAACACCCGAGCGGCCGACGTCGGCGGGCAGAAGGTGTCCGTCGGCGACTCTGTTTCGGTCGGCGAGACGCGCCCGGCGGACGAGACAGACGGGGACTGAACTCGTTTCGTTCTGCCCGTTGCACCGCCCTGTCGTGTGGCTCCCGCGCCGAACCGGATGTGAGTTTTGTCGGCCCCTGTCGTCCCTACTGGTGTGTTCGACCGAGCGCTCGAACGCGCGTCAGATCGTTCGGAGGCCCCGTCGAGCCGTGCGGCCGTCGTCCACGCGTGGACCGCCGGACGGAGGGCGGTCGTCCGCACGGGCGGACGCCTCGCTCACCGTCTCGCTCGGGGGTCGTCGCCATCGCGTTCTGGGTGGCCATCGTCGCCCCGCTCCTCGTACTGGCGCTCCTCTTCGGTGGGCTCGAAGCGGGCGAGACCGCCGCGTTCGTCACGCTAGTCGTGGTGAACCTCGTCGCGCTCGGTGTCGGTCACCGCTACCGCCACCCCGAGCCGAGCCGGCCGGACGAGCGCCGCTGAGGTCAGAACCCGCTGAACTTGTCGCGCCGGTAGAGGTCCAGTTCCTGGACCGTCGAGCGGTCCTGCCGGGCCGCGAAGACGAGGGCGTCGGCTATCTCCTCCGGTTCGGTCACCTCGCCGGCTTCGAAGCGTTCCTCGAGCGGCTCGCCGTCCTCGCTCCCGAACTCCGTGCGGACCTCGGTCGGGTTGACGACGGTGACGGCGACGCCGCTCTCGCCCAGTTCGGCGGCGACGCTGTGTGCGAAGCCCCGGAGCCACCACTTCGTCGCCGCGTAGACGGGGTTGAACCGCCGGGGGTACTGCCCCGCGAAGCTCCCGACGAAGAGTAGGTTGCCCCTCGACTCCTTGAGGTGCGGGATGGCCGCCCGGGTCGTGAAAAACGAGCCGTCGGTGTTGGTCGCCATCATCTGGCGGTACTCCTCGGTCGTGAGCGACTCGACGTCCGAGCCTCTCCCCAGTCCCGCGTTGTTCACCACCACGTCCAGCCCGCCGAAGGCGTCCGCGCTCTCGTCGACCATCCGCTGGACCTGCGCCTCCTCGCGGATGTCCGTCGGCAGCGTCGCCGTCCGGACGCCGTACTCGGCTGTGAGGTCGTCCGCAATCGCTTCGAGACGTTCCTCGCGGCGGGCCGCGAGCGCGACCGACGCGCCCTCTGCCGCGAAGGCGTGCGCCGCCGCTTCACCGATTCCCGCGCTCGCGCCCGTGACGAGTACCGACCGTGTCGAGAGGTCGTGCATACCGAGTGTGGAGGGGCGAACTACTTGAGCGTGAGTCTCGGTTCCTCGGACTCGACTGTGCGTCAAACCGGCACACAGCAGGCTTGAAACGGAACTGTTTTACGTATCTCAGCGTTATCCAAAGTCACGCGCTCCGTTGGTGTAGTCCGGCCAATCATCTTGCCCTCTCACGGCAAGGACCAGGGTTCGAATCCCTGACGGAGCATCCCTTCCTGCCGCCGTCACCGAATGTAGCCAGTTACCGACGAGAGTCCCTCCTGGCTGCTCACGTTCGGCAAGAGTCCCGAGAGAGGCGAGGTCGATACGGACGTTCGCTCGGCGTTCGTCCGAACGGACGCTATCCCTCACTGCCCGGACGCGACCACGAGAACTCGAAGCGCGGCGAACGCTCACTCCGTGTAGTCGGGCCGCTCTTCGTACTCGATAGGGTCCTCGACACCCAACCGCTGGAACGCTTGTAATCTAAAGGCACAGGAGTCACACGTCCCACACGCCGGTTCCTCGGCCCGGTAACACGACCAGGTGTGTTCGTACGGGACGCCGAGTTCGAGCCCCCGCTTCGCGATATCGGTCTTCGACCACTCGACGAACGGCGCGTGGAGCCCGATTTCGGTCCCGGGTTTCGTGCCCACGTCGATGACGTTCTGAAACGCCTCGAAGAACGCCGGTCGGCAGTCGGGGTAGCCCGCGAAGTCCTCCGAGTGTGCGCCGATAAAAACCGCCGACGCGCCCCGTGCCTCGGCGTACGACGTCGCCATCGACAGCAGGTTCGCGTTTCTGAACGGCACGTACGACGTCGGAATCTCGTCGCTCTCGAAGTCCGCGTCCGCGACGTCGATGTCCTCGTCCGTCAGCGACGAGGCGCCGATGCGGGCGAGATGTTCGGTCTCGACGTGGAGGAAGTCCGCGGCGCCGACGGCGTCCGCGAGTGTGCGGGCCGACTCGAACTCCTTGTCCTCGGTTCGCTGGCCGTAGGAGGTGTGCAAGAAGAGGGGCTCGTACCCGCGCTCTCTCGCCTCGTAGACGGCCGTCGCGCTGTCCATCCCGCCGCTGACCAGAATCACTGCGTGCTCTGTCATCGTGTCGTGGTGTCTCCGTCGTTCGTCTCTCGCATCAGGTCCCCGGCGCGTCGTTCCAGAGGTCGACGTGTAGCCGGGGCGTGTACCGGTAGCCGTGTTCGAGCGCCAGTTCCGCCGTGAGGCCGCGGGTCTTCGCCAGTCGCTCGGGGGTCGTTCCCTCGGGCATCAACAGCACGTCGGCGTCTCGAATCCGCGCGCTGCTCACCGCTCGAAGTTCGTCGACGAGCGATTCGATTTCCGCGAGGTCCTCGCGGGAGGTGACGACGAACTTCAGCTGAAAGTCGTACGCCTCGACCAGCGAGGCGAGGGCGTCGTAGTCGAGTCGGTCCCGCTCGTGGCGGTCCCCCCACACGCCGACGTCGGCGTCCCCGCCCGCAGGCGGGCGCTCCGCCGTCGGAGTCGAGGTGGCGAGTTTCGGCGAGATGGACGCGAGGTCGACTGCCGTGTCTCGAAAGACCGTTCCGTTGGTCTCGACCGTGGTGTGATACCCTCTGGACGACAGTTCCGAGAGCAGGTCCGCGACGGCGTCGTGGATCATCGGCTCGCCGCCGGTGACGACGACGTGGTCACCGCCGTGGGTCTCCACCTGCTCCACCACGTCGGCCACGTCGAACCAGCCGTGAGTGGGTTCCCACGAGGTGTGGTACGAGTCGCAGAACCAACACCGGAGGTTGCATCCGGAGGTACGGACGAACGTGCTCGGCACGCCGGCCAGCCTCCCCTCGCCCTGCAGCGAGTGAAACACCTCGTTGATGGGGAGCGCCGACTCGTCGACTTCCTCGGGGGCGTCCAGCCCGCTCGCGTCGGTGTTGACGGGCATCAGAACGACGCGCAGAGTTCGCTCGTCTCGGCGACTTCTACCGAAACGTCGGTGACGTTCTCGCCGAACCGTTCGAGCAACTTCCGTTCGAGGACCACCGCCATCACCTCCGCCGTCGGCGGGTGGTCGAGGACGACCACGGCATCGCCGTCGCCCGACTGCTCGAACGCTCGGACGAGCGGGTCGCCCGATTCGAGGAGGAACCGGTGGTCCCACTCGTCGACGACGCTCGTGACGTCGCCCTTGTCGACGACCCACCCCTCCTCGGTGAGCGTCCCGGTCACGGTGACCGATATCTCGTAGTTGTGACCGTGGGGACGCGAACACTTCCCGTCGTGGTGGAGGAGTCGGTGGCCGGAACTGATTCGAATCGGCCGGTCGCGGCCGACGTGGAGCGTCCGCTCGCCGGCATCCGACGCGAGAGAGGTGGGGTGTTCTTCGAGTGTTCTTCCGGGCATACTCCGAGATTATCAGTTCGGTACTTAACCGTGCTCATCCGGACCCGTCCCGTACTCGTCCCCACCGACTCACCGAACGCCGTCCGGCGGCTCTCGCACCCGCCGGATACAGCCGACGGACAAGAGCGTTCGGGACGCCGACGCGCGCTCTCGGGCAACACTGATGGCGTCTGTCAACGAGGGTAGAGGTATGAGCGATATCGTCCTCGTCGACGGCGCGCGAACCCCGCACGGCACCCTCCTCGGCTCGCTGTCGGACGTCGAGAGCGTCGAACTCGGACGGGTCGCCGTCGACGGCCTCGCCGAACGGATCGACCTCAACCCCGCGGCGGTCGACTGGGTCTGTCTCGGCAACGCCATCCAGGCGGGCATCGGACAGGTGCCGGGGAGACAGGTCGTCGTCGAGTCCGTCCTCCCGGAGACGACGCCGACGACGACGGTCAACGAGGCGTCGGGGTCGGGGCTGCGGGCCATCACGCTCGCCGCGGACCGCATCGCCTCGGGACGGGTCTCGTTCGCGATTGCCGGCGGCTTCGAGTCGATGACGCGTGCCCCGTGGGTCCTCCCCGGACTCAGAGACGGGAAACGGTACGGCGACGTCACGCTGAAGGACTCGATGCTGCTGGACGCGCTCTGGGACGTGAGCCTCGACGTCCACATGGGTGAGATCACGGAGCGCCTCGTCGACCGCTTCGGCGACGAGTACGACCTTTCGAGACGAGCGCAGGACGAGTACGCGCTGGAGAGCCACCGGCGTGCCGCCCGCGCCATCGACGAGGGGCGGTTCGACGCCGAAGTGGTCCCGGTCGACACCGGACGCGACGTCGTAAAGCGCGACGAG
The DNA here is from genome assembly GCF_002906575.1 of Salinigranum rubrum. NCBI lineage: Archaea > Methanobacteriati > Methanobacteriota > Halobacteria > Halobacteriales > Haloferacaceae > Salinigranum > Salinigranum rubrum. The sequence continues at coordinate 2,147,450 of NZ_CP026309.1, forward strand.
GGGCCGCGCCCCGACTCGACGATGGACGACCTCGCGCGGCTCTCGCCGTCGTTCCGACCGGAGGGGACCATCACGCCCGCGAACGCCTCGAAGCTCTCCGACGGTGCCGGGGTCGTCCTGGTAGCCGACGCCGACGCCGCGGCGGACGCGGGGCTGGAGCCGATGGCCCGACTCGTCGACTACGACTTCGTCTACCGCGCGCCCGACGAGTTCAACGAGGCCGTCGGCGACGTCATCGAACGCGTACTCGACACTGCCGAAGTAGAGGTCGACGACGTCGGCGCGTTCTGGGTGAACGAGGCGTTCGCCGCGCAGTCGGTCTACGTGATGCAGCGGCTCGGGATTCCGCGCGAGCGGATGAACCCCTACGGCGGCGCCGTCGCGTTCGGCCACCCCATCGGCGCGTCGGGCGGGATGCTGGCGACGTCGCTGGCGTACCAGTTCGTCGCCGACGACATCGAGTACGGACTCGTCGGAATGAGCCTCGGCGGCGGCGGCGCAGTCATGTCGCTGTGGCAGCGCGCGTGAGCGTCAGGGGAGGGTCACTCCGTCTCGCCCGCTAGCTCGTCCGCCACCTGTATCCTGGGTTCGATGACGTTCGCGTCGGAGTCGTATCGGACGAACCCGGCCGCTTCGAGCCGCGGGAGGTGGACGTGGTGGAGCGCGACCTGGAGCGAGTCCCCGGAGTCGACTCCCGAATCGAAGTCGTCCAGCCGCCTCATCTCTGCCACGAGCGTCGACAGGTCCAGCGGTTCGTTCCGTCCGGCGAGAACGACGAGTGCCGCTCGCCGTTCGGGGACGGCGAGGTGAGCGAGAGACGCCGCGGCGTGACGCCGGTCGGTTTCGAGGAACGCTCGAACGTCCGGGACGGCCTCGTGTCCATCGAGACGTGCCCGGACCGTGCCGTCCTCGTCCCGTGAGACGAGTCCGGCCGCTTCCAGTCGCGGGAGGCAGGTGTGGTACAGTTCGATCAGGACCGACTCGACGTCGGCGTCGGAGACAGCGTCGACCGCGACGTCCCGTTCGTCGGCGGAGACGGTCACGGCCAGTGTCTCCGTGGACATCGGCCCGTCACGGTCGAGTGCCGAGAGAATGTGCCGGCAGCGAGCGTCGCTCAACGCCGTGTAGGACCGCTTTCGAGCCTGGTCGATCCCTTCGACTCTCCCCGTGTTCGTTGGCTCCCCCATCACGGACGTGCGTTCGTGGGCCGCCCACATAGTCGTATGCCCCGCGTCTGCCGGCACGCCGAACGGGGCGACCTGTGGCGCGGCGGCGCCGGCGACGACTGCGCTTTTGTCCGCGCCGAACGTAGGTGAGCCGTGCCCGCGTTCGACGCCGTCCTGTTCGACCTCGACAACACGCTCTGTCGCCACGAGCAGTCGGCGGAGACCATCTACTTCGGCGCGTTCGAACGTGCCGACATCGAACCCGTCGGGACCCCCTCCGACCTCTGGGAGGCGCTCGACGGCGACCCGCCACCGGACGACCCGACCGACTACCTCGCCGACGGCTTCGCGCGGGTCTCCGACCAGTACGGCGTGAGCGTCGACGCCCGCCGCCTCGCGGAGGGGTTCCGCGAGACCGTCGACTACCGCGCCGTCTCGTTCGTCTCAGGGGCCGAGCGCGCGCTCGCCGCGGCCAGCGAGCACGGCCCCGTCGGTCTGATCACGAACGGCCCGTCGTCGAGACAGCGGGTCAAACTCGACGCCCTCGGCATCGGGGAGGCGTTCGACGTCGTCGTCTACGCCGGCGACCTGCCCCGGCGCAAACCCTACCCGGACCCGTTCGAGGACGCGCTCGACGCGCTCGACGTGCGGTCGAACTCCGCCCTCTACGTCGGCGACTCCGTCGAACACGACGTCGTCGGCGCACAGCGCGCAGGCATCCCCGTCGCCTGGTTCGCCGACGGGGGTGAGTGGGACGAGCGGTGGAACGAAGTCGACCCACCAGCGTACGTTCTCGACCGGATGGGCGGCCTCGCGGACGTGCTCGGCGATGACGCCTCGGCATCGACCGTCTGAGCGGACGGCCCTCAGCCCGAGAACCACGTGAGTGAGTCGTTTCGCTCGGTGAGGTGCGACGTGTCGAGTGTCGCAGTCGACGGGAGGGAAACCGTCGACCCCTCGGCGTCGAGAAGCGTCCGTCGCAGGGTCCGACAGGCAGTATCGAGCGACGGGTTCGTCCGGAGCGTCAAGCTCGCGTCGAGGGTGAACAGGCCGCGGTCGAACGCCGCGTGGTGGGTCCGGTCGAGGACGAGGACGTTCGTCGGGTCCAGCCGGTGTGCGGGATAGTCGCTCCAGGGGAGGACGTGTGCGACGTCCAGCAGCGCCGCGTGGTCGACGCCCGAGACGGGACACCGCCGCTCGTACCGTTCGAGCGCGGCCCGCCGGAAACTCGCGGGGAGCGACCGCGCCCCGACGACGGTGTCGTACTCCTCGGCGCGGTAGGGTGCCTCGTTCCCCTCGTCGACGTCGGACGTCGGTCGACCGTCTTCGTACGACAGCGTGTGAATCTCGTAGAGACCGCGGTCGACGAACTCGATTTCGTCGCGGTCGCGGAGTTCCTGAAGGACGCGGCTCATCGTCTGCTCGGGCGTCTTCGCGTCGGAGAACTGCCGCTCGAAGCGCGGGAGCGCCTGGTCGAGGAGTTCCTGCCGGGAGACGCACGGCGACCCGGTGTCGCGGCGAAAGCGTTCGAGTTCGCGGCGGACCGCGTCGCGCCACTCGGACATGTGGTTCGAGGAGACGGGGGCTGATCTTGGATCTATCGGCGTTCAGCAGGGCAATCGGCCGTATCGATCCGGGAGAGGGCCCTCTTCGACCCCGACGTCGTGCCGGTGTGGATTGTCGATTCGGTCGGGACGGTGCGGTGGCGCGTGGCGCCGTCGACTCCGGTCGGCGGCCCGCGCGTGCGAGGGATGACTGAGCGGCGTGAGCGGAGCGAGCGAGCGAGCGAAGGAAGTCGGCTGGGGAGGCAGTGGCATCACCGCGTCCGTGTCCCGCGGAGTCGCTGCCCCCCGCTCTCTCTCGATGTCCGTCCCTGTCCGCTCTCGACGCCTTCTTTAGCCGTACCTCTCCCTCAATCACACCCCGACACACCCGCCCGAACAATCATATCCCTCCGTGCCGCATGGGTTTTAAGATCGTTCTACCATGTCTCAGGGTTACAGCCACGGGCGGGTGCAGGAGTACTGGCAGTCTGTCTGGGAACGGGAAGGGGTCTACCGCGCCGGCGACGCGCCGGACCCGACGTACGTGCTGGGGATGTTCCCCTACACCTCCGGCGAACTCCACATGGGTCACGTCCGCAACTACACCATCACGGACGCGTACGCCCGCTACCGGCGGATGCAGGGCGACGACGTGCTCCACCCGATGGGGTGGGACGCCTTCGGCCTCCCGGCGGAGAACGCCGCCTACGACCGCAACACCGACCCCCGGTCGTGGACCGAGACGTGCATCAGACAGATGCGCGAGGAGATGGAGACGATGGGGTTCGGCTACGACTGGTCCCGGGAGGTCACCACCTGCGACCCCGACTACTACCGGTGGAACCAGTGGCTGTTCAAACGCTTCTACGACGAGGGTCTCGTCGACTACAAGGCCGCGACGGTCAACTGGTGTCCGGACTGCGAGACGGTGCTCGCGGACGCCCAGGTCGAAGAACGGGCGGTCGGTCCCACCGACATCGCCGTCACCGGCGAGGCGAGGGATTCCGACACCGACGCTGCCGCGGAGACGGTCGACGTCTGCTGGCGGTGTGAGACGCCGGTGAGCCGGCGGGACCTCGACCAGTGGTTCTTCCGCATCACCGAGTACGCCGAGGAACTCCACGACGGCCTCGACGACTTGGAAGGATGGTCCGACGGCGTCCGCGAACGACAGCGCAACTGGATCGGCCGCCGCGAGGGTGCGACGGTGACGTTCGAGGTTCCGCGGCGCGACACCACGGTCGACGTGTTCACCACGCGGCTGGACACGGTGTACGGCGGGACGTTCGTCGCGCTCTCGCCGGGGCACGACCTCACGCGCGAACTCGTCGCCGAGGACGAGACCCTCGCCCAGTACGTCGACATGGTTCGTGGCGGGGAGGGAGACGGTACCTCGGGCGTCGACACCGGCCTCCGGGCGACCCACCCGCTCACCGGCGACTCCCTGCCGATATACGTCGCGGCGTACGTCCTCGACGACGTCGGAACCGGGGCGGTGATGGGCGTCCCCGCGCACAACGAGCGCGACCACGCCTTCGCGGAGGCGCACGATCTCCCGCTCACCCAGGCGGTCGAACCGGTCGACGGCTCGGGGACGAACCTCCCGGACGAGCCCTTCACCGAGGACGGCATGCTCACCGCGAGTGACGAGTACGACGGCCTCGCGAGCACGGCCGCACGCGAACGTCTCCTCGACGAGGACGCCGTCGAGGAACACGTCACCTACCGCCTGCGCGACTGGCTCATCTCCCGACAGCGCTACTGGGGGACGCCCATCCCGGTCGTCCACTGCGACGACTGCGGGCACGTCCTCGTCCCCGACGAGGACCTCCCGGTCGAACTGCCGCCGTTCGTCAAGACGACGGGCAACCCGCTCGACGCGAGCGAGGAGTTCGTCGAGACGACCTGTCCCGACTGCGGAGCAGAGGCGAGGCGAGAGACGGACACGATGGACACGTTCGTCGACAGCGCGTGGTACTTCCTCCGCTTTCTCTCGCCGGACCTCGAAACGGCGCCGTTCGACACCGACCGGGCGAACGACCTCCTCCCCATCGACGTCTACGTCGGCGGCGACGAACACGCCATCTTACACCTGCTGTACGTCCGCTTCTTCACCCGGGCGCTGTGTGACCTCGGCCTCCTCGCCGTCCGCGAGCCTATCGACCGCCTCGTCAATCAGGGGACGGTGCTCTACGACGGCCAGAAGATGTCGAAGTCGAAGGGCAACGCCATCGCCCCCCACGAGTACGGCGCGGAGACGACGCGGCTGTTCGTCCTGAGCGCGGCGCACCCGCGACAGGACTTCGAGTGGACCGCCAAGAAGGTCTCCACGTCGTACGACCTCCAGCAGCAGGTCTACGGGCTAGTGCGGTCGTACGTCGAGAGCGACGAGACCGCCGCCCGCGACGAGCACGCCCCGCACGACACCTACCTCGAACGCGAACTCGACCGGACCATCGCCGCCGTCACCGCGGACTACGACCGGTTCCGCTTCCACCGCGTGGTGAGCGAGGTTCACGGACTGGTCCGACTGCTCCGTCGGTACCAGGCGTACCAGACGCCGTACAAGTACCCCTACGAACGCGGCCTCCGGGCGCTGACCCGCTTCATCGCGCCCATCACGCCGTTCCTCGCGGAGGAGTTGTGGAGCATGCTCGGCGAGGAAGGGGTAGTGGCGGAGGCGCGCTGGCCCGAACCGCTCCAGGCGGTCCCCGACTACCGCATCGAGCGGGAACTGATCCGGCGAACGCTCGAAGACGTCCGCGGCATCACCGACGTCGTCGGCATCGACGCCCCGGAGCGGATCGAACTCGTGGTCGCCCAGGAGTGGAAGTACCGCGCGTACCAGGTCGCCCGCGAGGCCGACCCCGACGCGGCGGTCGTCGGGCGGATCATGGCCGACGAGGAGATACGCGGGAAGGGCGAGGCCGCCGCCGAGTTCGCCGCCGACGTCGCCGAGGCGAAGCCGGGCCTCGAACCCGCCCTCGACCCCGAAACGGAACGAGAGCTGTTCGAACAGGCCGCCTGGCTCTTCGAGGAGGAGTTCGGGGCCGAGGTCGTCGTCCGAGGAGCGACCGACGACCCCGACGACGCCCTCGCCCGGAAGGCGCGGCCCGACAAGCCCGCCATCCACATCGACTGAGGCGGCCGACGGACCCGCAGGCGCATCGAGCGGGCCGCTACCCGCCGAGGAAGTCCCGTCGCACCGCCTCGTCGGCCAGGAGCGCGTCGCCGGTGTCGGCGTAGCGGTTCTGACCCTGCGCGAGGACGTATCCGCGTTCGCACCGGTCGAGCGCCGTCTTCGCGTTCTGTTCGACGATGAGGACGGCGGTCCCGGCCGCGTTGATGCGGTCGATGTGGTCGAACATGGTCGTGACCAGGTCGGGCGCCAGTCCGGCGGAGGGTTCGTCCAAGAGGAGGAGCGAGGGGTCGAGGACGAGCGCCCGTCCCATCGCGAGCATCTGCTGTTGCCCACCGGAGAGGTTGCCGGCGCGCTGGTTCGTCCGCTCTTCGAGCACCGGGAACTGCTCGTACACCCGTTCGAGGGCCGCGTCCGACGCCCCGCCGTCGAGGTATCCGCCCAGCCGGAGGTTCTCCTCGACGGTGAGCGTCGCGAAGACGTTGCCCGTCTGCGGCACGTAGCCGATGCCGCGGTCGATGATCTTCTGGGTGGCGAGCCCCGCGATGTCCTGCCCCTCGAAGGCGATGCGCCCGTCCATGTACGTCGTCAGCCCGACGACCGTCTTCATCGCGGTCGACTTGCCGGCGCCGTTCGGGCCGACGATGGCGACGTACTCCCCGTCGTCGACAGCGAGGTCGACGCCGTGGAGGATCTGTAAGTCGCCGTACCCCGCGTCGAGGTCGTCGACGGCGAGGAGCGTCATCGAGAGCCACCGCCAGCGTTCGAAATCGCTCGCTCCGTCGTCGGCTTAGCCGTCGGTTCGGTCATGGGTTCGTGTTTCGAAGTTTCACTGGTTCAGTTTCCGAGGTACGCGTCGATGACGCGCTGGTCTTCGAGTATCTCTTCGGGCGTGCCGGTCGTGAGGACGCTGCCGTTCGTCATGACGATGAGCCGGTCGACCAGGTCGGTGAGCGTTTCGAGTTCGTGTTCGATGATGAGCAGCGTCAGCCCGTCGTCGTTGAGCGCCTCGATGTGGGCCGCGATGTCGCGGGTGAGCGTCGGGTTGACGCCCGCGAACGGTTCGTCGAGGAGCAGGAGGTCCGGGTCGAGCATCAGCGCCCGCGCGAGTTCGAGCAGCTTCCGCTGACCGCCGGAGAGCGAGCCCGCGTACTCGTCGACCATCGTGTCGAGGTCGAAAACCGCCAGCAGTTCCTCCGCCTGGTCGCGTGCGGCCCGCTCGCGGTCGGCCGCCGCGTCGGTCCGGAACACCGCGTGGTAGGCGCGCTCTCCGGGGTGATCGGGCGTCGGCAGCAGCATGTTCGCGCCGACCGACATGGTCGAAAACTCCCGCGTCTGCTGGAACGTCCGGACCATCCCGCGGCGGGGGAGTTCGTACGGGGCCACGTCCGTGACGTCCTCGCCGTCGAATCGGACGGTCCCGGCGTCGCTCTCGAGGACCCCCGAGACGCAGTTGAACAGCGTCGTCTTCCCCGCGCCGTTGGGTCCGATCACCCCGACGAGTTCGCCGCGTTCGACCGTGAAGCTCGCGCCGTCGAGCGCGCGGATCGAACCGAACGACCGCCGGAGGTCCGCGACGTCGAGGAGCGTCATCGAGACACCTCCGTCATCGCTCCACCCCCAGTTCCTTCGGGTCGCCCCAGATGCCCTCGGGTCGGTAGCGGACGATGAGCACGAGCAGGAGACCGACGAGGATGAGACGGATGGAGGCGAACTGGTCGGCGGTGACGGCCGGAATCTGGTCGTTCAGGAAGCGGGTCAGGAGCTGGAAGCTCATGATGATGGCGAGTCCGCCGATGACGCCGCGGTCGCTGGCCGCGCCGCCGATGAGCATGCCGATCCAGACCAGGACGGTCACGTTGATGGTGAAAAAGCCCGGCGAGACCGCGCCCAGGTGGAAGGCGAACATCGCACCCGCGAAGCCCGCGAGGGCGGCGCCGTAGACGAAGACGACCAGTTTGTACCGGAAGACGTCCTTGCCGAGGGTCTCGGTGACCTGCTCGTCCGCGCGGATGGCGTGGAGGACGCGACCGTACGGCGATTCGGCGAGCCGGTGGAACACGCCGTAGGCGAGAAGCGCCAGCGAGCCGAACAGGAACGCCGTCGCGAAGAGGTTGGGTGCGCCGTCGCTGGTGAGCGCCGCGAACGGACGTGGGACGTTTCCGAGGCCGAGGCTCCCGCCGGTGACGGACTGGAACGTCCCGACGAGGCCGTGGACGATTTCGGCGACTGCGAGCGTGACGATGGCGAGGAAGTCGTCGCGGAGGCGGAGCGTCGAGACGCCGAGGACCGCGCCGAGCGCCACCGCGGCGACGACGCCGGCGACGAGTCCGACGGGCCACGGGAAGCCGAGGCCGATTCCCTCGAACGGACCGTCGGCGGTCATCATCGCCGCGGTGTAGCCGCCGACGGCGAAGAAGGCGACGGGACCGAAGTTGACCAGGCCGGCGTGGCCGAACTGGAGGTTCACCCCGACGAGGATGAGGACGTACGCCAGGAAAATGATGCCGACCTCGAAGAACAACAGCGTCGCGCGCGGCGGCGCGATGAAGAACGGGCTCAGGAGGAACGCGACGGCGAGCACGACGAGGACGACGCCGGCGCGGGCCGCGTCCACTGGGAGGTCGTCGAGAACGCTCACGAGTGGCGGACCTCCTGGTTGACGATGCCGCCGGGGCGAACGAGTAAGACGACGATGAGCACGACGAACGCCATGGTCGTCCCGAACTCGGAGACGCCGGTGGGGAGGAAGGCGATGGCGAGGGAGATGCCGATGCCGAGGATGTACGAGCCGACGACCGCCCCGTAGGGGCTCCCGGCGCCGCCGAGGATGGCCGCGGTCAACACCAAGAGGAGCTGTCCGAAGCCGAGCGACGGGTTCGCCGACCGGCTCACGGCCAGGAGGATGCCCGCGACGCCCGCGAAGGCCGAGGCGATGAGCCAGACGACGTGGCGGACGCGGCGCGTGTCGATACCGGTCACGAGCGCCAGGTCCTCGTTGTCGGAGGTCGCTCGCATCGCCACGCCGATCATCGTCCGGTTCAAGAAGAGGTGGAGCGCGACGACTGCCACGACGGTGATGGCGACGATGAACACCTGCTGGTCGGTGAAGAAGAAGCCAAGCTCTTCGAACCGGTAAGGGGTCGGCCGGGTCGTGTCGATGTACTGCGGGCTCGCACCCGCGGCCAGCCGAATCCCGTTCCGGAGGATGAGCCCGACGCCGATGGAGGTCAAAAGCAGCGGGACCGCCCCGGCGTCGTTCAGCGGCTCGAACGTCACCTGCGCGACGCCCCAGCCGAAGACGGCGGTGACCGCGAGCGCGGCGACGACGGCGACGGCGAAGGGGAGCCCGAGGAACTGCGCGGCGATGAGTCCGACGTACGCTCCGACCGTGACGAACTCGCCGTGGGCGAAGTTGATCATGTTCACCAGGCCGTACACCAGGGTGAAGCCGATAGCTCCCAGCGCGATGAACGAGCCGAGAACCAGGCCGAAGATGAGTTCCTGAACGAGAGGGAGAGCCATTTATGTATCGAGGGGGTGGTCAGTAGTCCGCGATAGATTCTTTCAGCGTGTCCGCCTCGACGGTGAACTCCTCCTCGAAGCCGTCGGGGGTGACCGTCGAGACGCCGACGTTCCCCCAGACGTTTCCGAACTCGGTGAAGTCGACCGGCGTCACCGCTCCCTCGTAGTTGATCTCCTCGCCGGCGTCGAGCGCCTCCTTGCCCTCGGCGAAGTTCGAGACCGCCGTCCCGCCCTCGCGGGTGACGGGACCGATGCTCTGCTCGATGGCCTCCGGCGTGGCCTCGCCCGCGCGGTGGGTCGCCAGCGCGAGGACGTTCGTCGCGTCGTAGGAGGCGACGCCCCACGTGTGAACGTCGGCGTCGCCCAGTTCCTGAAACGCCGGCAGGAAGCTGTCGTAGTTCGGTCCCTGCGTGCTCCCGGCGGCAATCCACGCGCCCTCGGCCTGCTCGCCGACCGCCTCGATGAGGTCGGCGTCCATCAGCCCGTCTTCGAGGAGGAGTTGACGCCCGTAGCCCGCGTTCGACCAGTCGCGGATGACGGTCGTCGCGTCGGTGAGCGCCACCGCGAGCGCCCACGCGTCGAAGTCGGTCTGGAACAGCCGGTCGAGCGACGACTGGTACGAGGACTGCCCCTCCGAGACCTCGACGCGCTGGGCGACCGTCCCCCCGAGGTCCTCGAACGCGGCGATGAACGAGTCGGACCAGCTCCGCTCCCCGGCGCTGGTCCCGTTGAGGACCCCGAGCGTCGTGAAGTCGTTGTCGATCATCGCTTTCGCCGCGCCGGCGGTGTGGACCGTGTCGCCGATGACCGTCCGCCAGAGCCACTCGTCGTCGCTCAGGTCCTCGGGCGTTCCCCGGTCACCCCCGCGGGTGTCGAGGAACGTCGACCCCGGCCACGGCGAGATGATCGGGACTTCGAGTTCCTGAATGAAGTCCCACAGCGGGACGATCTCGCTCGAGAAGAGCCCGTTGATCGCCGGGACCCTGTCGTTGTTGACGAGCTGTCGAACCACCTGTCGGGCCTGCTGTGGGTTGACCGCCGTGTCACGCCGCAGGAGTTCGAACTCGGCGTCGAGGGGGCCGCCGGCGTCGTTGATCTGCTGTGTCGCGAGCTCCGACGCCTGCGACACCGCCGGCTGGAGGAAGTCCCACTTCCCCGAGATACCCGCCGGCTGCCCGAAGACGACCCGCTCGGGACCCGACGACGTCGGTGTGCCCGTCGAGGTTTGTCCGCCGCCGCCGCTCTCTGTCTGTGTCGCTCCGCCACCGCTCGGGGCGTCGGTCGCTGTCGCGGTCGACCCGCCGCCTTCGGTGCCCGCACAGCCGGCGAGGCTGGTCGCCAACATCGCGCTCGCCCCCGTGAGTTTCAGGAACCTCCGACGGCTCGAACGGTTCGCCCTCCGGGACGTATGCCTCTCGCTCATTGTTACTCGTTCTCAACCCACATGGCCACATTTGATAAGTGTATCGGGAAACTCCGGGGAGTCGTGCGGTGTGAATAACGAAGGGATGGGATATCTCCTTATATTTTACCGCATCATTTACGGTATTTAGTCCGGATGTGCGTATCCGGTCAGTCGACTGTGAAGACGAGTTTGCCGTAGGCCCGGCGGTCGGCCATCGTCCGGAACGCCTCGGCGTACGCTTCCAGCGGGAACGTCTCCTGGACGACGGGTTCGACGGTCCCGTCCCAGACGTACCGGAGGGCGTGCCGGAGGTCGGTCGCGCTGTGTGCGGTGCTCCCCAGCACGTCGAGTTGGCGGACGAACACCAGCCTGACTTCGGTCGGCGGGTTGGGACCGGCGGTCGCCCCCGAGGTGACCAGCCGCCCCCCGGACCTGAGCGCCCGCATCGACGGCACCCACGTCTCCCCGCCGACGTTGTTGTACACCACGTCGACGCCGCGCTTGCCCGTGAGCTCCCACACCCGCGCGCTGAACTCCTCCTCGGTGTAGTCGATGACGTGGTCGACGCCGAGGTCACGGAGGAAGGCCGCCTTCTCCTCGGTGCTCGTCGTCGCGTAGATGGTGTCGACGTTGAGCACCTCGCGGGCGAGTTGAACGGCCATGTGGCCGAGTCCGCCGGTCGCGCCGACGACGAGCAGATCCTCGTACGGTTCGAGCGAGGCGCGCGTCGCCAGCGCCCGCCAGGCGGTTCCGGTGACCATCGGCGCGGCGGCGGCCGTCTCGAAGGATACCGAGTCGGGAACCGAGACGAGGTTCTCGGCGGGGACGGCGGCGTACTCGGCGAATCCGCCCTTTCGGTGTTCGCCGAACACCTGGTACCGCTCGCACATCGACTGTTCGCCCGCGAGGCAGAACCGACACGTCCCACACGTAATCGTCGGGTCGACGGCGACGCGCGCACCGACGTCCCACCCCGTCACCCGGTCGCCGACGGCGGCGACCGTCCCCGCCATGTCGCCGCCGCCCCAGAACGGGTACTCGGGGACGTAGTGTTCGAGTTCTCTGACGGCGAAGAGGTCCTGGTGATTGAGCGACGCCGCCCGAACGTCGACGAGCACCTCGTCGGGTTCGATGGTGGGGACCGGCACGTCGAGCAACTCGAACTGGTCGATGTCGCCGTGTTCGTGGAAGCCGACCGCGCGCATCGTCGTCTCGGACGTCGGGGAGGTCATTCCTCCCGATTCGACGGCGCGTGGCATATACTGTTGGGGGTGACTAGCTATATATCCGGGCTCCAAGTTCGTAGGGTATGCACGACGGGCCCGCCCACGCGACGACCGACATCGAGGGATACGTTCCGTTTCCGGCCGACCGGGTCCGGGCGTATCGCGAGGCGGGGGACTGGCGTGACCTCACCTTCCACGCCGTCGTCGACCGGGTGGCCGAGGCCACGCCGTCGCGGCGAGCGCTCGTCGGGCCGGAGCGCGAACTGAGTTACGGCGACCTCGCCCGAAACTCCAGACGGCTCGCGGGCGCGTTCCGCGACGAACTGGGGCTCCGGGCCGACGACACGGTGACCCTCCAGTTGCCGAACTGCGTCGAGTTCGTCGAGGCGTTCCTCGCGTGTTCGCGCCTCGGCGTCGTCCCGGCGTTCGTCCTCCCGCGGCACCGAGAACAGGAACTGGGACACGTCGTCTCCCTCACCGAGTCGAAGGCCGTCGTCACCGCGGGCGACCGGTACGACCTCGGCTTCGACTACGTGGGACTCGTCGACAGTGTCGTCGACGACCACGCGCACCTCGACGCGTGCGTCGCCGTCGCCGGGGACGGGAGCGATGCACCGACCGGATGGCACGACCTGACGGCCCTGCGCGACCACGATGAGGAGGTCGACGGCGACGACGTGAACCCCTGCAACCCCGGGCTGTTCATGCTCTCGGGCGGGACGAGCGGTCTCCCGAAGGCGATTCCACGGACCCACAACGACTACGTCTACCTCTGGGAGCACATCGCGCGGGCGATGGGCGTCGAGGCGGACTGGACGCTCGTCGCCGGACTCCCGATTCCGCACAGCTTCGCGTTCGGGTACGTCCTCGGTGCGGGCCTCTGGGCGGGCGCGACCGTCGCGGTCGAACCGGCGTTGAAGCCGGACCCGCTCGTCGCCCTCGTCGACCGGGTCGACGGCGACGTGACCACGCTCATCCCCAAACAGCTCATCGACTTCCTCGACGCCGGGGCGGACGCGACGCTGTCGACGCTTCGCGTCGTCTGCTCCGGCGGACAGAAGGTCCCGCCCGACCTCGTCCGGCGGGTCGCCGACCAGTGGGACGCCGGCTTCTGCAACGTCTTCGGCATGGGCGAAGGGGCGCAGGTCATCACCCGACCCGACGACCCGGTGGAGGTACAGGCGACGACCGTCGGTCGACCGCTCGGTCCCGGCGACGAGATTCGCATCGTCGACGAGGGCCGGGAGGTCCCACGGGGGGAACTCGGCGAACTCGTCGTCAGGGGCCCCGGGGTGTTCACCGGCTACTTCCGCAACGAGGCCGCGAACGAGTCGTCGTTCGACGACGACGGGTGGTTCTACACCGGCGACGTCTTCTCACAGCGTCCGGACGGCACGTACGAGGTGTGGGGGCGCCTCGACGACACTATCAACCGCGCCGGGGAGACCATCTACGCACCGGCCATCGAGGACGTCCTCGTCGAGCATCCGAAGATAGCCAAGGCGGCCGTCGTCGGCGTCCCCGACGAGGCGCTGGGCGAGCGGGTCGGCGCGGCGGTCGAACTCCGGCGGGGCACAGCGTCGCTCACGCTCGACGAGGTGACGGCCTTCCTCGACGAGCGGGGGCTGGCCGTCTTCCGCCGGCCCGAACGACTCGCCGTGGTCGCGTCGCTCCCGGAGACCGACGTCGGAAAGATCGACCGCGGGGCCGTCGAGCGCGAGTTCGGAGCCGGCGAGAGTGTATAACGATCAGAACGCGCTGGGCGCGAGCGCCTCGACGTTCCGGAGCTTCACCGACTCGGGCCCGTAGTTGTAGATGACCGGACAGTCGATGCCGGCGTCGACGTACTCGCGGTAGCGGTCGCGGACCGTCTCGGGCGACCCGACGGCCGCGACCGTGTTCAGGAAGTCGCGGTCGACGATGGTTTTCATCGCCTCGTAGTCGTTGTTCCGGACGGCCTCGCGCAATGCGTCGACGTCGTAGTCGATGCCGGCGCGCTCGACGAGCGGCTTGATGTGGTCGCTGCAGCAGTGCCACGCCGTGAACTCCAGCACGTCGCGGACCTGCTCGTCGACGCTCAGTTCGTCCTCCTCGTCGACGACGGCCGTCGGGATGTTGAGCGCGTAGAGGAACTCGTCGGGGTCGCGGTCGAACCGGGTCACGAGAAGGTCGTCACCTTCGTCGGTGACGTCGTCGACGAAGGGGACGGTCGCGTTGAACGGCAGCCAGAGACCGTCGAACTTCGCCGCGGCGAGTTCGCGCATCTTCGGGCCCATCCCCGCCAGGTAGAGCGGGATGTCGCTACTGAACTCGCTGCGGAGCTTCCAGTTCGTAATCGTGTAGATGTCGCCCTCGTAGTCGCAGCGTCCGGTTCGAATAATCGACCGGAGGATGTCGTGCGTCTCGCTCATCCGCTTGATAGGGCGGTCGAGCGACTCGCCCAACTTCTGAACGACCTCCGGGGCGCTCGTCGCCACGGCGAGGCCGCGCACCCGCCCCCCGGAGTAGTCGTCGACGGAGCAGACCTCCGTGGCGATCATCGCCGGGTGACGCGTGTACGGACTCGGCAACCCGACGACGATGTCGATGTCGATACCCCACGCCCCGAGCGCCGTCGCGGTGGTGATTCCGTCCTTCGTGTCGATGAGTTCCTGCGTCCAGAAGGCGTCGTAGTCGAGTTCGGCCGCGAGTTCGGCCTGCTTTCGGATCTCAGTAGCCGGACCGACGGTGTCCGAGACGGCGATTTGCATGTGATACGCCTACACACCACGTGGGTAAATACACCTACCGACTGCGCCGACTCCGAGTCCCGTCAGTCCGCCTCCCCGCGGGCCTCCCGGAGGGCGGTCCAGATGGTCTGCCCGGTGAGCGGCGGGGTGAGGTCGCCGATTCCGAACGGGGCGAGGGCGTCCTCGACCGCGTTGACGGTCGCCGCGAGCCCACCGACCGCGCCGGACTCGCCGACGCCCTTCACGCCGAGAGGGTTCCGCGGCGACGGCGTCACGGTGAAGCCCGTCTTCATATCCGGGACGTGGTACGATTTCGGGAGCGCGTAGTCCATGTGTGAGCCGCTGACGAGCGTCCCGTTGTCGTCGTACATCGCGCCCTCGAACAGCGCCTGGCCGATGCCCTGTGCCGTCCCGCCGTGGACCTGTCCCTCGACGATTTTCGGGTTGATCTGGACGCCGCAGTCGTCGACCGAGACGAACGTCTCGAAGGACACCTCCGCGGTCGAGGGGTCGACCTCGACGACCGCAATCTGGACGCCGAAGGGGTACGAGTAGTCGTCGGGGTCGAAGTACGACGTCGCCTCCAGGCCGGCCTCGACGCCCTCGGGGAGGTCGTAGCCGACGTGCGCCACCTCGGCCACCGCCTCCAGCGACATCGAGCGGTCGGGCGCGCCGGCGACGGAGAACTCGCCCGCTTCGAAGACGACGTCCTCGGCCGCGGCTTCGAGACGGTGGGCGGCGATGTGTCTTCCCTTCTCGACGACCTTCTCGGCGCTCTCGCCGATGGACCCGCCCGCCGTGATGGCGCACCGACTGGCGAACGTGCCGACGCCCTCGCGGACCCGGGTGGTGTCGTCCTCGACGATTTCGATCCGGTCGATGGGCACGCCGAGTTTCTCCGAGACCACCTGCGCGTACGTCGTCTCGTGGCCCTGGCCGTGGTTCGAGGTGCCGACGTGGACCGTGATACCGCCGTCGCGGTGACACTGCAGGTTGCTGTACTCCCAGGAGGCGACCTTCCCGCCGCAACCGAAGCCGCACTTCTCGATCCACGCGCCGATGCCGATGCCGAGGTACCGTCCCTCCTCCCGCCACTCCGCCTGTCGAGCGCGGAGTTCCTCGTAGTCGACGAGGTCGAGCGCCTCGTCGAGTGCGGGTTCGTAGTCGCCGCTGTCGTACGTCCCGCCGGCGGCGGTCTCGTACGGGAACGCGTCGGGCGGGACGAAGTTCCGCCGGCGGAACTCGGCGGGGTCGACGCCGACCGCGGCGGCGGCCCGGTCGACCAGTCGCTCCAGCGTGTGGATGAGTTCCGTCTCGATGACGCCGCGGTACGCGTCCGACGGCGTCGTGTTGGTCATCACCCCCCGGACGTGGTAGTGAACTGCGGGGATATCGTACTGGCCGGTCATCACGTTCAGACACGTGATGGCGATGCCGGGCGCGAACGCCGAGAGGTACGCGCCCATGTCGTCGACGAGGTCGACGCGGAACCCCTGGATGTGCCCCTCGTCGTCGACGGCGAGCGTTCCCTCCGTGGTGACGCCGCGACCCTGGATGTCGCTCGCGTAGTTGCTCGTCCGGGTTCCCTGCCAGCGCACCGGCCGTTCGAGGTGCATCGCGGTCCACGCGACGAGCGCCTCCTCGGGGTAGGGCACGCAGCGACTGCCGAAGCCGCCACCCATGTCCGGGGCGACGACGGAAATCTTCGATTCCGGATAGTCGAGCGCCGCCGACAGGTCGCGTCGGAGTTTGTGGGGAATCTGCGTCGTGCTCTGGAGGCGGAGTTCGCCCGTCCCGGGGTCGAACTCGGCGATAGCCGCCCGCGGTTCGATGGGGTTCTGGACGATGCGCTGGTTGCCGATGTCGACCGAGACGGTGTGAGCGGCCGCGGCGAAGACGTCGTCCATCGCGTCGCCGTCGCCGTACTCCCACTCGAACGCGACGTTGTCGGGGGTGCCGTCGTGAATCGCCGGTGCGTCGTCCGCGAGCGCGTCGTCGAGGGTGACGGCCGTGTCGAGTTTCTCGTAGGAGACGTCGACGGCGGAGACGCCGTCACGCGCCGCGTAGCGGTCCGAGGCGACGACGACCGCGACCGGTTCGCCCTGGTGGCGGACGGTCCCGTCGGTGATGACGGGGCAGTTGAGGTGTTCGGCCGTCGAGATGCCCGGCCCCGGGATGATGGGGAGACGCGACGGTGTCGGGAGACGACTCGCGTCCATCGTCTCGGGCGTGACGACGGCGAGGACGCCGTCGAGCGCCTCGGCGGCGGTCGTATCGATGTCGGTGACGCGGGCGTGGGCGTGCTGGCTTCGGACGATTGCGAGGTGGGCCGCGTCCGGCACCCGCAGGTCGTCGGTGTACCGCGCCGTCCCCGTGAGGAACCGCCGGTCCTCCACGCGCCTGACGCTCGCCCCGACGCCGGTTCCGCTCCCGGACGTCGTCCCCGTCGGCTCCGAATCCCGCTTCGCCGTCTCGTCCGTACTCATTGGGTTACGAAAACGAAGGGGGGCGTTATAACGGTGTGTGCCGATATACCACACTCGGCGGGGATGGGATACTACACGTCGGCGCGGGGGACCGACCGTCCGTGCGCGACGGCCGGCGCGAGGGTTCATGTGTTCTCGGCCTCACCGAACCCCTATGCACGAGACCGACGACGCGGTCGAAGCCCGCGTCGGCGACGCGCTCCGGGAGACGGGAGGAACGGTCGCCGTCGCCGAATCGCTGACGGGTGGTTTGGTCTGCTCGCGGCTGACCGACGTCCCCGGGTCGAGCGACTATCTCGACCGCGGGGCCGTCACCTACTCGAACGACGCCAAACTCGACGCGCTCGCCGTCTCGCGGGAGTCGCTCGACGCCCACGGTGCCGTCTCCGAACCCGTCGCCCGGGAGATGGCACAGGGGGTGCGAGACGTGTCTGCAACGACCTGGGGCGTCTCGACGACGGGTATCGCGGGGCCGACGGGAGGAACCCCCGACAAGCCGGTCGGCCTCGTCTTCGTCGGCGTCGCCTACGCCGCGCCGTGGGGGAGCGACGACTCGTTCGCTCGTGCCGAGCGGTACGTCTTCGAGGGGAAGCGAGCGGAGGTGAAAACCCAGAGCGCGACGCGAGCGCTCTCGGACTTGTTGGAAGCCGTCGAGGAGGTCACCGATTCCGAGGCGACCTCCGACACCGCCGGCGGGGTGTAGCTACGACTCGGTCACGACCCGTTCGGTGCCCGCACGACGTGGGGGTCGCCCGTCGCGCGGTCGACGTAGACGGTCACGTGTCGGTCCGCGACGCTCCCCTCGAACACCCACGCGTGCGGTTCGCGGTACGCCCCCGGGTCGAGGCTGACGTCGCTCTGCTCGACCGGGAACGCGTCGAAGACGGCCTCGCGGGCGACCGTCCGCGCCTCCTCCTCGGAGGTGACGCGGTCGGACGACCCGCGGAGGTTGAGAGTGACGACCGGCACCGACGCGGCGCGGACGACCTGCTCCGCGACGCTTCCGAGCAGGTGCCGTTCGATACCGGTCCGTCCGTGCGTCCCCATCACCACGAGGTCGATACCGGTCGTCTCGACGTAGCGGAGAATCTCCGACGCCGGGTCGCCGCGGCGGAGGTCGGCGACCAGCGGAACGGTCGTCTTCGCGGCCTGTTCGCGGACGAGGTCGATGGCCTGCTTGCCCCGTTCGGTGGGTTCGTCGTCCCCCTCGTCGGTACCCGCGTCGGCGTCGCCCCCGTCGTCGACGACGTACAGCGCGTGGAGCGTGGCGTCGTACGTCTCGGCGAAGTCGACGGCGTGTCGAACCGCGCGTTCGGAACCCGGACTACCGTCCGTCGGAACGAGCACAGCGTCGTACATCTCCCTTCACACCCGTATCGACCGCCCGACTATTCAAATAACCGACAGCACGTTCCAGTCGAGTGAGAACCGGGGTTAGCTCGTGGTGACCAGTT
The DNA here is from genome assembly GCF_002906575.1 of Salinigranum rubrum. Classification (NCBI taxonomy): domain Archaea; kingdom Methanobacteriati; phylum Methanobacteriota; class Halobacteria; order Halobacteriales; family Haloferacaceae; genus Salinigranum; species Salinigranum rubrum. Next base: position 2,166,124 of record NZ_CP026309.1, read on the forward strand.
CGACCACGTCGCGGTGGGCGAGTTCGTGGTCGCCGCCGATCTGTCGTCCCGAGCGGCAGTCGATGCCGTGGAGGAGGCCGTCGCCGATGTCGGAGTGGATGTGATACGCGAAGTCTTCCGTCGTCGCGCCGTCGGGGAGGACGAAGCAGTCGCGGAAGACGCCCTGCGTGTCCGAGCGGCCGTTGGCGCTCCCGGGAAAGACCGCGAGCGCGCCGAAGACGTCGAACAGCGCGGTTTCGAGCGCCCGCTGAACGCCCGTCCCGTCGTACGCGGAGACGAAGTCTCGAATCCGTTCGAGACCCGCTTCCTGTTCCTCGGAGAGGTCGCCCTGGATGGTGAACGAATCGTCGCCGGCCTGATAGTCGACGACGCCCGCCTCCGCCCCCTGTTTCAGCGCCTTCTCGGCGTGTGCCGACGCGGGAACGACGGTGAGGTGGTCGTAGTCGGGGTCGTCCGTTATCTCCGCGTAGTTCTCCTGGGCCGCGGGGGTGTCCATCTTGTTGGCGACGACGACCATCGGCTTCGTGCGGGTGCGAAGTTCGCGGGCGATGTCGAGTTTGTCCCCCTCGTTCCAGGTGTCGGGGTCGAGGGAGAGTCCGAGGCCGAGGACGACCTGCTTGATCTCTTCTTCCGACGTCCGAAAGGCGTCCATCTGCGTCGCGAGGTCCGCCTCCACGTCGCCTTCAGCGCCGTGGTAGCCCGTCCGGTAGCGTTCGAGCCCCTTCTCCAGAACGTCGAGGTACCACTGGTCGAGTTCGTCCTCCAAGAAGGCGATGTCCTCGCGCGGGTCGTGCCCCTCGGTCGGTTCGCCCTCGATGTCGGTCTCCCCGGAGAAGTCGACCACGTGGACGAGAACGTCCGCCTCGTTGAGGTCGGTGAGGAACTGGTTCCCGAGACCGTTCCCCTCGTGAGCGCCCGGGATGAGCCCGGCCACGTCGATGAGTTTCACGGGGACGAATCGGGTGCCGTCGTCGCAGAAACCGACCGATGGCGTACACGTCTCGTCGAACTCGGGGGCCGCACAGGGGACGCGGACGTACGCCTCCCCGATGGACGGATCGATGGTCGTGAACGGGTACGCCCCCTCCGGAACGTCGTTCATGGTCGCCGCGTTGAAGAACGTCGACTTGCCCACCGAGGGTTTGCCGACCAGGCCGATACGATAGCTCATTACGTCCCGGTCGCCACCCGCCGGGCAAAAACGCCGCTATCCGGGTCGGCAGTGCCACGCCGTCCCCTGTCACACCGACGACGCGGTGTCGTTCGGTCTCGGGCCCGACCGTTCACAACCGACGCGGGTACCACGGAGTATTTGTCGCGCGCGTTCCGAGCGTGTACCATGAGCGACGCCGACCCGGACCACGAGCGGGCGGAGACGGACGACCGGGCCGACGCGGACACCTTCGGCGTCGGCATCCACGTCACCAGGGAGGAACTCCAGTTCGTCGTTCGCGTCCCCTCTTCTATCGATTCGGGCTGGACCGACCCCGAGGAGTTCCAGCGTCTCGTCGAGCGCGTCGTCTGGGACCACCTCGATCAGGAGGCGACGCTCCGCGGCATCGCGTCGTCGACGTCGTCGGGAGAGACGGTCACGCTCGGGACGGTCACGCTGCGGCCGGACGGAACCGTCGTCGACCACTCGCTGTCGGCACCGAGCGAGGAGAGCCGTGACGGCTGACGGCGAGTGGGTGCGTCTCGTCCAGCGACGCGCCCTCGAACGGGCGCTCGTCGACGACGTCGACGCACGCCGGTACTTCGCGCTCGCCGGAAGCCTCGACCGCTATCGCGACGCCGAGACGGAACCCGACGCGGAACCGACGACGAGCGGGGAGGCCGATACCACCGGCGGGGCCAGTGTCAGCGAGTCCGGCCCCAGCGTCGAGGGAGTGCTCCCGGCCGCGCTGGTGTCGCTGGCCGTCGTCCCGTTCCTCGACAGCGCGGGTGGCGCGTCCACGCCCTCCTCACCGTCCGCTCCGGGACCGACGAGCGCTCCGACGCTCGACCCGTGGCCGGTCGACGACCCGGCGCGACCCGCAATCAGACGCGGTGCCCGACTCGCCCTCCGCTGGTTCGACGTCCAGCCCGAACGGGTCGCGGCCCGGGCCGGCGTCCCCGAAACCGTCCTCACCGCTCCGGTCGAGTAATCGGCCCCGGTGACTCGACCGGAGGCGAGTGCTGGTCGCGGCGCTGCCGACGTGCAGTGTCGAGTCCTGGGCGGTCGGGGGACCTTTTGGAGAGAACGGTCAGAAACCCCTTTTGACTCCTGTGCGTTCCCGAGAGTAGAGGTCGCGCCGGGCCGTCCTCGCGCACCACCCGACGCGCTTCCTGCCGCGCCCATGAGCTCCTGTTTCGCGCGGGGTTCAGCCCGGGCCGGCCGACCTCCATCTATCTATGACCCGAACGCCGACGTTTAGCCCACGCCCACACGAGGCGGGACAGCACCCCGGACCGTCAGGCGCGACGCGCGTCGACGACGAGTACGTCTTCACCACCGTGACCGAGTCGGGGCCGAGAGACGGCCTGACGAAGTTCTCGGTCCGTGTCGACCCGAGCGACGGGTCGCCCGACGAACTCGTCCTCCACGTCACGCGACGGATCGACCGCGAGGCGTCCGGGGCCCCGTCGCAGCGAGACGCCGCGACGGTCACCGTTTCGACCCCGACCCTCCGGTCGCCACCGAGGGTCGACGCTCTCGAATCGGTGCTCGAAACGTGGTGTCGCCGGCACTGGGGGGACGACTTCGACACCAGCGGCGTGGGGAGAAGGGGGGAGAGGGGGGACCGTCCCGCGCGAGCGAACGCGAGAGCCGACTCTGTCCGGCACCGATGACCACACGGTCGACGCTGGAGACGACGACGCCGACGCTGTTCGGAGTCGAAGGCGACGCGTACGTCTTCGTCGCGGTCCGCGAGGACCCGACAATGGGGAGTGACTCGAACTGGCTGTCGCAGACGCTCCGCGTCGATCCCGGCGTCGGCGCTGACGACGAGTTCCACGTCGACGTCACGGAACGGTACCACGTCGACGGGAAGGTGGCCCACATCGCCTTCGAGGACCGGTTCACCGTCACCCTCGCCGTCGACGCGGCGACCACGGCGAGCCGTGTCGGGGCGATTCGCCGCCGTCTCGAACAGTGGTACCGACGCACGTATCTCGGCGGTGTGCAGGCCGACGCGACTGTCGAGACGCCGGAGGAGTGAGTCCGAAGCGGTTCGGCGCTTCGCGACGGATCACCGCCCGTCATCGAGACTCGACAGGGAGAAGAGAGTCGACAGCGGTCAGTTACTTCTTCGGACCGTTGCCGTTTCCGTTGCCACCGCGATTGCCCTTGTTCCCGCTGTTGCCGGGCGCGTCGTCTCCGTCGTCTTCGGCTTCGTCGTCGGTTTCGCCCGTGTCGTCGGCTTCACACGACTCCTCGTCCGAGTCGGCCGCACAGTCCGAGTCGGCCGCGCTGTCCTCGGCCGTCTCTTCGGTCCCTTCAGTCTCGTCGTCCTGCTCGTCCGCACCCTTGTCGTCGTTCGCGTGCTCCGGCGGTCCACGGCGTTTTTCGTCGTCGCTGGCGGCCTCACCATCCGCGTCGTCGTTCTCCTCACCGCGCTCGGGCGGTCCAGCGTGGTCGGGCTTGTTGTCCGCACCGGGGTTGTTCTCCGTCGCGAACTCGGAGACCTTCTGCCCGAACTCCTTCCCGAAGTACCCCCCGTCCTTCAGTTGCTGGACGTACGAGGAGACCCACAGGCCGAAGTTCGCGAACCCGCCGTTCTCGACGAGCGTGAGGTCGCTCGTCGCGGTGGCTTCCTCGCTGTCGTTGATCGCCGTCACGGTGACGGTGAGGTTCTGATCGGGCGCCGGGAGGCCGACCGTCCCGTCGTTGCTCGTCTCGTACGTGCCGTTCCCGTCGTACGCCACGTCCGAGGTGACGTTCACCGTCGCGTTCTCGACGTCCGCACCGTCGTCGGTGACGGTCACCGTTGCCGTCCCGTCGCTGTTCTGCACGACGTCGACGGCGAGTCCGGTGTCGACCGGTGACAGTTCCGCGACCGTGGTCGCCTCGTCGTCACCGTCGGCGGCCGTCACCGTGACGTTCACCGTCTCGGCGGGTTCGGGGAGCGCGAGCGTCCCGTTCTCGTCCGTCGCGTCCGTCCCGTTGCCCGCGTACGGGGCGTCCGACTCGACGGCGACAGTCGCGTTGTCCACCGCCGCGTCGTCGCGCGTCACGGTGACAGTCGCCGTGCCGTCGTCGTTCGCCTCGACGGCGACTTCGAACTCCGCAATCGGTTCGACAGAGTCCGTCCGAATGGCTTCGAGGTCACCGCTGGTCACCACGGCGGTGAGTTCGGTCGCACTGGCGGGTTCGGGGAGCGCGAGGCTCCCGTTCTCGTCCGTCGTGTACGTACCCTCTCCCGTGTAGGCGACCGTCGAGGTGACGTCGACCTCGGCCCCCACGAGCGCGTCACCGTACTGGGTGGCTTCGAGGTGGACCGACCCGTCGTCGTCCTGCGTGAGGGTCACGTCGATGGAGTCCTCGACGGGGACGAGGGTGAACGTCTCGGTCGTCGTGGTGCCGTTAGCCGTCACTTCGACCTCGATGTCGACCGGTTGATCGGGGTTCGGCAGTTCGATACTCCCCTCGGTGTCGGTCGTGTACGTTCCCTCGCCCGCGTAGGTAACGCCCGACGTGACGTTTACCGTCGCGTCCTCGACGGGTGTGCCGTCGCTAGTGACGGTCACGGTGGCGTTCCCCGTCGTGGGGTCCTGCGCGAGCGATACTCCGAGGCTCGTCTCTGTCTCCTGTGCGCTGACGGCCGCTGGTGAGAAGGCGGTCATCACCAGCATCGCCGTGAGGAGGATGGCTGTGAGTTTGCGGCGCATTTCACGTTCGACGAACAGTCACAATATCTTAAACTAGGGCTTCGCTCAGCACCGATTCGGGCCGGTTCATCCCCGTTTTAGCCGGATTTATCCGGCTTAATCGAGAGGAAGACAGTTCGAGACGGTCGATTCCGGAAACGAGAGGTGTTCGGCGACCGATCCGTGTTCGGACGCGGACGACAACTGCGATGGCCGTAGGGTGCCCGTCCGTCGACAGGCCGAGTGACGACTCGCTCTGCATCCCGAACGCGCGTGGGCGCGTGTGCTCGTCGAGCCTGCGGCTCTGTGATGAAAAACGCGGGGGAGGCTGAAAGGTGAGGCGGGTACACGGACGCGTCGCGTTCGAGTCGTCACGCTGCGTGTGAAACCGCCTCCGAGTATGAGTACGAGGACGAGTGTGGGTACGAGTTCGACTAAAAGTACGACTGTACGTACCAGTACGAGTACGAATATGAGTATGAAGTATGAGTGGGAGGCGGCGAATCGGTGTTCCCAGGGGCTCGCGCACCCCAGTACTTGCCGATACGCAGGCGAGCTTAACTTCCGTGTTCGGGATGGGTACGGGTGTTACCTCGCCGCTGTGGCCGCCTCAATGCCGACCAGCGGAATCGAACCGCTGTCGCGTCCAACGTCGGTAGACGAACCGAGCGTTTCGGTCGCGCTCTCTGTGTGAGAGCGGGTCTGATCGTACGTACGTGCAATCCAGTTTGCGCCTGGACTCGGTTCAGTTCTGATTCGAGTCACAGTGCGGTCCACACAGACAGTGGATGAGTATGGCTTGGTCTGTTAGTGCTCGCGGGCTGAACGACTCGTTGCCTCGTCGCGTACACCCCGAGTCTATCGAACTCGTCTTCTACGAGTGACCTCGGTGACACCTCTTTTTCAGGTGGGTTTCGAGCTTAGATGCGTTCAGCTCTTACCCCGTGTGGCGTAGCTGCCCGGCAACTGCCCTCTCGGACAACCGGTACACCAGTGGCCACCACTCGTAGTTCCTCTCGTACTATACGAGCGTTCCCGTCAGGTGTCTTCACACCCCCAATAGATAGCAGCCGACCTGTCTCACGACGGTCTAAACCCAGCTCACGACCTCCTTTAATAGGCGAACAACCTCACCCTTGCCCGCTTCTGCACGGGCAGGATGGAGGGAACCGACATCGAGGTAGCAAGCCACCGGGTCGATATGTGCTCTTGCCGGTGACGACTCTGTTATCCCTAAGGTAGCTTTTCTGTCATCTACGGGTCCCATGAATGAACCTCGTAGGTTCGCTAGACCACGCTTTCGCGTCAGCGTTCCTCGTTAGGAAGAACACTGTCAGACACCCTTTTGCTCTTGCACTCTTCTGCGGGTTTCCGACCCGCGTGAGGGTATCTTCGGGCGCGCTCGATATCTTTTCGAGCGCGTACCGCCCCAGTCAAACTGCCCGGCTACCGGTGTCCTCCTCCCGGAGTGAGAGTCGCAGTCACTGACGGGTAGTATTTCAGTGATGGCTCGGTGGCCCGCTAGCGCGGGTACCTGTGTAACGCCTCCTACCTATCCTGCACATCAGCGACCACGTCTCAGCGACAGCCTGCAGTAAAGCTCTATAGGGTCTTCGCTTCCCCTTGGGGGTCTCCAGACTCCGCACTGGAACGTACAGTTCACCGGGCCCAACGTTGGGACAGCGACGCTCTCGTTGATCCATTCATGCAAGCCGCTACTGAAGCGGCAAGGTACTACGCTACCTTAAGAGGGTCATAGTTACCCCCGCCGTTGACGGGTCCTTCGTCCAGTTGTACCTGGTGTTCAGATACCCGCACTGGGCAGGATTCAGTGACCGTACGAGTCCTTGCGGATTTGCGGTCACCTGTGTTGTTACTAGACAGTCGGAGCGTCCGAGTCACTGCGACCTGCCTCGTCAAAGGCAGGCATCCCTTATTGCGAACGTACGGGACTAAATTGCCGAATTCCCTAACGTCGGTTGGTCCCGACAGGCCTTGGCTTGCTCTGCCAGAGCACCTGTGTCGGATCTCGGTACGGACGATGTGCTCGTCTTTTCACGGGCTCTGGGTAACACCGACTTGCGCTGTCCTGAGCTTCGCTCGCTTCGTGCCATTACGGCTTCCACGAGTTTCCTCAGTTCGACCGGGCGAAAGCCCGGTTCGGTGGTCCCCAAAGCGTCGACTTTGAGTGCACACGGTTCTGGAATATTAACCAGATTCCCATTTGTGTGATTCGAGTTACGGTCACACTTAGGACCGACTAACCCTCGGCTGATTGGCAGTGCCGAGGAACCCTTGCTCTTCAGGCCGTCGGGGTTCGCACCCGACTCTCGCTGCTACTGTGACCAGGATTTTCGTTTCTGTGCGGTCCACACGAGTTCTCACCCGTGCTTCCACCCGTACAGAACGCCAGTCTACGAGGTTCCTCTGGTGAGGACTGGTAGGTCTCGGAAGTGGATTTGAGCCCCGATCATTTTCGACGCCTCGAACCTCGGCCGGTAAGCTGTTACGCTTTTCTTAGAGGGTAGCTGCTTCTAAGCTCACCTCCCGGCTGTTTAGGGCTCGAGACAATCTTCGGTCGCACTTAATCCACATTTGGGGTCCTTAACCTACCTCTGGGTTGTCTCCCTCACGGTGCCCAAGCTTACCCCGGGACACCGGACTCCCAGCTTCTACGACGTACGCAAGTTCGGAGTTCGACAGGGAGGCCGACTCCTCTCGGAGGCGGGTCTCCCAATCGGTCGCTCTACCTCGCGTACTATCTCTGCTGAGGTCATGCTTCGACATGTTTCGACTGGAACCAGCTGTTGCCGAGTTCGATGGGCCTTTCACCCCTACGCGCGGGTCACGGGAGGGTATTGTAGGACACCACCCCTAGCGGGCTTCCACGTGGCTTTCGCCACGCTTCACCCTGCCCTCGCGTAGATCACTCGGTTTCGGGTCGTGCCCGTCTGACTCCCCGCGCTTGAACACGGTGGCCCTGGTCCGAAGACTGCGGCCGTATCGGTTTCCCTACGCCTTCCACGATGCTCGTGTTAGACTTGCCAGACAGGCACACTCCCTGGTTCGTTTTTCAAAACGTACGACGCGACACCGGCTTCCCTCGAGTCCTACTGGACGCTCGCGCGTCGGTCGTTCGTCGAGGGACCTTGTATGCCCCGTCGTTCCATCACTGACTGATTTCAGGCCCTATTGCACCGCCCTTCTCGGGGTGCTTTTCAGCGTTCGCTCACGCTACTTGTTCGCTATCGGTCTCGAGGAGTGTTTAGTCTTCCCAGTTGATGCCTGGGACCTTCACAAGGGATATCCAACCCCTGCTACTCTGGAACTGACGCGTATCGTACTGATCGAACTTACGGGACTGTCACCCTGTATCGTGCTCCGTTCCAGGAGACTTCAGTTCGATGGTCGGATAGTGAGAGTCAGTCCGAACACCACATGTCCCGTGAGGGATTCGGTTTGGACTGTGTCGCGTTTACTCGCCGTTACTGACGACATCGCTTTTGCGTTCTTTTCCTGCTCCTACTGAGATGTTTCAATTCGGAGCGTTCCCCATTGCGCGAGGCAATTGCGGTGGGGATTCCCATTCGGAGATCCTGAGTTCTTCGCCTCCGTGCGGCTCCCTCAGGCTTTTCGCAGCTTGGCACGTCCTTCGTCGGCTCTCGAGCCGAGCCATTCACCAGCCAGTACAGTAGCCAGACTGTTGTGACTGTGTTGTGTGGGCGCACTTGACTCGATAAACTGAAACGAGTCCAGTGGACGCCTGGATTGCACGTACATACGATCTCATTACGCTCCCGGTGACGCCGGGCGCGTTCGACCCTTCCCAACCGCGCTTTCGCGGGATGGTGCATCGGTTCGTTCGGGACTCATCGTATCGCCGTGGTCCTTATAAGGAACACGGTTCGGGATGAGTCCCGGGAGTGGACCCGCTGGGATTTGAACCCAGGGCTTCCTCCTTGCAAAGGAGGCGCTCTGCCGCTGAGCTACGGGCCCGGTTAGCCCTGGTAGTTCTTAGGTGCCCGGGCGGACTCGGACTGTGTCGAGTGCGTGGGTGGGTGTCAGTGGACGGTCTTTGCGTGCAGTGAAAGTGGGCTCACCGTACAGGTGAGTCCCGTTCGTTAGGAGGTGATCCAGCCGCAGATTCCCCTACGGCTACCTTGTTACGACTTAAGCCCCCTTGCGGAGCCCAGATTCGACCTGGGAGCCAGGCCTCATCCGGACCCCACTCGGGTGCTTTGACGGGCGGTGTGTGCAAGGAGCAGGGACGTATTCACCGCGCTCTGCTGAAACGCGATTACTACCGAATCCAGCTTCATGTGGGCGAGTTTCAGCCCACAATCCGAACTACGACCAGGTTTCGGAGATTACCGTCCTCTTTCGAGGTTGGAACCCATTGTCCTGACCATTGTAGCCCGCGTGTAGCCCAGCTCATTCGGGGCATACTGACCTACCGTTGCCCGTTCCTTCCTCCGCTTTAGCAGCGGCAGTCCTCTTAATGTACCCATCCAGGAAACCTGATGCTGGCAATTAAGAGTGCGGGTCTCGCTCGTTGCCTGACTTAACAGGACGCCTCACGGTACGAGCTGACGGCGGCCATGCACCTCCTCTCTACAGCGTCGTGGTAAGGTCATCAACCTGACCGTCATCACTGTAGTCGGAGCTGGTGAGATGTCCGGCGTTGAGTCCAATTAAACCGCAGGCTCCTCCGGTTGTAGTGCTCCCCCGCCAATTCCTTTAAGTTTCATCCTTGCGGACGTACTTCCCAGGCGGCCAGTTTCTCGGCTTCCCTACGGCACAGCAGAGGCTCGTAGCCTCTGCCACACCTAACTGGCATCGTTTACGGCTGGGACTACCCGGGTATCTAATCCGGTTCGAGACCCCAGCTTTCGTCCCTCACTGTCGGATCCGTTCTCTCGAGGTGCTTTCGCCATCGGTGGTCCGTCCAGGATTACGGGATTTCACTCCTACCCCGGACGTACCCCTCGAGCCTTCCGGTCCCAAGCCACGCAGTTTCCGCCGGACGCCCACTAGTTGAGCTAGTGGATTTCCCGACGGACTTGCGTGGCCAGCTACGGACGCTTTAGGCCCAATAACAGCGGTCATCACTCGAGCTGCCGGTATTACCGCGGCGGCTGGCACCGGTCTTGCCCAGCTCTTGTTCCACAACCTCCCTACGGTTGTGAAAAGCGAGGGCTAGTATGCCCTCGCACTCGGGGTCCCCTTATCGCACTGGCGTGCAGTGTAAAGGTTTCGCGCCTGCTGCGCCCCGTAGGGCCCGGAATCTTGTCTCAGATTCCGTCTCCGGGCTCTTGCTCTCACAACCCGTACTGATTATCGGCACGGTGGGCCGTTACCCCACCGTCTACCTAATCAGCCGCAGCCACATCCTGTGGCGCCGGAGCATTTCGGCCGCCCGGCATTCCAGCGTGGGCGTCGTATGGGCTATTAGCCTCAGTTTCCCGAGGTTATGGCCCTCCACAGGGTAGTTTGGCCACGTGTTACGGAGCTTTTCGCTACGTTAGACGTACAACTAGCATGGCTAAATCGGACCCCGATAGCAATGACCTCCGGCAGGATCAACCGGAATGTTCCTGTCTCGTCAGAGACAGGGGGTGGCGGGATTTGCGCTTTCACAGGTGTGAAAGCACGAATCACCGTTCTGCATTGCAAGGTCCGTCCAGTGACACGCGCACACGGACTCGATATCGAGTCGAATCGACTCTGGTGTGAGTCGGTTCGAGAGAGTCCGTCCGGGTGTCACCGAACTACCAGGGCTAACATCAGATTCCGTCTTACGGCGGACCGCAGGGGGGAATCCTCACGAGTGGTTCGGACCTGAACCAACGAGGGTGACAGGGATAAACCCGTCGAAGCTCGATGGTGCGTCCGAGGCGAGCGCGGGCCGGGTTGAACGGCCCGCAGTCGCAGTGCGTTGTGTTGTGCTTCGCATCACATCGAAACGGCCTGTCGCACTTAACCCCATCGAAGCGTGATGGAGTGTGAGTGTGCGTGTGACGCGTCGGGGGTGACGCTGACACGCCCGGAGTGACCCGGGCGCGTCGTTCGCATTCACTCGAATGCCGGGGTTACATAAAAGGCCGTCGAACGAGGTCGGCCACGTCAGTCGGTTTCACGGGTTCGTGTCTCATAAAGCAATGGGACAACATACCACGGTAGGGCGCGCGGACTAGCGCGCCGTCGAACGACGTCGGGGCCGGCCGACACGACGTGCGACCGTCTCGTCTCACGCGTCGCACGACATATCTAGCGGCGCTCATGTACGGGTCGACCTCCCCGACCCGCCCCGGACACGTCGATAGCGAGGGTGGAGGTTGCCGAGACGGGCAGACCTTTTATAAGGGTGCCGTTTATAAGTGCGGGCAGAGGAGACACAAACGACACATGAGTACTCCGGCAGACTCCATCGAGATTCAGAACGTCGTTGCATCGACCGGTATCGGTCAGGAACTCGACCTCGAAGCGCTCGCCGAGGACCTCCCTGGCGCGGACTTCAATCCGGACAACTTCCCCGGCCTCGTCTACCGGACACAGAACCCGAAGGCCGCCGCGCTCATCTTCCGCTCGGGCAAGATCGTATGCACGGGGGCGAAGAGCATCGACGACGTCCACGAGGCGCTCGGGATCATCTTCCAGAAGCTCCGTGACCTCCAGATTCCCGTCGAGGAGGACCCCGAGATCACCGTCCAGAACATCGTCTCGAGCGCGGACCTCGGCCACAACCTCAACCTCAACGCGCTCGCCATCGGCCTCGGTCTCGAGGACGTCGAGTACGAACCGGAGCAGTTCCCCGGCCTCGTCTACCGAATGGACGAGCCGAAGGTCGTCATCCTCCTGTTCGGGAGCGGGAAGATCGTCATCACGGGCGGGAAACAGACGAGCGACGCGGAGACCGCCGTGGTGGAGATCGTCGACCGCATCGAGGGACTCGGCCTGCTGGGATGAGAAGACGGAGGGTGAGAGAGCCGCCGTCCGCGGGAACGTGCTCGGCGGGTCCGGGCGTCGAACCGCGTGAGACGACTGTCGGCAGAGGTGTTGATCGATGACAGCCCGAGAAGACGTCGCGTTCCTCGTCGGGTCGAAGTGTCGCGTCGAGTCGCTCCGAGTGCTCCGCGGGGAGTCGCTCCGCCCGAGTAGCCTGGCCGACAAGGTCTCGTGCGCGCGCGAAACGGCTCAGCGGAACCTCGCGGGCTTCACCGACCGGGGTTGGGTGGAGAAACAGAACAGCTCGTACCGACTCACTGTCGCCGGGGGGATGGTACTGGACCGGTACGAGGAGCTCGAACGGTCGGTGGAGAACGCGAAGAACCTCGACGTCTTTCTCAGCAACATCGGCGACGTCGCCGACGAGGTCGACACCGACCTGCTCGCAGCCCAGACCGTCACGACCTCCACTCCGGACAACCCCCACGGACCGATCGACCGCTGGCTCGACCTCGTCGACGGCGTCGTCGACGCCTACTACGGGGTGACGCCGATCGTCAGTCGAGTGTTCAACGAGGCCGCGGAGGGGGCTATCGGCCCGGAGACCCACATGGAGCTCGTCATCGACGAGTCCGTCCTCAAAACCTCACGGGAGCAGTTCCCGGACGCGCTCGAGTTGGCGTTCGAACTCGACCAGTTCACGCTCTGGGTCGTCCCGACGGACCTCGAGTACGGGCTGACCATCGTCGACGACCACGTGTGGGTCGCTGCGTACGACGACTTCGGAAACATCGTCGCGAGCGTCGACGGCGACGACGAGCGGTTCGTCGAGTGGGCACACGCCTGCTACGACGACCTCCGTGAGCGGTCACGACAGGTCGAGCCGGAGAACGTCTCGACCTCGTGAAGCGTCGGGAGCGGGTCGTCACCGTCCGTTCTGGTCGAACGGAGGCGTGACAGCCGGTCACGGGTCCACGTCCTCGGAGAGCACCTCCTGAACCACGTCGGGGTCTTCGAGGAGTTGGTGTTTGGTGTAGCTCCCCTCGGCGCTCCCACCGCTGTGTTTCGACTGTTCGATGATGTCGAGGAACGCGTGCTCCTTCAGCAGGTCCCGGACCCGTCGAAGCGAGAGCGTGTCCGAGCCCTGCTGGGCGCAGATGTTCTCGTAGACGTCGTAGACGCGGCTCGTCCGGAAGCCGTCCTCGTGTCGCGCCGACAGCGAGAGCATCGCGAGCGCCTGGAGGACGTACCGCGAGTGCGGCGTCGACCCCCGGATGAGTTCGCGGAACCGGTCGGTCTCCGCGCGCTCGCGCGCTTGCGTGACGAACTCCTCTTTCACCGTGGTCGATCCGGTCGACTGCGCGATCTCTCCCGCATAGCGAAGAATGTCGATCGCCTTCCTCGCGTCACCGTGTTCGCGCGCGGCCAACGCGGCAGCACGAGGAACCGTCGAAGGGTCGAGCACCCCGTCACGGAAGGCGTCCGACCGCGCCTCCATGATGGCGCGAAGCTGGTTCGCGTCGTACGGCGGGAAGACGAACTCCCGTTCGCACAGCGAGGACTTGACGCGTTCGTCCATCCGGTCCTTGTACTGGATCTTGTTCGAGATGCCGATGACGCCGAGCTTACACTCGGTGATTTTGCCGGCCTCGCCCGCGCGCGACAGTTGCATCAGAATGTCGTCGTCGCTCAGCTTGTCTATCTCGTCGAGAATGATGAGCACGACGTCGTACAGCCGGTCGAGAACCCGCCAGAGCCGCTTGTAGTACGTCGACGTGGACAGCCCCTTGTCCGGAACGCGAATGTCGGTCACCTCGGGACGGTTCACGCTCTCGGCGATGGTCTGGACGGCCTGCGTCTCGGTCGTATCCTGCGCGCAGTCGACGTACGCGAAGGTGGCCGTCACCGACTCCTCGCCGGCGGTGTCGACCAGTCGTTGCGAGACGTACTTGGCACACAGTGACTTTCCCGTGCCGGTCTTCCCGTAGATGAGTACGTTGCTCGGGCTCTGCCCGAAGATGGCCGGGTTGACCGCCGCTGCGAGGTTCGATATCTCGTCGTCCCGGCCGACGATGCGCCCCTCGCCGGGGAGGTGACTGATCTCGAGGAGTTCCTTGTTCGCGAAGATGGGGTCCTCTCGCGTGAAGAGGTCGTCGGCGGCGTTAGGCATGTTGGGCCACACCGGGTTTCCGGTGAAATGCGTTGTGATTCGCGCGCCGAGAGACACACACCACGTTTCCGGTGAAACGGGGTTCGAGCGGGCGGTTCGTGCACCTGAAGCCACGGTTTCGATTCACCGGAAACACGGTGTCTCTCACGAGCGAGTGGCTGGGCCAAGTCGTACTGAGCGTCAGAATCAGGGGGATGAGGACCGTCAGCGGGGATTCGTCGAGGGACGACTTCGGCGAATGAGACGCCATCGACCGTCGGTTGTCGTCGGGGGTATCCTCGTGAACGGCCCGCCGGGCACGACAAGCAGTTCGGTGGTTCCCGTGGAACGATGTCCAGAACGGACATCTAGTAGTGAATGCTGAACGGGCTACGGTAGAGTAAACGATTAACTAATTTAAAGTTTCTGTTCGCGGGTCGACGAACGGCAGTGAGGACACTGCGGACACAGTGGGGGCTCACCGCCGGGTTCACCGGAAACGTGGTGTGTCCGAGTCCCAACTCGCCACCCGTCCGGCGGCCCACACGCCCGCCCTTTCTCACGGCTCATCAGCTACACTCGGCCGACAGCCGAAGCGAGACGACGACGAGCCGAGACACCGACAGTCCACGAGTTCACCGGAAACGAGGTGTGCACCACCCTGCTGGCTGCAGGCATCCCCTGTTCACCGGAAACGTGGTGTCTCCGAGACCGAAGTTCGGAGCGTAGTGTCTCCGAGGTTCACCGAGCGGCCCATACTGGATTAGCCTTCGATGCACGGGACCGGTACACAGCGAGTGTCGCACACGCCGACTGTCGAGAGGCGTTCCCGGAGGATTTCACCGGAAACGTGGTGTGCCCGAGTCCTGGCTGCGGCCTCCGTCGGCCGATTCACCGGAAACACGGTGTCCACCGGGGACCGAGCAGTTCACCGGATGCGCAGTGTTCAGCGAAAACGGACGCTCTCACCGGAACTCAGGTGCGGTGATTCGTCTAGTCGGGATTCCGGGACCGGCCATCCCTGCTCGCAGACGGGTGTTCACCAGCGGCCGTTCGCCGATGACTGCTCACCGGAAACGTGCGATGACTGTTCACCGGAAACGTGGTGTGTCTTGGACCCTATTGACGGCGCTTTCGGGTGCAGACGGGGGTACGAGAAACCGCTCCGTTCACCGGAAACGAGGTGTCGTGGACGGCGGCAATTCGTGATACGTCCGCTTCTCACTCGGCGGACGAGTCCGCACTGACGAGGTGGGTCGTCGACGCCGGGTCCGTCCGGTCCGAACTGCCGTCGACGACGAGTACGGCCCACTCGTCCCGAACCGAGGGGACGCCGTCGAAGACGTGTTCGGGGACGAGCGGCATCGGGAGCGGGACGTACGCGTTCGCACGCATGTCCGCCACACCGTCGTAGACGCCGACAGTGCGGTCGTCGCGCGACCGGACCCGGAACCGCTTGTCGTCGGCATCGCGGTGGTACGCGTAGGGGAACGACTCGGCGGTCGGGCAGGCGAGGTCGTCGACACCGTCGAAACACACGACGACCGCACCGACTGGTTCGTCGCGTTCCTCACCCGCGCGGCCCTCGTCCTTCGCGGTCTTCCCGGGATCGACGAGGATGAGTGAGCGGTCGTCGCCCACGCCGCTCTCGCGCCAGACGAGGTCGTCCGGTGCCGTGTCGGTCCGGGTCGCCGCGTACCCTCCCTCGGCGAGCGGGATGCGGTCGGGGCCGTTGTAGAACGTTCGTCGGCCGTGGCCGTCCTCGGCGGCGACCAGCGGCGGCCGACGTAACACCTCGTGCACCTCGTGGGCGTCGCTCTCGCTCTCGACGACGAACAGCGAGAAGCGGTCGTTCCCGGCGTTGTTCCGGAGCCGCGAGAGGAGCGTCGTGGGCGTCGTCTCGTCGCTCGCGAGCGGTTCGATGGCGACGAGACCGTTCGTCGCGCGCGGGACGAACGGGGAGGCGTCGGCCGTCGGTTCGGCGAGAGACACCGGGAGCCACGGCTTACGCGGCGTCGTCACCTCGTACCCGCGGTCCTCACAGGCCGCCCGGCCGAGGGCGTGGAGTCGGTCGGTCATCGTCCAGGGATACGGACCGGACCGTCAAACCGTTGTCGTGCCCGAGGAGACCACAGGGACGCGACGCACCTCTCGCCCGGCGAGACACAACGCGTTTCTTCGCGGACCCGCTACCCGTCTCAATGACAGACGAGTCGGGCGAGCACGGGGACGCCGTCGGCGACGGTGTGGTCGGCGACGACGCCTCCGACGAACCGGACGACGGCGCTCCTGACGAACCGGACGACCACGACGCCCCCGACGAACTGGACGAGGAGGCACCGCCCTCTCCCGAAGGCGAGGGGCCGCTCACCCTCGAAGAGTTCTACCGTGCGGTCGAGCGGGAGGGTCGACCCGTCGTCACCGCGGGAGAGGTCGCCCGTCGGACGGACCGCTCGCAGGCGGCGGTGACCGAGGCGCTCGCCGGACTCGAACGCGAGGGCTCCGTCCGGTCGGTCGACGTCGAGTCGGACCCCGTGGTGTGGTTTCCGAGCCAGTGGGGCGACCTCGCCACACGGGAGCGGGCCGTTCTGTTCCCACAGCGCCGGGAGGTCGTCGTCGACGCGCCGACGCAGTACACCCGCGCGCGGATGGCGCAGTTCGCCCACCTCGTGGACACGACGGGCGACCGCGAGTCGGGGACGAGGGGCTACCTGTACCGCATCCGACGAGAGGACATCTGGAGCGCGCCGTTCGACTCGCTTTCCGAACTCATCGCGCTGATGCGCTCGGTTCTCCCGCGGCGGTCGGACCCGCTCGAAGACTGGGTGGCGGACCAGTGGAACCGGGCCCACCAGTTCACCCTCTCGACCCACGAGGACGGGTACACGGTCCTCTCGGCGGCCTCGGAGAACCTGATGGGCAACGTCGCCCGGCAGAAACTCGACGAGGAACACCTCCACGCACCCATCTCCGACACGGAGTCGTGGGTGCGCGACGGTGCGGAGGCGGCCATCAAGCGCATCCTCTGGGAAGCCGGATACCCCGTCGTCGACGAGCGCGACCTGGAGACGGGCGACCCCATCGACGTCGACCTCCACGTCGACCTCCGCGACTACCAGCGCGAGTGGGTCGACGCCTTCGTCGAGAAGAGGGCGGGCGTCCTCGTCGGCCCGCCGGGGAGCGGGAAGACCGTCGCGGCGATGGGCGTGCTCGAAGCCGTCGGCGGCGAGACCCTGATACTCGTCCCGGGCCGCGAACTCGCCGTCCAGTGGCGGGAGGAACTCCTGACGCACACCTCCCTCTCGGACGAACAGATCGGCGAGTATCACGGCGGCGTCAAGCAGATTCGACCCGTCACCATCGCCACGTACCAGACGGCCGGGATGGACCGCCACCGCTCGCTGTTCGACTCGCGGCGGTGGGGACTCATCGTCTACGACGAGGTCCACCACATCCCCTCGCGGGTCTACCGGAGAAGCGCCGACCTCCAGACCAAACACCGACTCGGCCTGTCGGCCACACCGGTACGAGAGTCCGACGACGAGGAGGAGATATTCACGCTCATCGGCCCGCCCATCGGCACCGACTGGACGAAGCTGTTCGACGCGGGCTACGTCCAGGAACCCGAGGTCGAGATTCGGTACGTCCCCTGGCGCGACGACGAGGCCCAGAACGAGTACGCCTCGGCGGACGGGCGCGAGCGCCACACCATCGCCGCGACCAACCCCGCCAAGGTCGACGAGGTGAGATACCTGCTCGCCCAGCACGACGACGCGAAGGCGCTGGTGTTCGTCGACTGGCTGGACCAGGGGCGAGACATCAGTGAGGCGCTCGACGTGCCGTTCGTCAACGGGGAGACGCCCCACTGGGAGCGCGAACGCCTGTTCGAGCGCTTCCGCGAGGGCGACCTCCGAACGCTGGTCGTCTCCCGCGTCGCCGACGAGGGTATCGACCTCCCGAACGCCGGACTCGCCATCGTCGCCTCGGGGCTGGGTGGCTCACGACGACAGGGCGCCCAGCGCGCCGGACGAACCATGCGGCCGGCGGGGAGCGCCCTCGTGTACGTCCTTGCGACCCGCGGGACCACGGAGGAGGACTTCGCGCAGCGACAGACCCGCCACCTGGCCGAGAAAGGAGTGCTCGTCCGCGAGAACGACGTATCCTGAGGGAGTGAAAAGAGCCCGGAACCCGTTACTGCTCGGCTGGCTTCGGGTCGGCACCGGCGGAGCTCAGGAGCACCGAACTCAGCTGTTCGCGCCACTCGTTGAGCTCTTCGAGTTCCGCTTCGACGTCCGCGAACCGACCCTCGACGCTTCCCGAGTCGCCCAGTCGCGATTCGAGCGATTCGACGGTCGCGGCGAGGTCGTCGACCGTCGCGCGCACCGACTCGATGGCCGCGGCGTTGTCCTCGATTCGCTCCGCCAGCTTCGCCCGTTCCTCGGAGCCGTCGGCCAGTCCTTCTGTGACCTCGTTGTCGAGTTCCCGGACCTCCGCCGCGGCGTCGTCGGCCCGCGTCTCGACAGCGTCGACCTCCTCAGAGACGGTGTTTACCCGCTCGGAGACGACGTCGACCGCATCGTCCAGCCCGTCGAGCGCCTCATCGTGGGTCGAGAGCGTCTCGTCGACGCCCGAAAGCGTGCTCGCGTGCTCGTCGACCCGGTCGCCGACGCGCTCGAATCGGCTCTCGTGGCCGTCGACCCGGTCGCCGAGCGAGTCGAGCCTGTTCGCGTGCGCTTCGTGTCGGTCGTCGGTGGCCTCGAACCGCTCGTCGTGCTCCGCGTGCTGCTCGTCGAGTGACTGCAACCGGTGGGCGTGTTCGTCGACCCGGCCGTCGACGCGCTCGAACCGGCTCTCGTGTTCTTCGTGTCGCTCGTCGAGCGAGTCGAGCCGGTGGGCGTGTTCTCCGAACCGCTCGTCCGCGGCCGTGCGCACCTCGCGGAGTTCGTCCTCGACGTCCTCGATGTCGTCTTCGAGGCCCCGGCGCTGCTCGTCGAGTCGTTCGTGAAGTCGGGAGAGTTCGTCCTCGACGTCCTCGACGACGTCCCAGAGGCTCCCGAGGTTGCGTCCGTGGATTCCGACGTCGCTTTCGACTTCCGAGAGGCTCGTTTCGAGGGATGCGATGTCGCTGCGGACCGATTCGATCACCTGCCGTCCGGTACCTTCCTCGTCGAGGAACTCTTCGAGCGCGTTCGTGTAGGCTTTCAGGTCGCCGACTTCCGTCTGAAGCTGACGGACTCTGGCCTCCATTCGCCCGCTCTCGGTGGTCGAGTGCTCGAACGTGTGTCGGATCCGTTCGATGTTCTCTAAGAGTCGTTCGCCGACGTCCTCGTCCGCGCCGGAGAGGGTCGTCGAGAGCGACGCCGCCTCCGCCCGCTTCGAGGGCCGGTCCGGTATCTCGACCGCTGTCTTCCCGTTTTGAGCCGCTCGAATCCCGGACTCTGTCGACCGCCCCCCGTTCTCGACCGGGGAGTCGCGCCGAGAGGACTCGACCGGAGCGTCTCCGTTCGTGGCCGCCGCCTCGTCCCTGACCGGTCGGCCGACGCCGACCACCGTGTCCTTGCTCCAGCCCTCTTCGACGACGGCGGACCCGTTTTGAGTCGAGGGCCCGTCGTCCGCGCCGCCGGCCATATCGTCGGCGACCGGTTCGCCGTCGGGAGCCGCGTCGACCTCTTCGGCCGCGTCGGCGTCGCCCGCGTCGTCCGCGTCATCGCTCGTCTCGGCGGGAGCGACCGCGTCGAGTCGCGTCTCGATGGCGTCGATGGCGGTGACGCGCTCTTCGCCCGTTCGTTCGGCTTCGAGGAGTCGTTCGAGCGCTTCGACGTCGTCGACGTCTTCGAGTGCGTCCTTCAGTTCGGCGACCGAGTGGTCGGCAGGGTGGGTGAGTGAGGTCATGGTCTCTCTGTGGTGCCCGACGGACGGGTCGCCGACACGCGTCTCGCCCGCGGAGCGTCAGCCGTCCGTCAGACAACCTGGTCCGTGGGAACGACTCACGGACACCGGCATAAATCCAACCCTCAAATTATCTCACATAATAATCCGTCGTCCCGGGGACTTCGAAGCGGGCCGCCGCGGCGACGGCGGGCAGTTCAGGACGACGCGACGGTGTGAGACGCCGAACGGGCCGCTCGAAGCCGCGGGAGCCACGAACACCGGCGAGCCGAGCCATCCGAGGAGAACGGTTTTACCGCTCGTCGCCCACCTCCACTCGTGACCCTCCCCGGCGTCGACCTCACGGCGACCGACGACTACCGGTCACGGCTGGCCGCCCGCCTGTCGGAGTCGGACGCCACCGTCGCCCGTGTCTTCGAGGCGTGGTGTGCGTACGTCCGGGACCACCACGGCGCGGTCTTCGAGACGCCGGGGATCGGAAATAGAGACGGAGATGGGGACGAGGACGGTGGCGAGAGAGTCAGCACCGAGTTCACGACCGAGACGAAATCGAGCGACCCGAACACCGTCCCCCCCCACCGACTCTTCCTCGACACGCTCACCTTCGCCGCCGTCGTCGACGCCCTCCACAGGCAGGTCGAGGTGACGTTCGGTGTCACGGTCGACACCCCGGACGACGCGCTCGACCTGCGCCCCGTCCACGAGGCCGTCGAGGTGTCGCTCGTCGACGACGACGCCGACCTCACCCGCGACTCGCTCGCCGCCTGCGACGCCGAGGACCTCCGCCGGGCGTACGAACGGACCGTGCCCTCCACCTCGCGGCGCGTCTTCGGCGAGTATTACACGCCACCCGGCCTGGCCGAACTCGGCGTGAGGGAGGCGGCGAGTCGGGCCGACGGCTTCGACCGGGGCGTCGTCGTCGACCCCGGCTGTGGAGCGGGCGCGTTTCTGACCGCGGCTATCCGCCGGAAGCGGCGGTCCGCACGCGCCGAATCGCTCGGACCGGCCGCGACGCTCGAACGCCTCTCGACCACCGTCGTCGGCGTCGACGTCAACCCGGTCGCCGTCGCCGCCGCGCGAACGGCGTGTCTGCTCGCACTCCTTCCCGCCATGGCCGACGCCAGCGTCGACCGCGTCTCGATACCGGTCTTCCTCGGCGACGCGCTCGGCCTCGCCGACGATACGCCGACGACGGGAGTCGAAGGACGGGCGACCGCACTCGTCGGGAACCCGCCGTGGATCCCGTGGGAGCGGCTTCCCGACGTTCAGAAGGAGCGGCTCAAAGCCGGACCCATCGACCGACTCGACCTGTTCGACCACCGCGGCGCGGCGGCGCGCCTGGGCCACGCGAACGACGACCTCTCGCTCCCGTTCGTCTGGACCTGTCTCGACCGCTTTCTCGCCGACGGCGGAGTCGCCGCGTTCGTCCTCAAGCGCGACCACGTCCGAGGACCCGCGGGTCGACTCGTCCGCTCCGGTCGCGTTGGCTCCCGTCCCCTCGCGGTCGAACACGTCCACGACTTCGGTTCGGTGGACCCGTTCGAGGGGGTCGGCGTCGCGGCCGCGCTCTACGTGTTCCGGGTGGGTGGCAGCGAAGAACCCGACTTCCCGGTTCCCGCGACGGTGTGGGAACCGCGCGACGGCGTCGCGAACGGGACGGCCTCTACGGACGCGATGGATACGGCCGACGCGACGGACACGGCGAACACAGCGAGCACGGTAGATACAGCAGACATGGCGAACACGGAGGGAGCGACGGACGCGGTGGAAACGACCCCGACGTTCGAGTCGCTCTCGACGCTCCGGACGACGCTCGCGCGGACCGGAACGGGACTCACACCCGTCGACACGGACGACCCGGCGGGTCCCTGGCACCGAGTCGACGCGGAGACGGCCCCGGTCGGCGACTGTGCGTACCGCATCCGTCACGGTCTGAAGGACGACGCGAAGGCCGTCTTCAGCGTCGACGACGACCTCCTGTCCCGAATCGAACCGACCCACGTCTACCCGTACCTCCGCTCGAAGCACGTCGTCAAGTGGGGGCTGTTCGGACACGACCGGTTCCTCGTGCCGCAGCGACAGGCCGGGGAGGCGAACGCCGACGCTCTGGGACGAGAGACACCGAAGACGTACGACTACCTCGAATCCCGTCGCGAACGGCTCGAACGGCGCAAATCGTCGTGGTTCGACGGTGGCCCCTTCTACTCGCTATTCGGCCTCGGACCGTACACCTGGGCACCGTACAAGGTGGTCTGGTGTCGATTGGGGTTCAACCCCCACTTCGCGGTCGTCTCGACCGTCGACGACGCCGAACTCGGCCGGAAGCCCGTGGTCCCCGGCGACCACTGCATGTTCGTCGCGTGTGACGACGCGAACGAAGCCCACTACCTCTGTGCGCTGCTGAACGCCGACCCGTACCAGCGCTGTCTCCGGGACCTCGCGGGCGGGAAGGCCGGCCTCTCGAAGTCCGTCGTCTCCTCGCTTCACCTCCCGGAGTGGGACGAAATCCGGACACAGGAGCGACTCGCAGCGCTCTCGCGTCGGGCGCACGAGGTCGTTCCGGCCTACGTCGACCGGTCGAAGCGCGCGTACAACCGCCTCACCATCCCCGAACTCGCCGAGATACAGAAGGAGGTCGACCGGACCGCCGCGCGGTTCCTCGCCGAACGGTAGCGCGCTCGGGAGACGAGGAAACGCGAAGCCAGGGACGCCCACCCGACTCAGACGCGCACGGCACGGAACCGCAACCGTCGGTAGTCGACGACCCACGACTCCTCCTGATAGTACTCGGCTTCGAGACGGTCCTCGACCGCCTCGACGACCGCGTCGAGAGCGTCCTCCGGGAGCGGGGCGAGGAGGCCGTCACCGAACATCGCGAGCCAGTCGCGGAGTCCTGTCGCTCCCCCGTCGAGTGTCGTCGGCCGGTCGAACAGGTGGGCGTCGCGGACCTCGAAGCCGTGGGATTCGAGCCGAGGGGCGTACTCGCCAACACTCGGAAAGTACCAGGGGTTCTCCGCCTCGTAGCCGCGCGCGTCGAGTTCGCGCCCCACGGCCTCGACGATGCTCCCGACGTTGCCCCGGCCGCCGAGTTCGGCGACGAACGCTCCGCCGGGTCGCAGGAGGCGAGCCACCCCGTCGAGGACGGCGTCGTGGTCCGGCCCCGGAATCCAGTGCAGCGCCGCGTTGGAGAACACCGCGTCGAACGGGTCGTCGGTTCCGACCGCGTCGACGAGGCTTCGGGCGTCGCCGTGGACGAACCGGAGGCCTTCGACGTCGCCGTAGCGGTCGCGCGCCCGAGCGACCATCTCGCGGGAGTTGTCGACGCCGACGACGCTCGCGCCGCGGTCGACCAGTTCCCGCGAGAGGTGGCCCGTCCCACAGCCGAGGTCGAGGACGGTCGCGCCCGCGTCGACGTCGAGGAGTTCGGTGACGCTCTCGCCGTACTCGTAGACGAACGCACACTGGTCGTCGTAGTCGGCGGCGTTCCACTCCTCCCGCGTCTCACTCTCCTCGTGGTTCGGCATACCCCACGGTACGCAGACAGGGAGGTAAGCGTCGTGGGTCGACGTGACACTCGGGGTGTGAATGAGAACGCTTAAATTTCGAGGGGCGACTACGATACGATGACCGCTCTTAGCTCAGCCTGGTAGAGCAGCCGACTGTAGATCGGCTTGCCCCCCGTTCAAATCGGGGAGAGCGGACTCGAAATTAAGTCGCCCCCTTCGCCGTCTGTCAGTCGATTTCTGGGGGTGTTCGTCGTGAACCGTTGGTGCCCACGCTGTGGGTCACGTCTCAAGACAGAGACGACACGAGGCGGTATTCCGCGTCGTATCTGTCCTGAGTGCCACGGGGGGACGCTCCGATGAGCAGCGAACCGCTCGGGGGCTACCCCGACGTCGAGCTGCCTGACGGCTTCGCCTCCTCGACGTCGTGGGAGCGAGCAGAAAGAGAGGACGCCGATGTCTCTCCCGTCAACCGCGTTGAGTGGATGGTTCGTGTCGGCAACGGTGCGCTTCACCGAGTCGTGTTCGCCCTCGACGGAGGGAAGCCCGTCGGCGAGTGCGACTGTCTCGGGTACAAGAATCGAGGGTGGTGCACTCACGTCGCCGCGATGTACCAGCGGTACGTCCGCCAGGAGATCGAGGTCGCTGACGTGAGCGAGCCTGTCGAAGCCGAGAACGCGCGTCTCTGGGTGAAGTACCGACGAGGTGGTCAGGCATGACGCCACGCGCGCACACGTCCGCACGCGAGGCCCTCTCGCACACACCCCCAGGGGGGTGTGTGCCCACACTGGGTTTCCCGGCGCTGTCTGCGTATGACGCCCGGCCGAGTTGTGTGCACAACCAGGGGGTAAAGCGATGAGCCGAATGCAGTCCGACCGGTCGAACTCCGTTCGAATCACGGTGCGAGTCGACGAGGACTTGAAAGACCGCTACAAGTCGAGCGTCGACTCGATGAGCGACGACCTCCGCGAGCACATCCGCGATGCAGCTGGCCGAGCGACGGAGGGAGCCAACGTACCGGAAGACGACCGTCTCGCACGAGCGTACCGGCTCCTCGAACGGAACAGTACGTTCGACAATCGCATCGACGTCGACGTCGCCGAGAATCTGCTCGCTCAGGAACTCGGCATGAACAAAGCCGTGGTCCGAACCTCTGTCACGCGGAAGCTAGAGACGCTCGGTTACCTCGCACCGAAGTGGGGGACGTTCGCGGTGAAGCCCCTCGACGAGTAGCCTACTCGTCGCTCTCTTTTCTTCGTGGTCCACCGAATCGTCGTTGGATGAAGGTTTTGAGCGCGCCGGAGATCGCGGAGAGCGGGAGCGCGGCGACGCCGAGCAACTCCACAGGACTGAGGACAACCTCACCGCTCACCATCGTCACCACCTCCGTCCGTCTCGATGAATGCAGACTCGATTCGTCGTACGCGCTGACGTACGACCTCGACGTCCTGTTGGAGGTCTTTCTTGACCGACCATATCTCGTAACCGATGGCGATGACGAGCAGCGCAGTCACCGGATCCGTCGCCTGAATGATGATGTCCGTCAGTTCGCTCACCCATCGTCACCCCCGAACGCCGCAACGACCTCGAACAAGGGAGCGAGCAAGTACAGCGCGATGGCCGCTCCGACCAGAAGAAGGAAAGTCCGTCCCTTCCGTTCCTCACTCCCGACTTCTTCGCCGTCGACGGTGACGACCGCGTCGACGACGCCTCCGACGGTCGGACCGAGGACGTCCGCCGTGTCCTCTTGTCCGTTCAGTGTCTCGTCGTAGGAGAACACGACGTCGTAGGCCGTCCGTGCCGGTCCGACCTCTAAGAGAGGGTTGCTCTGGGAGTCGCCCCACGGGTCGAACCCCGCGACACTCTCCGTCTCATCGTCGGTGTTCGGACCGGCCTCGAAGAACCCACCACCGGGCGTGTCGTCGAACTGCCGGCCGATGGACTCGTCGACGGAGCCTGTGGCGTGGTCGGCGACGCCGGCGACGGCTCCGTACGCGTCACCGAAGATTCCCATCTTACTCACTCCCGCTTGACGACGCGAGCGAGAGCACCAGGGCGACCGCGCCGCTCACGACGGCGATCAGCCCGGCGGATCCGCCGAGAAGCCCGCCGCCCGACGAGGACGCCGGCGAGGGCGACGGCATCGAGGCGAGCGCCTGCTGCAACGCGTCGACGTCGAAGCTCGTCTGTGACCCGCCGGTGGGCGACGTCGTCGAGCCCGACCCGCCCGACGACCCGGTGTCCCGCAGCGGGATGTCGACGCTCTCGCCGTCCTGAGTCGGGTCGGTGAACGTGCCGCCGAAATCCTCCTCGTCGACGGACGACCGGCCCGCGAGCGTGTCACGGAGCCAGTCTCGGGCGTTGCCTGTGTTCGCGAGGAGCGGCGCGCCGTCACTCCCGGTTACGACGTAGTCGTCTCCTGAACCTCCGAAACTCGCGTCGTCCGCGAAGTTCGGGATTCCGTTCGTTGCACTGTCTGGGTCGGATAGGTAGTCTGGCATGTCATTGACCTCCGAGAACCGCGAAGGCGAGCGCCACAGCGCCCGCGAGAACCGCGAGTAACCCCGTCGAGACGCCCGACGAGGACGTCACGGCGTTGTTCTCAGCGGTGACTGATTCGTTGTGCTGCTGGACATCGTTGACGACGTCCGCGGAGTCGGACTCTCCAAAGCGCACCCGATTCCGGTCCTCCTCGGTGACGAGCCCCGACGACGCGATTTTGTCACCCTCCACGAGCGGGAAGACGACGGACTCGAAGAGTCCGCGCCACTTCTCCCGAAACTGCTGGCGGTTAGTGTCCTTGACGCGGCCGAGGCCGTCAGCCTCGAAGAAGTCGTTGTTCCCGAACGCAGACGCCTGTGCGTCCCGGACGACGCCGAGGCGTTCGAGCGCCGTGGCGACGGTGACGGCGTCGTAGGTGTCGAGTTCGTCGCGGGTGAGGCGATTGTCCTCCAGGACGGCCGCGATGCGCTGGCCGGCGCTCACAGCGAATCACTCGTGAGCACGAGGTACTCCACGATCTCGTCGATTTGGCTCTGTTGGGCCTGGACCGCCGTCGCGACAGCCGACATCCTGGTCGCCGTGTCGCCGGCCGCTCCGTAGTCGGCCACAGCGGTATCGAAGGACGAGCGCGCCGACTGGTAGTCGGTTACGATCTCGTCGATGGCTTTGTCCCGCTGTGTGACGGCCTGCTCTGCCTCGCCTAACTCTGCTGCCTCTCGGATGGCTCGAAACTCCTGCTGATTCTGAAGAGCCTCTAACTGTCTCAAGAGGGCCTGTGTCCGCTCGAACGTGAGTTGTTCTCTGGTCGTCATGCTGAGTGTCCGTGTGGTCCGACTGTGGGGGTGTGCAGTTTGATTTCGACTATGTCGATGTTGTGAGCTGAGGGGTCGATTGCGACTGCCTCGACTTCCGCCATCTCGAACGTTCCTTCAGTGACGAATCCACCTCCTGTGGAGCCCTCACTAGCCCCCTGAATCACATCGTAGAAATCCGATGGAGTCTGGATTTCGACATCAAGTGAGAGTGATGAATCGCTCGAATTGTACCGGACGTAAACGCCGTCTGCGACGATGGGTGCTCCGCTCTCGATGTCGTACGTGTGACGCGAGCCGTCGCTCCACTCGTCCACTCCTGCGGTCCCGCCGACGCCGTCTGAGACTCCAGAGGGAGTCGTGTCGAACGTCGTGTAACCGCCTAACACGTACGTCTCTGGTACCTCGGTGTTGATTGAGAACTCGCTCATTCGCCGGCCCACCCCCCGGCGATTCGTGGCGCGCTGCCCGGGTCACTGATACTCACCGACTCGACCGAGTACGAGTCGATGCTCGCCTTCCCGTCGACGGGGATGGTGACGACGTCGCCATCGGTCGTGGTAAGCTCGACGTCGATCTCTCCCTCGACGATGGACAACAGGAGATGCTGGATCGTCTCGTCGGGGGAGAGGTCGACCGGGTAGCCGTCGCTCGCCGTGTCGAAGTCGTCTCCGCGGTCGTAGGTGTCCGTCTGGACCGACGTCGAGACGGTGACCGCGCGCTCGTTGCTCCCGTCGATTCGGATGTTCGGGACGACGCGCACGCTCGCGTCGACGTCGGTCTGCGACCGACCCCACAGGGCGACACCTCGGTCGACCTGTCCGGACTGAATCGCGTCGGCGCGCAGCGGGAGTCCCGCGACTGGTCGGTTCGGCTTGTCGCCGGGGTAGAGGTAGATCGGCGCGTCCTCGACGACGACGCTGTAGTCGTCCTCGAAGTTCGACGGGACGAGTTCGACCCACTCGTCGCCGGGAACGTTCTGTGCCGTCACCGAGTCTCACCTCGGATGCCGTCGCTCTGCGGGTTGGTCTGAATAAATTGGGTCATCTGAGAGCCTCCTCAGCCGACCACGCCGTAGCCGATGTGAACGTCGGAGTCGTTGCCGACGACCACACCGTCCGCGCCCGAGCGAGCGCGAAGGCGCAGCTGGAGATGCTTGTCCTCGGTCGCTCCGGGAGAGTGCTCGGGGAAGAGCGGTCGCTCGGTGCGGTTGTCCGCCTTGGCGTCCGCGAGGTCGCCTGCATCGGGCCCGAGCGTGGTCTTCGCGAGTGTATCCTCCTGAGTGGAGTCGGTGACGGCGACCACTACCTCGGCGTCACGAATCGTGTTGCCGTCGGTGCCGGAGCCCGAGCCGTCCTCGAGGAACTCGGCGTAGATGTAGTTCGCGTCGCCGGCTTCGCGGTGGTCCTGGCCGTAACCCCACACGTACGCCTTATCGGCGGGTACCGGAGTCGACCAGATTGTGATTTCCTCGCCCGCCTGGAGCGCGCGGTCGTTGATGTCCGCCTCGTCGACTCGCTTGGGGGAAACCGCGCGGCCGAACTGGTAGTTCGGCATGAGGTCGCGACTCACAGGAGATCAGCTCCCTCTTCCTGGCCGGTGGCCGGGTTCGTTCCGAGGATGCTTCCGAGCGTACTGTTCACCTTAGTAGCGAAGTTCTGACCGATGCCGTCCGCCATGTTCCAGACGGTCGCGCCACCGATGAGACCCGCGACGAGGAGAATCATCCCCATCGCGGACTCGACTTCGTACTCTCCCACGAACGGGAGGTAGATCGTGTTTGCCTCTTCGAGTGCCATCTGCGGACTCACGTAACGCCCGGATTGGAAAAGTTGGAAATGTAGTGTGCTACACTGAGTGAATCAATAATTTAGCCCCCTCTACTGCCTCGAATTTTAACTAGACGTGACTATCACAGTATCCTATGCCTATCTTTGGGTACCCGACACTCGTAATCGCCTGTGTCGCCGCGTATCTTCGGGCGTCTCCGGAGTCGCGCTCGTTCGTGGTCGGTGCGTTCCTCCTCGGACTCGCAGGCATGTCGGGCGCGCTCGACGGCGTAGTGTACTGGACTGATGCGGCCGGTGCGAGTATCGCCCACTTCACTCAGTGGGTGGTGGGGGCTGTCGCATGAAGGGTGGAACGCTCGAACCAGAGAACCCGCGAGAACAGCAGTGTGAGCACTGTGGGCTGTACTTCTCAGCACAGGGGGTTCACAACCACCAGCGTTCGTGTCCGCTCGAACACATCGACGCGAGAGTACAGCCGCTCGATGACCCGGTCGAAGCCCGCACCACTGAGCCATCGACACAAGAGGAATCGCCGGACGTCGAAGTGACGGATACTGAGCCCGATGTGTCGGGGGCTGAGTCCCCTCTACCAGATCCGGAGCCAGCGACCGACGGCGGGAACCCCGCGTTCGACGGACCCGAACCAGAGGCGCGCGAGAGCGTGCAGGGCGGTGGCGAGAGCGACGCGGGCGAGGAACCGGACACGCTGGACTGTCCGGCCTGCGGAGCCGACACCGGCGCGTCAGAGGACGACGTCAAAGCCGGGAAGACGTACCGCTGCACCGAGTGCCGAGGGAAGGTGGTGCTCGCATGAACGACGACATCCCCGCGCCGGGCGAGTCGTTCGACGAGGACCCGGTGACAGCCAGCCACGCCGCTGCAGAAGGAGCAGAGGCAGAGAGCGACGTCGGGTCATCTTCGGCGCTACGGGAGATGCTGCTCTCGACAGAGCCCGAGCACAGACTCGACGCGATTGAATCACCGTGGGACCCCGAGCGCGGGGGGCTGAACCGCGTGTACCGTGGCTTTCAGAAAATGATGGGTGCGAGCGGCCTCCCTGCAGTGCTCGACATCGGCGTGGGGATAGCCGAGTTCGTGACGGAGTTCGACCTCGACGCCGCAGCTACGGACAGCCAACAGGAGGGCGACAACCAACCAGAGTTCGACACGGAGGAGGGGGTGGTCTGAGTTGGACCGCTACCACTCCGCGGTCGTTGGCGACTCCGGTTCGGGCAAGTCGACGTACCTCCGCGAGTGTCACGACCGTTTCCCTGGGCTCTCGATCATCGTCGACGACACCGACATCGGCGGGGTGAGCGGAAGCGACCTCGACGACGCCGCGACAGTGCGCTCCGCGAGCGCCGCGCGTCGAGCGTCCTCCTCTCGCCTGCGGTGGGTCTGTGACGACGCGATGGAGGAAATCGACGACATCCGCGCGGTCGCTCACGACTACCACGAGCGTACCGGCTATCCTATCCAGGTGATCATCGACGAGGCGCACCGACACCTCCCCGACTCGGAGAAGAAATCAAGCGCGAAGAACAACACGCTCGCCGCAATGCTGCACGAGGATCGGGACAAGGGAGTGAAGGTCGTCCTCGCCTCACAGGACCCGACGGACTTCTACTACCCGCCGCTGAAGCAGTGTAAGTGGCTAGTGTGGTGCGGTCCGCCGTCGACGTTCCACCGTGGGTTTCGGCGATACTACAGCATCGACGTCGACGATCTGCCCGACGAGCGATTCCAGTACGTCGTCATCCGGCCGTCGGACCCGCCGCGTGTCGTGTACGAGGGTGAGACGAACGAGGTGTACGCATGACCCTCTGTCCGTACTGTCGGGTTCAGTTCTACGCCGAGGACGGCGAGTGTCCCATCTGTGGGCGGCCGTCCGAGTCTGGAGGTGCGACGGCGTGACTCGTCGACGTCGAGCGAACGAAGAACAAGGTGCGTTCACGGAGCAGCTCGTCGCCGATCGCTACGACCTCGAGCATCGACCGGACGAGGCGGACTGGTACGACTGCGTGAACCCGCGGACCGGGACGAAGTACGAGGTGAAGAGTACGCACGAGACGCTTGCTAGTGGAGCTTCAGGTCGGTTCCGGTTGTGGGAGGACCAACACCGTTCGTTGACGGTCTCAGATGGACAGGTAACGGCATGGTACGTGTTCGTGCTGTTGAGTGAGACAGGTGAGGTTGTGGAGGTTCGACGGATGAAACCCTCAACGGTGACGGAGATCGTTGATGGAGAGTGGAACCAAGCAGGTCACAGGAAAAGAAAGAGCCGTCAACACAAACTACACTTTGGCAAACTGTTCTGACTATTAAACCATGTATCACTGAGGCTGGTCTCGAATTGCTTCTGCTAATGACTCCAAATCCATTTCGATTTTGAAAAAATTGTAGTTTAGTGGATAGTGCCAGTCTAGTTGCCCTTTGCTTGGTTGTCGATAATCACCGACGTGATCTACATTAACCATTTTTGCCAATTGAGTGACTTCGTTTTCTATTTTCTCAAAATTGTCATTGACTGGAATATGCCAATATACCATCCCCTGTTCTATCTTTTCATAGTCTCCTAATCCTGAGATGCCTAGCTTAGTGCCGAAATCATTGATATAGCCTCCAATCTTCTCGAAATTCATATTTAGGCGATGACCCCAGTTGAGGACACCCGCGGGAGGTTTGTCAAGTTTGAAGTGTGATGATTTGTACTGATTTGCATATTTTAGCCATTCATCAACGTATTCATCAGTAGTCCTACTAATCAGATTGCGACTGTCGGGTCTGACTACCTTATATTGCTGCTGCGAAAGACCTTCCTGCTCATACCAGGTTTCGGTTATCAGTGACCAATAAGCAGCTCTCTCCGTCGTGTCTACCAATATGATAATGAAGGGTTCGTTGGAAGTGAAACAATATGCGAGATGTCTAGTCTCCATTTTCACTTTGGGATCGTCCCGATTGTCATCATGCAGCTTTTTAATTTGAACTACGACCCGTCCCTCCGGTACACCATCGTCATTAACTAATTCTAGATGCCCGTCGTGGTTTGGTGTTTTATCGCGAGAATCGATATGCGATTTCACCCTTGGGTCTAGAATATCCTCAAGAATATTTACTGCCCGCTGCTCAGCCTCATCAGAAGGGGGATATGGAGCTGCCTCAGGTTTCTTTGAATCACGATCGTCGTCCATATCGTTGACAAACATTTGTCGCCTACGGTTTTATCTATCTCGGCTAATTCGACAGGCGACTGCGATAGAGGTCCGAAACCACGTCCGACAAGATGGGCAAAGTCGGACAAGAGGACCTTGTTGAACACTCTATCGGTGATAGGTTTCAGCAGTCGTGCTGAATACACAGCGCAAGTCTTGCAGGGAAGACCGTTGGGCCGGAGTTACGGATTTCTTGCTTCGGCATTTTCTGTGGTTTGGTGTTCCTCAATCTCCTGTTCGACCGCTTCCTCGACTAAATTGAAGAAGGTATTTAGTTCTCTATCAATCTTCCTTGGTCGAGTTGAGAATATCTCTATGTTCTGTTTACCGAATCCAGAGTGGGATATCTTTCCGTCGAATTCTTGGGCGTTGTCCAACCGACTAATGGCTCGTTCCAGATTTAGACCACCTAGTTCGGGCATCACGTCGGGGAATTCTTCCCATTTGAGTGATAGTTTGATTGCGGTATTACCATTGCTGCCGTAAATAAGTCTCTTGAGTTGATAGAGACGGGTTGGTTCAGGTTCGTAGCACTTGATGTAATCTATTGAAATCATCAAATGCAGATAGGTGCTGTTGACGAGGAACGGAATTGTTATCGGGTCATCATCTTCATCCATCAGATGCTCGTTTCGGATGATTTCTTGCTGTGAGTTGAGATCTCTGGATTCGCTACTTCGCCAAATCAAGAAAGAAAACAGGGCACCGATGATGGAGAAAAGCAGTATGAGAGGATTCAGATTCATCGCGTTGATGTGAAATTCGGGCTCCTGTATCAATAACTTGTGTGGGTCTCGTCGTTCCTGTCAGTCATAGCGCAGGCTAAGTGTGTAGCTGATTCTGCATTGAGGTGGCGAAAGAAAGCATAGCACTCTGCTGAACTCACCCTCTATATGCAGCACGGAGTTTGTGTCCGATTCTGAGTACTTCAGCAGAGCCAAAATTGACCGAGAAACAGGGCAAAGTCGGACAGAATAAGCCCCGTATTCGCCTCTGTGACCCCCGAAAAGACTAGATGGGTGGCCGACTTTGTCCGGGATACGAGGTAGCCGGACACACGATGAATCTACGAGAGCACGAGAAGCGGGACGACATGAAGGTGTGGCTCAGTCAGAGCGAGGTCGACGATCTCCTGGAGGCTGCGGCCGACACCGAGCAACGACTCGCCTTCGCCCTCGGAGCACGCTGTGGGCTCCGGTCGCACGAGACGCTCGACGTCGCACCCGAGCACGTCGTCGACACCGACGCCGGAACGATGCTTCGAGTCTACGCCGGGAAGGGAGACAAGTACCGAGAGACGCCCGTGCCGCGTGACTTGGCGACGACGA
The DNA here is from genome assembly GCF_002906575.1 of Salinigranum rubrum. Taxonomy (NCBI): domain Archaea; kingdom Methanobacteriati; phylum Methanobacteriota; class Halobacteria; order Halobacteriales; family Haloferacaceae; genus Salinigranum; species Salinigranum rubrum. Next base: position 2,199,105 of record NZ_CP026309.1, read on the forward strand.
TCCGAACGGTCGCGGACGTGCGCGAAAAATCTGAGAGCGCACCGCTCGTTGAGACGAACTCGACCCGGACGCTCCGGCGGTGGGTCACCCGTGCAGCTGGAACACTTGAGGGCGACGACCCCGCATGGCGGCACCTCTCCTACCACGATCTCCGGCGGACGTGGGCGACGGCGCTAGCGAGTGCGGACGTCGATGCGTTGTTGGTCTGCGACTGGGGAGGATGGAACGATTTGGAGACGTTCCTCGACCACTACAGGGGAACGTACTCGCCCGAGGCGCAAGAGAGGGAACGGCAGAAAGTGGAGTGGCTATAACCAGAAACAACAATTTAATTGTATTTATCGAGGAATTTCAAAAGTAAATCCACATAACAGATAGCATGATGGGCTTCTTCAGGTGAGATTGTGCCGAGATACTCATCATCCTCCCCATCCGGTGATCTGTGACTCAGAGGGTTTCTGAGGGCAAGATATGCACCAGCATACATGAAATAGATCCCCTTCCGTTCACTTCCAGTCCTGCCAAAAGATAACGGTCCACCATCTTCACTGAACAAGTGAGAAATTAGGTCGTATCCATCTCGGTCACCCACCTCATCTGGTGAGTACTGTTTTAGTCGCTCCTCCAAGAGCTGTCCCGCAGCTCGAACCGCGTCCGCGTACTCACCTCGATCAAACTTGTCCGCACATCGAGCTTGTAACTCATCGTCGAGCGAATCAATTGGGAGTTCGGATTGGACTACCCGTGTGTTTTGATGATCTGAACCCAAGTGGAAGGCTTGTCCAATTCCAGCCAAGGACTTTGCTAAACTAAATGGTCTAGCTAAGCTTCGAGGTTGTGGAAGAATAACTAGACTACCGGTCGCATCCACCCGTTCACCGTGCCAATCTCTGAATTCCCTTACTGCGACTCCTCCGATCTCGCCGCTGACTTCAGCCAATATAGTGGGCTCAGTCACAACATCCGTATTGAGCTCGACTGATATTCCCCGTCCAACCCAGGCATAATAATCACGCACCGCCGAAATTTCAGATACCAATTCAAAATTGCCCTCTTTTGAGGATGTGATTGAATCAGCGACATCTAATCCATTCAGCCAATTAGTACTGCTGCCAACCGAGGACGAGTCTGGTCCATGCCTGGACCGGTCACGAGCTATTACCCCGTTTGAATGAAGGGTAATAACAACTGACCCAGAGCGAAGCAAAGTAGGTATGTCCTCGCAAAGGGAATCAAAGCATTCGATAAATTCAACACTGTGATTGTTGATTTCACCGTGGCCTACTTTTGTTGCAAATTCTCTTCCGAATCTTCGTGAATCCACTCTTGATTCGAGATCTAAGTCTAATACTAATACATCACAGGCGGGGTCGTTCTCTAAGAGGAATTCCCAACCCCTGACAAAAATATCGCCACCGCTGTATTCTATCGGATCTGAATCAAACTTCTCAGAGAGCTTGTCGGATACAATTAATGTAATCATTCTTGAACTCAAAAGGCCTCTAAATCAGAGAGCCGTTCTGAACACCCGATGTAGTCAGTTTCCGTTCGGATTATTCACCCCGTTCTTCCTCCGCTCAACCTCTTTCTGAATCGCCGCTTCAATCAACTCTTGCCGCTCGTCGTACTGATACGGTTCGTAGATTTCGTCAAGAACGGGATCGATATACATCATAGTCTCGACTGCATGACGGTACCAGACACTCTTGTTCTGTCCTGCGATGAGGCGGCTCTCGATCCAGTTCTCGATATCGTCATCGAGGCGGAAACTGGCTTGTCCCATTATTGAATAATTGGGTGCTGCGTAACACTAATAGTTACGCCACGATGTGTGTGCGTTGTATTACACGCGGTGACCATAACACATTTAACGAAAGCTGAATTATTGAGGCACGCAACAATGGCGCTATCAGTGAACGTCACGGTCTCGATGCCGCCGGAGATGGTGGACGAGATCGACGACGCGAAAGGCAACAAGTCGCGGAGTCAGTACATCCGCGAACTCATCCGCGAGGCGGAGAACTCGCCGTTCATCGTCTCAGGGGACATGGTAGAAGCATGAAACGAGGGCCAGCACGATTGGATCCCGAGCAAGCCCTCGTCTCCGAAAACGCCTTCGCGCCTAGTAAGCGTGGCGACGTTCTCGGGGTAAAGGCGCGTGATGGTCCACACCTTCCCAATAGCGGTGTTTCCGAACGCCGTGGCCTACTACAGCGAAGACGGCTCGCAGGTCTGTCACGAGGGCCGCGTTGAGCTGTACGAGGACTACGTTAGGCTGTGTGGTGGTATCGGCTCGTGGGTGCCTCTCGAAAACGTCGAGCAGGTGCTAGAGCAGTGAGCGACGACCTCGAACCGATGACGCCCTGTGAGGGCGTCGAGATGTATCTCGACCACCGACGCGGGAGTCTCCACGAGCGAACGATCCAGTCCCACCACTACCGTCTCAAGCAGTTCGTCGAGTGGCTGGACGACGAGGGCATCACGAACCTCAACGACCTGTCCGGCCGTACTGTCGAACGATTCTTCCAATACCGCCGCAAGAGCGGCATCAGCGAGACGACGATTCGAGGGAACTCTTACACGTACCGGGCGTACCTGCAGTACTGCGAGGCTATCGAGGCGGTTCCGGACGGCCTCGGTGAGAAGGTGCTGATTCCAGAACTCGACAAGCACCAACTCTCGCGCAACCACGACCTCCGACCGGAGCGGATTCAGAGCATCCTCGAACACTACCGGCAGTTCGAGTACGCGAGTCGTCATCACGTCATCCTCGAACTCCTCTTCCACATCGGGTGTCGTATCGGTGCGCTCCATGCTGTCGACCTGAGGGACTACCATCCTGACGAGCAGTACTTAGAGTTCGTTCACCGTGAACCGGAGACGCCCCTGAAGAACGACGTGAACGGGGAGCGTCCAATTGCGCTCAGTGAGGACGTCGTCGAGATCGTCGAGGACTACCGCCAGGTGAACAGGCACGACGTGACAGACGACGACGGTCGCGAGCCCCTGATTACCTCTCGGTACGGTCGGATGACCGTCTCGGCCATGCGGGATATCGTGTATCGGATGACCCGTCCCTGTGGGTACGGTGAGTGCCCGCACGACCGCGACCCGGAGAGCTGTGAGGCGATGGAGCCCGGTCTAGGGTCTCGGTGTCCGTCGAGTCGCGCTCCACACGATGTTCGTTCGGCGGCCATCATGCACATGCGGAGTCTCGATATCCCGGCCCGTGTGGTGTCAAAGAGGGTGAACGCGACGCAGGAGGTCATCGAGGACTACTACGACGAGCGGACACCCCGCGAGAGGATGGAACAGCGCCGGCAGACGCTGGAGGTGTTACAGTGAACCTCTCCAGGGCTAGGGGTGCTTCGCCCGCGGGGAGAGCGGACTGAACCTCATCTCCTGCGAGCGGAGCGAGCGGTGATGTGTGTGAAGGACGTCTCCTACGAGCGACGCCGAACAGCGAAACGTTACTCGAATCAGTACGTCTCGACCTCAACACCGAGTTTCTCGAAGTCGCCGACGGTGCGAGTCGGCACCGGTTCCGAATACGCTCGGGCCGTCGCACCTACCGGTGACCCGCCGCCACGAGAGCAATCCCGAACACGACACCGAGGACGACGAGCACGCCACCTCCTAGCCCGTAGAGTTCCGCTGCCGAGTAGGGAAACCGGTCGCCGTATCTCATGATCCCCGCGGACAACAGGAGTGTGAGACCCGACCCGGTCAGGACCGTCGCGATGTCGAAGCCAGCGGGATTGCCGACGTCACCCATATCGACGAGACGTACACCCCGAAGCCGGATAGGGTGCCTGCTTGCGGCTCGAACGCCTCACTCCAGAACGGGGTCTCGGAGCATAACGGCCATCTGCTGTTCGGCGACGTACTCGTCGCCGATTTTGAAGTGAGCCTTTCGGATGGCCTCGGTCTCCCAGCGGTGCCGTTCCAGAAATCGGACCGCGTCCTGGTTCGTCGCCGGGAGGCTCTGATACACCTTCTCGTAGCCGTTCGCTTCGGCCCATTCGAGCCCGTGTTCCATGAGGCGGCTGCCGATGCCGTGACCGCGGTACTCCTTCTCGACGCCCATCGTCAGCTCCGCGGTGTGGCGCAGTTTCGCGAAGTTCGGCGAGCGGAGGTGGACCCAGCCGACTACCCTATCGTCGACGGTGGCGACGAAGAACATCCGGAACTCGCGCTTGTCGTTCCGGAGGACGACCTCCTCGTCGTCCAGCAGTTCCACGACCGATTCGGCGGTCAGGTACGCCTCCTCCTGGGTGACCTCCCGCATCACTCTCACGAGCCCGTCGAGGTCGCTCTGGGCGGCCGGCCGGATGGTCACCTCCATCCCGTCCGTCTCGTACGACACCTCGTGGCCGTAGTCGATTGCGAGTTGCAAGGTGCCGCCCCAGTCTTCGAGGTACCCCTCCTGGATGAGCATCGTCACCTCCTGGTCGATGAGTTCCGGGTCCATCGAGAGCTCCGCCTCCAGTTCGTCGCGCTCGACCGGAGCGTTCTGCTCGACGTACTCGTACAGCCGCTCGCTCTCCTCGGTATCGAACGACGGACGCCGTTGTGCCTGCATAGTGAGTGGTTATGGACTCCGAGCCACATAACATTGTGTATCGTTTACACGTTCTGCTCGGTCGTGGGTAGTGGCTTCACTCCGCCGCGAGGAACGTCGCCGGAGTGCTTGTCGCTCCCATCGTCACGGCTTCACTCGACTCGCTCCGACTCCCGCCTCCCCCACACGACCTTCTCCTCGTCGAGTTCGACGACCATCCCCGCCCTGACGTCGACCTGACACGACAGGCGCGGATAGCCGAACCGGTCGGCGAGTCTGTCGTGCCAGTGGTCCGGCCCCGGGCCCTCCCGTATCCGGACCCCACAGGTCGCACAGAGGCCGCGCCCGCCACAGTTCGCGCGTTCGGTCAGTCGGGTGTACGGCGAGAGACCGTGCTCGCGGAGGACGTCACGGAGCGTCCGGCCGGGCAGCGCGTCGATGACCGTCTCGCCGTCGGCGTGGCGCACGACCAGGGACACCCGTTCCCCGTCGTGGTCTGCTCGTTCTCGCTCCTCGTCCGCGTGGCTTCCGCAGTTGCTCTCGCTCACTTCGGCGGCATCGGCCGCCCGTCCATCCGGGCGGGTCACGTTCCGCCGACGCCCCGACACCGTTGCGAGTGGGTCACTTCCTCGCACCTCGGCAGTTCACATCCAAATGTATAATCCGTGGACATTGAACGTATCGGCCATGAATACTCCAGTTCGTTCGGATATCGAGCGACAAATACCAGTACATACCAGAAATACTACGAGTTAAGCGGGTGGCATCCGAAGGAACCACCATGGTACCCCACGCGGCGACGACTCCGGTCACGGTCTCGGCCACGATCCGACAGTCGATGAACGACCACGGGACGGTGACCGTCGAACTGGGGGAGACGAACGAGACGCGGTATCTCGTCGAGTACGGTTCCGACCGCATCCGCGACGTCCTCAGCGCGCTCCCCGCCGGAACGACGCTGCCGATTCGGATGACCCGTGTCGGGAGCCGTTCGAACGTCTGGCGCGCGGTCGGTCTCCCGGGAGCGCCGGAGCCGTCGGACCGCCGTGTCAACCCCCGCGTCCCGAGTAGCCGACACGACTGCCCGCGGCGTCGCGTCCCTCCGAAGCGTCCGAGGTTCAGGTACTGCCGAGAACGACGCCGTTTTCGACTTCCCCCGAAAGGTCGTGGTATGGACCAGCCAGACCTCCACTACGAGAGCGCCGTCGAGATACGTTACTCGGACCTCGACACGTTCGGCCACGTCAACAACGCCGTCTACGCCACGCTCTGTGAGGAGGCCCGCGTCGACTACTTCCGTGACCTGTTCGACCTCGGCGTCCACGACATCAGCTTCGTCGTCGCACGCGCGGAACTCGACTATCGGAACGCGATTCCCGACGTCGGCGACGTCACCATCGCCGTCGGTATCACCGGCTTCGGACGGACGAGTTTCACGATGGGGTACGAACTCCGGTACGCCGACGAAGTCGTCGCGACTGCCGAGACTGTCCAGGTCGCCGTCGACGAGGCGGGCGAGCCAATCGAGGTCCCCGACGAGTGGCGCGAGGTAGTCGCTGCCGCCCGCGACCGCTCCGACGGCGTCTGAGTCCCCAAGTTCCGACGTTTGCCGAGGGCAAGCACTTCTCGCCCCACAGGGCGAACGGCGGCTCCGAGCGACGAACTGACGAGCGAGCACCGGGACCCGACTCACGCTGGCCTCGACATCTCGGCTGAGTGACGCGGCGGTTCGTCGTCCCGAATCGGCTGTTCAGGCTGAGCAGGCTCGCCGCCTCCCTGACCTCGGAAGGCCGAACGGTAGACGTAAACCGGCAGACGTCGTGGCACCCGACGTGAGTTTCGCCGCGCTCGAACGCCGGACCCCGCCGCTCGTCGCCCTCGCCGTCGCCGTCGTCGCCGTCTCGACGAGCGCCATTCTCGTCCGGTGGTCGGCCGCTCCCGCGGCGATAAAAGCTCTTTACCGGGTGGTGTTCACCATCGGTCTCCTCTTACCGTGGGCGCTCACTCGCTACCGGGCGGACTTCCGGCGCCTCCGCCCGCGGGACGCGCTCGTCGCCGGCGTCACCGGAGTCGCGCTCGCCGTTCACTTCGCGGCGTGGTTCGAGAGCCTCGACTGGACCTCGGTCGCGGCGTCGGTCACGCTGGTCCAGTCACAGCCGCTGTTCGTCGCTATCGGCGCGTGGGCGCTCCTGAACGAACGCGTCACCCGGCGACGCGCCGTCGGCATCCTCGTCGCCGTCGCCGGTATGGTGGCGATGTCGCTCGGCGACTTCCTCTCCGGAGTCGCGCTCGCGGGCCAACGGCCGCTGTACGGTAACGCGCTCGCCGTCCTCGGTGCAGTCGCGGCCGCGGGATACGTCCTCGCCGGCCGCTCCGTTCGCCAGCGCGTCTCACTCGTCCCTTACGTGACCATCGTCTACGCCGCCTGTGCGGTCACTCTCCTCGCGCTCGCACTCTGGGAGGACCACGCGCTCGTCGGCTACCCGCCGCGCGAGTGGCTGCTCTTCGCCGCGATGGCCGTCGGACCGGGGCTGTTCGGCCACACGGTCATCAACTGGGTCCTCGCCCACGTCGACTCCTCGGTCGTGAGCGTCTCGCTGCTGGGCGAACCCATCGGGTCGACGCTCCTCGCGCTCGCCTTGCTCCCCGGCGAGGTGCCGAGCCTCCCGACAGTCGTCGGCGGGGCGGTCGTGCTGCTCGGCATCGCGGTTACCACGACGGGCGCACCCGCGGAGGAAATGAAGGGTAGTTGACGAGTTTGCGCACGTAACGAACCCGACTGCGGAGCGTTCGATATCTCTGTTGATACCCCAGTCGCTGATTCACACGGACCTTCCACGGTATTCAAGCGATATTACGAATTTATACAACTCGGATATCAAATGCGATTCTTCTGGAGGTAGTCTCAAGAGGCGCAAGTCGATTGCACCCATATGGATGCCGTCGGGCAGCGCCTCGTCGTCCTCTCTGTCGGGACTGACGCGCTCGGGGCCAGCCTCACCGCACCGCTCGAACGAGCGGGTGCCGACGTCAGGAACGTCGATGCGGCGAGCGCAGCCCTCGGCTCCCTCGTCACGAACCGTTCCGAGGTCGACTGTGTCGTCGTCGACGACCCTCCGGACATGGCCGTCCTCGATTTCGTCGAAGCGGTCAGCAGCGAGTGGTCGGCGCTCCCCCTGGTGGTCCTCGCGGGGAACGACGCCGAGGTGTCTCCCCACGACGCCTTCCGCGTCGGAGCGACCGAGTACGTCCGGACGTCTTCGTGTCCGCGCTCACGCTCGTCCACCGCGTCGTCCTCGTCGTCGGGGGGAGCCGTCGACCCGGCGAGTCGTGTCGTGAGCGCAGTCTGGCGGTCGTACACCAACGGCGAGACACCACAGAACGGGACGCCGTCGGGGACGGACGGGGTCGACCGACAGTACCTCGTCGAGTTCCAGAACGTCGTCCTCGACGCGTCGGCCTCGCTGATGAGCGCGGAACGCGACGAGATAGCGACGAAGGTCCGGTGGACGCTCCAGAGCGTCGGTGAGTTCACCGGCGTCGACCGCTGTTACGTCTTCGGTACCGACGGCGCCGACCCACTCCGTCTCAGCCACGAGTGGAGTCGCGACGGGGTCGCTCCGCCCCGGGCGGATGTCGTAGAACGACACGGGTTCGACAGCCCTCTCGTCGACCGTCTCGACCGGTTCGAGAACGTCCACGTCCCCGACACGGCGGACCTCCCGAACCGGCCGCTCGCTCGAGCCCTGTTCACCGAGCGCGGGACGGCCGTGGTGGTGCCGCTCGTCTCGAACTGGCAGTTCCGGGGGTTCGTCGGGTTCGAGACGACCGACGGGGCTCGTGAGTGGTCCGAGACGGAGATATCCGTCCTGCGGACCGTCGCGGACACCATCGCGCACACGCTCGAACGCCGACGGCGCGAGGAGGCGCTACAGCGACAGAACGAACGGCTCGACACGTTCGCCGCGGCGGTGTCGCATGACCTGCGCAACCCGCTGAGCGTCGTCGCGGGCTTCGTCGACCTGGCCCAGGAGACGGACGACGTCTCACATCTCGACCGGGCGGCGGCGGCGGTCGACCGGATGGAGGCGCTCATCACGGACGTGCTCGCGCTCGCACGGGAGGGGAGGACGGTTGGCGAGGCGACGACCGTCCGCCTCGGATCGGTCGTCGAGGAGGCGTGGCTCGCGGTCGAGACGGGAGACGCGACGCTCGCCTATTCGACGGACGACCTCGGGACGGTCTCGGCCGACCGCACCCGCCTGTTGACCGTGTTCGAGAACCTCTTCCGGAACTCGGCCGAACACGGTTCCACGAGCAACCGACCGCGGGGCGGCGATTCGACTGAGCACGCGGGCAGCGAGGTCCGCGTCGGACGGCTCGAAACGGGCGGTTTCTACGTCGAGGACGACGGCCCCGGCATCCCGCCCGACGACCGCGAGACCGTCTTCGAGGAGGGATACTCGACCGACAGCGACGGATCGGGGCTGGGACTCGCCATCGTCTCGAACGTCGTTCACGCCCACGGCTGGGAGATCGACGTCGCCACTGGGACCAGCGGCGGCGCGCGGTTCGAGGTTTCGACGGCTGACCCGACGCCGGAGCGTCGACCGCCCCGATCCGACGCCGAGTGTCCCGATTGAACGGCGACGAGGGCCGACCGTCAGTGGATCTTGAGACCGTCAGTGGACCTTGAGTTCGACGCGCCTCCCGTCGGGGTCGCGGACGTACGCGGCCCAGGCGCGTCCGTACGCACCGTAGCGTTTCTTCGGTTCGTCGGGTTCGACCGTGACGCCCGCCGCATCCAGGTCCGCGAGCAGTTCTTCGAGTTCCTCCCGCGAGTCCATCTCGTTCGACCGGAAGAGGAGACAGACGTGCTCGCCGCCGACGTCGGCGCTCTCGAACCCCTCGTCGGGGACGAGATGGAGGTGTCGCCCGCCGGCGGCGACCGCCACGTACGGCACCTCTCCCGCCTCGTACCGCTCGCGGTCCCTGACAGGGAGGCCGAGCAGGTCGTGGTAGAAGCCGAGCGCGCGGTCGAGGTCGGCGACGCGGAGCGCCACGTGGTCGAGGTCGACGACCGGGAGGTCGATGGGTGAGTCGCTGGTGTTCGAGGGCATAGCGGGAAGTTCGGGTCTGGGGCGAAAAACCGTGTCGCCGCTCGTGTGGTGGAGTCCGCGAGAAGTACACTGAACGGATGTACCGGTGAACGAGTGTGGAGTCGTCGACGACGGTGTCTCGGAGGGTGTCGTCGATGACGGTGTCGACGAGAACACGATGACCGCACGGGACACGGGCGCGGTGAACCGCACCCTCGAACCTCCCCAACCGGTGCGGCCGGGACGGAGCCCGGCCGCGGCCCTCGCGCGAGTCACTCACTTCGTTCGCTCCCGCGCGCCGACCGCCGACGCGGTGCGGTGGCGCGTGACGGCGCGGACGTCGGTCCGCGCCTCACACGCGAGGGATGAGTGAGGGAACGAGCACCGCGAGTGACCGAACGAATCGGCTGGGGAGGAGGTGGACTCACCGCGTCCGTGTGCCGCGCGGTCGCGGTCCCCTCTCGTGTGCACCCGACTCCGTTCCCCCGGAACCCGAGGGGGACAGTCACCCCACGAAACGACGCTCACCGGCCGCAACGCTCAGGCGCGACCCCTCCCTACGACACCTATGACGGACGACCTCACCCGACGAACGCAGGTCCGCAGCGCCTGGGACGCCGTCGCCGACGACTACGCCGCCGCCCGCCGTCACGACGGTCCCGACACCGACCTGCTCGTCGACCTCGCCGCCGCCCTCCCCGAGGGGGCGCGGGTGCTCGACGTCGGCTGTGGCGACGGCCGCCGGACCGTCGAGACGCTCCTCGACGCGGACCCGACGCTCGACGTGGTGGGCCTCGACTTCTCCCGGGTCCAACTCGGCCTCGCCCGCGCAGCGGTCCCGGCCGCGACGCTGGTGCAGGCTGATATGACAGGGCTCCCGTTCTCGGACGAAACGGTCGACGCGGTGACCGCCTACCACAGCGTCTTCCACGTTCCGCGCGCCGAGCACCCGACGGTGTACGCCGAGTTCGCGCGCGTCCTCCGCCCCGGTGGGTACGTCCTCACGACCGTCGGGACGGGGCGTTCCGAGTCGATACGACGAAACTGGCTCGGGAGCGGTCACGCGATGTTCTGGAGCACGCCCGGGCCCGAGACGACGAAAGACCAACTCGAAGCCGCCGGCTTCTCGGTCGAGTGGGAGCGTCACGTCGACGACCCCCTCGGGAGCACCGCGCTGTTCGTCCGTGCGCGGCGTGAGTGAACCGTCGGACGCGGCGCGTCCAGCGTCGCGGAGTCGAGTCGCTATTCGAGGAGTTCGCGCGTCTTCCGGTGGCGGTATCGGAACATGGGCTCGAAGCCGACGACCGACAGCGGCCCCAGAATCTCGTCGCCGAGGGGGAAGGCGTACTCGACGTCGTCCTCGACGATGGTCTCGTCGCCGTCGGCGAAGAAGCGGTGGGTGTGTCGCCACTCCCGGAAGGGGCCGTCCGTCATGTCGTCGACGAACCGCGCCGTCCCGTCGCCCTCCTCGCGGTCGACGATGCGGGAGACGAACGACTGGCGAGGCCCGACGCCGAACGGTCGGGTCGAGAGCCGAATCCGGGTGCCGACTTCGAGGACCTCGGGGTCGTCCTCGCCGTCGGGCCCGCGAACGGCCTCGACGCGGAGGTTCATCCAGCCGGGGGTGAGCGCTTCGAGCCCCTCGATGCGAGAGTGAAACGCCCACACGTCTTCGAGCGGTGCGGCGACGCGGGTCCGCCGCTGGTATCTCGCCATACCGTCGAATAGGGGGTCGGGCGGAAAGGGTCACCGGTCGTCGTGGTCACGGACGGCGCGACGGTCGGACCGGTCACGGCAGCGTCGTCACGCGGGCGCGCTCACAGCCGACGGCCGAGGACGACGCCGACGCAGAACGTCGAGAGCACGAGCGACCCCACGACCGGATACGTCCAGAGGGCGACGGCCACGAGGGCGATCAGGACGATACCGGTCGAGACGAGGGCCGAAGTCGCCCGGCGTCTGACGGCGTCACGTCTGTCTGCGTTCGATTCGAGCGGGGTGTGCGGTGGAACGATGTGTTGTACCATCGGGGACAGCGTCTTGGGGCGGTTCACGTCGGGGCGACCGACGACGAGGGGATGGAGCGGGCCGAAGCGTCGTCTTGGCGTCCGTTCACGGACACCACGGCTGCCGACGGGAACGCGTCGGTCCGACAGCCGTCGAGAGACCGTCGGTCGACGCCGACGGAACGAACGGGAGCACGAGGAGCGAGGCGGCCGGGCCGCCTGCGCGCCTCGACACTCCCGGCGAGCGGGAGGGCGGTCGTCAGTGGAGTGGGAGGATACTGGTCATGGTGTCACCGACCGAGTGGCACGTGTCAGCGATGCCACCTATTCGGCCTCTCGAAACCCATCGTCAAAAACCTGTTTCAGGCGTGATATCGAACGACAGGGGCGGAATCGAGCGCCAGTGGGCGGGCCTGTCGACTCGTGTCCGATCCTGTCGACGAGCGCTCAGAACTGGGTCGGATGGCAGCCCGCCTCAGAGGGTGAAGCGGGTGACCGTCGTGCCGGCGGCGGTGAGGTTCTCGTCGGTGGCGCTGGCGACCGTGACCTGGTTCTCGCCGTACTCGATACCCAGTTTGGCCGAGAACTCGCCCTCCGCGTCGGGTTCGACGAGGCGCGTCTCGCTCGGCGTCTTCACCGAGACGACGACGCCGTCGGTCGTCCCCGAGATGACGAGGTTGTCGCCCTCGAACCGGGTGTTCACGCGCAGTTCCGGTCCCTCGGGCAGGTCGGTTTCGAGGTAACGGTCGCGGACGAACTCGGGCATCTCGACCGGTTCGCCGACGTCGATGCTGTGGGCGAGGCGGACGTACTGGGCCATCGACCACGCCAGCGGCGTCGCCGCGCCCGTCCCCTCGCCGAACTCCCAGTTGTACGCCGTCGTGTACTCGCGGTCCCACACCTGCTCGGAGATCATCCGCCCGGAGTTGGCGAACTTCTGCATCGTCTCGAGGAGGTTCTGCGGGTCGAGCGCGTCCTCCGCTCGCGTCTCGTTGAGGAGTTCGTACTCGCCGCGCTCGCCGGTGAAGATGGGCCACAGTCGGCCCTTCCCCTTCGCCTCGACCGACCACGGCGCGCCCTCCTCGCCGCGTTCGCGCTCGCCGTAGCCGTCGCCGTTGTACCGGTAGAAGGCGGGGCCGTGCGGCGTGTCCACGCGGATGGTGGAGTCGACCTCCTCGATGGTGTTCGTGATGACCTCGTCGTCCCACGGCTTGATTCCGAGCCGAGTGAGTTCGAGGAAGCCGCCGTCGATGATCTCACGCTCGTCGAGCGTCGGGCCGTTGTTCGCCAGCGTCCGGAGGTGGCCCGCCTCGGGGTCGCCGTCGCGGGTGATGCGGACGTAGTACGGCGTGTTGGTGTGGCGGTCGGTCCCGGTCTCCGTCGCGGTCCACGACTCGACGTTCTCGGTCCAGTCGTCGGCGAGGGCGAGCCAGATGAGCGCGTCCTCCGTGCGACCCTCGTCGAGCGCGACGGCCGCGCCACACGCCAGCCCCGCGATTTCGGCCGCGATGGACGACGGCGAGTATCCCGCCTCCTCCTCCCAGCGTTCCTGGGCGGTAGGCGGCCCGTTGCGGGCGACGTAGTCGGCGGACGCCTTGACGTTCTGGTAGGAGTAGTCGACGTCGTCGAAGGTGACGCCGTTCTCGGCGAGCATGTACGCCATCACCTGCGGGAAGGAGATGTTGTCCATCTGCTCGCCGCCCCACCGCGTTCTCCCGTTCAGGTAGGTGTTCTGCGGGATGAAGCCGCGGTCGTCCTGCTGGTAGTTGTAGATGTACGACAGGTTGTCGATGGCCGTTTCGATGTCACCGACGGCCTCGAACACGGTGAACACCTGGTAGAGGTCGCGCGACCAGGTGAAGTTGTAGCCGTACCCCTTCGCCTCATCGGCGGTGACGGCCTCGCCCCACGGCACCGACGGGGAGGCCAGCCCCGCACCCTGGAACGTCTTGTCCTCCACGGCACGGAGACACATCAGCGCCGCCTTGTACTGCGCGAGCAGTGCGTCGTCGTCGGAGACCGAGTTCGGCACCGGTTTGTCCGCGAGGAACGCCTCCCAGGTGTCGGCGTAGGCGCTTCGGACGGTCTCGTAGCCGCGGGTGAGCGCGCCGGCCGCCTCCCCGAGCGCCGCCGCGGTGTCGGCGTTCTCGGCGAAGCCGAGCGCGAGCGTCTCCGTGACCGAGGCGCCCGCCCCCATCCGACCGATGAGGACGACGTTCTCGTTGTCCGCACGCTCTTGGGACGTCGGGAGTTCGCCCTCCGAGAACAGCCCCGCGAGGTGCGACGACCCGGCGACGCCGACGGTCGCCCAGTCGAATCTCCCGGCCGAGGTGAGCGCCACCGCCACCGAGTACTCGTCGCCGTTCTCGTCGATGAGGAGCGGTTCGCCGGCCTCGCCGACGTCGTACGCTTCGGCGTCGCGGGCGACGAGGTGGTAACCGCCCATCTGGCCCAGTCTGATCCCGCGGTCCTGCGAACCGGTGTTGACGAGGGCGGTGTTCGCGACGGCGTAGAGTTCGTACTCGTTGTCGTCGGCCGCCTCGAACCGCACGTCCGCGAGGAGGGCGTCGTGTTCGGGGTCGGTCGTGTACTCGACGGTGAGCTTCCACTCGTGACCGCGGCCGTCGCCGGTCTCGGTGATGACGTGTCGGAACAGCAGCGCGTCGTCCTCGGTCATCTCCGCGTACCGGTCGATGGTGTCGGCGTGGTCGTCGCGACGGGTCTCGTTGTGCGTCCGCGCCGTGTAGGTCGAGCCCTCGTCGGCGTCCACCACCAGGAGGTCGAGCGTCCGGAGGTTCATCAGGTCGACGCGCGGGAACCGGAGTTCCGTCAGCGCGCCCTCGGTGAGCGTGAACCACACGCGCGAGGAGTCCTCGGCGCGGTGGTCGGCGACGGTTCCGACGCCGTACTTCTCGCCGGTGGTCCACCGGGGCAGGTTCCCGGGGCCGGACGGTGCGGCCTTCGGCGAGGGGAGCGCGTCGTACTTCGCGAGGAGCGAGGTCGTCTGGAGACGGACCGCGTGGGGCCACCCCAGCGGCGCCGCCGAGTCGTACGTGCCGTCGTCGAACACCTGCTCCGCGAGATAGCCCGCGGGCGTGACGAGTCCGCTGTCGGGGTCCATACAGCGGTAGAGCTTCGCGGCCTCGTCGAAGAACGGCTCGGCGTCCTCCTCTCGGTCCCGTTCGGTCAGGAACGCGCCGAGGCGGGCGGCCGCGCTGGCGCCCCAGGCGGTCGAGACCGACCAGATCTTCTCGTCGTGCTGTTCGGCCGAGCGCCAGTAGTCCTCCTCGAATCGGACGAGCCCCTCGACGTTGCCGTGGGGCGACTCGCGGTAGAGGCCCTCCAGCGTCTGTTCGACGTGAGAGGCGAGGCGGTCGACGTGTTTCTCCGACAGGTCCGAGACGGCGTCGTACTCGGCGAACGCGTCGACGAGCGCGAACGTCCCCGAATCGAGCCGGGAGTCGAAGTCGTTGCCGCGGAGGCGGAGGGCGTACGTCTCGGCCTTGGAGCTCCACAGCTCTTCGAGCCCCTCGAACACGAAATCGGCCTGTGCGGCGGCGTGTTCGCGGAGTTCGTCTCGGACCGGCGCGCGGGCGACCGCCGAGTACGCCTGCAGGTACGTCGCCGTCGTGTGGGTGAACTGCCCGACCATGTTCTCCCAGAGGTTCTGACACACCTCGGGCAGCCCGTAGTCGTCGAGCGTGTCGTCGAGCGCCTCGACGCCGTCCGAGAGCGCGCGCTGGATCTCACCGGCGAGTTCGTCGTCGAGGTCGTCTCGGCGCGTGCGGAGGAGCGTCGAGAGGTAGGTGAGCACCGACGCGGTCTGGTCGGCCTGGTACTCGGGTTTCTTCGACTTCTCGACGCGGGCGTGCGCCCAGCCGGGGGCGAGCGAGCCGTCGGTCGCCCACGCGCGGTGTGACCACGCGCCGTCGTCGAGCTGCGTATCGACGAAGAACTCCGCGCTGGTGGTGAGCTGGTCGCGGACGTCGAGGTCGAACTCCCGGTCGGCCTCCAGCAGGTGGCGTGCGACCTCGCTGTCGTCGCGGAACCAGGTGTAGCCGTAGCCGCCCGAGTGCGCGTAGAAGGGGTCGAACTCGGGGCCGGCGATGTGTGCGCCCGACGGCGCCTTCAAAAGCGACAGCGCGCGGAGGTCGGCGCGACAGATCTCCTCGCGGGGCGTGTCCTCGGGGACGTAGACCTCCGCGCGTTCGCGCGCACCCGCCCGGAGTTCGTCGGCGGTAGCGTGGTTGCGAGCACAGTGGCGGAGGTCGGCGAGGGCGTCTTCCCGAGCGACCTCCGAGTGGTCCGACAGCTGTGTGACGAGCGTCGTCTGTGCGGCTCGGCCCTCCCGTTCGAGCGGGGCGCTGACGACCACGTCGCCGCTGAGGTGGGTGTCCTCGTACCGTTCGAGGACGGCCTCGCGCGGGAACTCGAACGTGCCGTCGGAGAGAATCTCGTCGAAGCGCTCGGGGATCTGTCCGCGGACGTCGTTCAGCCCGGTGGAGGCGGTGACGTAGTCGTGTTCCGTTCGATGGAAGACCTCGACGGCCTTCGTGCCGTCGGGGCCGCCCTCCTCGTGGATGAGGCGGCCGACGCGCGTCTCGCGGCCCTCGGGCGCGAACGTGAGGAACGCGGTCAGGTGGGCGTCGGTCGGGATGGCACCCCGGAGTTCGACGTGGGTGACGTGCGCGCGGCCGAGCGTCAGGTCGTACTGGTGGACGGTGTACTCGCCGGCGTCGTACTCGGTCTCGACGAGCGTCGTCTCGCGGTAGTAGTGTTGACGCACCGGTTCGAGGTCGTCGAACCACCGCGTCCCGTCGTCCGTCTCGATACCGAAGCGCGACCGGTCGATGCCGTAGAGCCCGGAGAGCGACGATGAGTAGTCTCGGATAGAGCCGGAGGGGTCGACGTACACGAGTCGATCCCCGTGTCCGGAGAACGCGCCCGCAGCCGTCGGGGACTCCTCGGGGAAGCGCTCCCCGCGGTCCCGTTTGTATTCGTTGAGTGCGGTTCTCAGTCTCATGGCGTGATGGTACAGTCGTGGTACATAAGTGTTGACGGAATCCCCCGCGAGCTACCGGAAACGCCGCTCGTACCGGGGGCTACCCGTTCCTGCCGAACCGGAGAGTCCTGTGGCACAGCGTTGAACGAGAGTGCGTCTCCCCACGCACATAAACATTACCACACTATCCACTACACCTGTAGTCAATGATTCGTCGTTTTCGCAAAACCAAAGTGGCTGGTCTCTGCACTAGCCGGTATGAACCACCCAGGTCCGCCCCAGTTCATGGCCGTCGGCGAAACGGTACAGGTCGCTCCGCGTGACCCAGACCCCGAAGCGGAGTACACCTGGCGCGTCAAGAGCGCGCCGGTCTCGAGTCAACTCTCGCTCGGCGACGACCCCGTCGTCGACTTCACCCCCGACGCGGCGGGGACGTTCGTCCTCGAACTCACGGGGCCGCTCGGCGTCGACGAACTCACCGTCCGCGTGTTCCCCGGCGAACTCGCCCCGGGAGGACGCGGCGCAGGCTCCTCGGGACAGTCGGGCGTCTCCGGGATGTCGGGAGTGTCGGGAGTGTCCGGCGTCTCGGGCGTCTCCGGGATGTCGGGGATGTCCGGCGTCTCTGGCTCCGGCAGCGGGGCACTCGGCCCCAAGCGCGAGGGTACCGGCGGCGGCCGCCCGCGCATCCGCCTCAGCGGTCGCGTCGAGGGCGACACCGTCGTCGTCGAGGCCGACCCTCAGCCCAATCCGAACAGCACCACCCCGCGGGAGGCCCTCGACGTCGAGTTCCTCGTCGACGACCGCTGGCCGGTCGACCGCTCGAAGGTCGACGTCGACGGCTGGACGCTCACGCTGCCGGTGGACGCCTTCGAGGAGAAGACGCGCGTCCACGCCGTCTCCATCGACTCGGAGTACTCCGTCGCGGACGCCATCGAGATTCGCGTGAAGGGAACCACCGTCGACTTCGGCGAGGGCGTGCGTACCGACGGGGGTCACGCACCACGTGCGGGAGCACGGCAGATTCGGTCTGACGGTGGGGTCGCCGCCGAGAGCGGGACGAAACAGGTCGAGACCGGCCGGCTGTACGAGCCGCCGGAGTGGTCGAAGGACGTCACCCTCTACGAGATATACGTCCGCGGTTTTGCCTCCGACGACGACGAGGCCGCGAACACGTTCGAGGCCATCGAGAAGCGCCTCGATTACCTCCAGGACCTCGGCGTCGACTGCCTCTGGCTCACGCCCGTGTTGGAGAACGACCACGCGCCCCACGGCTACAACATCGTCGACTTCTACGACATCGCCGAGGACCTCGGTGACATGGAGGCGTACCAGGAGTTCGTCGACACCGCCCACGACCACGGCATGAAGGTGCTGTTCGACCTCGTGTTGAACCACTCGGCGCGGCAGCATCCGTTCTTCCAGGACGCGTACAAGAACCCCGATTCCGAGTACTACGACTGGTACGAGTGGCAGGAGAACGGCGAACCGGGCACGTACTTCGACTGGGAGTACATCGCCAACTTCGACTACCACAACCTGGAGGTCCGCCGCTACCTTCTGGACGCGGTCCAGCAGTGGTTCGAGGTGGTCGACGGCTTCCGCTGTGACATGGCGTGGGCCGTCCCCTTCACCTTCTGGCAGGAGCTACGCGACCGCGTCAAGTCTCAGGACCCCGACTTCCTCCTCTTAGACGAGACCATCCCCTACATCCCGGACTTCCACGAGGGGATGTTCGACATGCACTTCGACACGACGCTGTACTTCACGCTCAGACAGGTCGGTAACGGCCACCAGTCCGCCGACGCCATCCTCGACGCCATCGAGCAGCGGACCCAGGTTGGCTTCCCCGACCACGCGTCGTTCATGCTCTACCAGGAGAACCACGACGAGACGCGCTACATCGTCGAGTGCGGCGACGAGGCCGCCTTTGCGAGCGCGGGCGCGCTCTTCACTCTCCCCGGCGTGCCGATGCTGTACGGCGGGCAGGAACTCGGCCAGCGCGGCCGCCGCGACGCGCTCGCGTGGGACCACGCGCGCGAGGAGATACAGGAACACTACCGCCACCTCATCGAGATGCGCTCGGAGACGCCGGCGCTCGACTTCAGAGGCGGCATCGACCGCATCGACTACGAGGCAGACTCCGACCGGGTGACGGCGTTCCGCCGCGAGTCGAAGGGCCAATCGGTCGTCGTCGTCCTCAACTTCGGCGACGCGCCGGGGTACGTCGAAATCGACGCCGACGTCGACGGGACGAACCTCGTCAGCGGCGAGCGCGTCGTCGACGAGGGCACGGTCGAGGTCGAGAGCGTCGCGGTGCTGGAGGAGCGATGAGTCAGGTCACGTACACCCAACCCACCCGCGACGACGCGGCGACGGCGGACCTCGTCGAGTGGCACGAGGCACGCGTCGCCGAGCACGACGACGACTTCGCGGCCGCGAAGGAACTCGTCACGCGCCTGGGTGCCCACTACGACCCTGACAGTGGCGTCGCGACGTTCGGCTTCTGGACGCCAGAACTCCTCGACGAGGGCGTCTCCGTGGAGGACGTCGCCCTCGAACTGCTGACGCCTACAGAGAAACTCGACTACGAGGCCGCCGACGAGGGTGGGCTCGAAGTCGACTTGCACCGCGACCGCCTGCCCGTCGAACGGGCCGGCGAGTACCACTGGGTCGCCGTCGAGAACGTCCGCGCGGGCACCCGCGACAAGTTCGGCGCGTTCTACCGCCTCGTCTACGAGACCGACGAGGGGGAGGAGACGCTCACCGACCCGCTCGCGTACTCGACGCCGTTCGGCGCGTTCGCGCCCCCCGAACTGTACGACTGGGAGTCGCTCGACGTCTCGCGCGCGGACCGCGAGTACTTCGAGCAACTCGGTACGGAAGAAGAGCGCGTCTCGACGAGCGAGGACGACGGCCTCCCCCGCGTCGACCCCGCGAACGCGATGGTCGAAATCCACCCGGGAACCGCCACGGGAGACGGAACCCTCGGCGGCCTGGCCCGCCAGTACGAGTCCATCGGCGACAAACTCGAAGCCGGCGAGGACCTCACGCCCGCCGAACGCAACTTCGTCGGCTACGACGGTATCCAGTTGATGCCCGTCGAACCGCTCACCGAGAACCGGGAGTTCGAAGACTACTGGCGCGAGCAGGGAGGAGACGAGGAAGGCCTCACCGTGGGACTCGACCGTCCCGACATGATAAACTGGGGCTACGACATCGTCGTCTCGGCGTACTCGGCGACGAACCCGGGGGTGTTAGAGACCGGACGCCCCGACGAACTCGTCGACTTCATCGCCGCGTGTCACAACCAACCCGAACCCATCAAGGTCGTGTTCGACGTCGCGCTCGGGCACGCCGACAACCGCGGCGCCGAACTCCTGAACGACCGCTACTTCGAGGGACCGGGGATGTACGGCAAGCACCTCCACTACCAGCATCCGACCGTCCGTGCTATTCTCCTCGAACTGCAGCGCCGCCGGATGGACTACGGCGCCGACGGCATCCGCGTCGACGGCGCGCAGGACTTCACGTACTACGACCTCGAACTCGAAGAGAACGTCCACGACGACGAGTTCCTCGCGGAGATGGACCGCGTCACCCAGGAGGTGGCGGGCACCGAGTACCGTCCGTGGATGATATACGAGGACGGCCGGCCGTGGCCCCGTGAGGACTGGGAACTCGCCTCCTCGTATCGCGCACTGATCGACCAGCACCCCCACTCGTTCCAGTGGTCGCCCATCACCTTCGCGCACAACACGCCCGCGCTCTTGACGTTCTGGGCGACGAAGTGGTGGCGCGTCAAGGAGGTCTGTGAGTTCGGCAGTCAGTGGCTGACGGGCGTGGCGAACCACGACACCATCAGGCGGGGGACGCAGATCGACCCCACGGTCGAGTTCAACCAGTCGCCGGTCAACCCCTATCTGGGTGAGGACTACCCCGAGACGCTCGACGCGGCGTACAACAACCCCGCGTCGTCGATGTTCTTCTACTGCTTCGCCCCCGGGGTGCCGATGGACTTCGTCCACGCCAACATGCGCGCCCCGTGGGGGTTCATCCGCGATACGGATTCGATTTGGAACGTGAAGGTCGTCTCCGACGAGTCGAAGTTCATCTACTGGCAGGTGCACGACGAACAGTTCCAGCGTCCCGAACACTTCCGGCGTATCAAGGACCTCGGCTTCGCGGACAGAGCGGAACTCCTGACGTTCATGAACGCGCTCTCGGCAGCCGTCAAATCGACCGATTACGACCTCGACGTGATGGCCGACATGCTGTCGGCGATGGACCAACCGCTCGGTGACGACCTCTCCGCCGAAGACTTAGAGGAGTACGCCTACGCGTGGATGCAGGACATCCACGACTTCGCCAACCTCGCCCACTGGCACGACTCTCAGGACGACGAGCGCACCGCCTTCGACCTCGCTGTACGCCGGTTCCGTCAGGAACGGCCCTGGCTGCGAGGGGATGTCGACTTCGAGGGCGAGGAGTACTACGGCTACCGCCACCCCACGGAGGGGACGGTGCTGTACTACGGCTTCCGCGTCTCGCCAACCGGCGACGAGCAACTGCTGTTCGCGGCGAACATGGAGGGCGTTCCTGTCGAGGTGTCGCCCGAACTCCTGCGCGAGGAGATGCCCTCGATTCCGACCGACGGCTGGGAGGTTGCGCTCGCGGCACCCGACGTCCGGGAGGGAGAGGAAGTCGAACTCGACAACGCCCAGGGCATCGTCTGGCGGCGCGAGCCTTAGTCTCGGTCGCGCCACTCGGCTTCTAACAGTCCGTACCAGTAGGTGTCGTGGTACTCGCCGTCGACGAAAGCCGTCTCGCGGCGGGTCCCCTCGCGGACGAACCCGACCCGTTCGAGGAGTCGGACGGAGGGCTCGTTGAACGCCATGACCCGCGCCGAGAGCCTGCGGAGCCCCAACTGGTCGAAGGCGTACCCGACCACGAGTTCGACCGCTTCGGTGCCGTACCCCTGCCCCTGGTGGTCCGGCGCGACCCAGTAGCCGAGTTCCGCCGACCCGTCCGCCCAGTCGACCGGGTCGAGGCCGACGGTTCCGAGCGGAGTCGAATCCGCGGTCACGAGGAGGTGTACCGACTCGTCGTCGCAGACGACCGCCTCGAACCACTCGCGTTCCTGGTCACGATTGCGCGGCAGCGACTCGGCGAGCGAACGCCAGACCCGCGCGTCGTTGATGTGTTCGTGGAGGAAGTCGAGGTCCGCCTCCTCGATGGGGCGGAGGGAGACGCGGCCGCCGGCGAGGAACACTGGCCCGGGCACGGCCCCCGGTACGAGACGCACTGACAAGAAGGCGGCCCCACGCCCGACCGCTGTCGAGCGTCAGTTCCCGGTCGGTGCCGACAGCACCTCCTGGAGGACGCCGCACTCGGAGCAGGTCAGAACGAGCGCGTTGCCGACGGGCATCTCGCCCTCCCAGACGGTGACTGACTGCCGTTCGAAGCTCGCGGACTCGCCGCAGTGTTCACAGACGTACTCGGGCATGGGTGGGTATTCGAAGCGCGCGAGGTAGTCGTTGTGGTCGCCGCGGGGCGGGCGAGCGACAGGTCAGGCCGGCGGCGCGTCCATCGGCGCGTCTCCGGTGCGTGCGAGCGGGACCGGTTCACGCCGACGGAGGCGGTGTGGCGCCTCGGGGTCGTGCGAGGGGAGGTAGACCGTCGGCGTCTCGGCGGCGAACGCGCGGATGCGCTCGACGGACGTCTCGGCCGCCTCGTAGTCGGAGACGCCCCCGCCGACCGTCCCCGTCAGCAGTCCCGCCTGCGTGAACGTCGCGTCGCCGGCGATGAACGCCGCACACTCGTCGTTGAGGCAGATCACGGACTGGTGACCGGGCGTGGGACCCGGCGTGGCGACCACGACGATTCCCTCCGTGAGGACGTGACTCTCGGGGAACGATTCGAAGGGACCGTCGTAGTCGACGAGGTGACGACGGACCCACGACGGCCACGTCCCGGACTCGTCGGACGCCTCCCACTCCCGCCGCGCGACGACGACTTCGGCGTTCCGGAAGTACGGCACGCCGTCGGCGTGGTCGGGCGCGAGGTGCGTCTGTACCACCCAGCGGACGTCGTCCGGTTCGACGCCCATCGACCGGAGTTGCGGACCGATTTCCTCCTCCGGAGCGACGTCGAACCACTCGGTGCGTCGGTCGACCTGTCGGGCGAGTCGACCGCGCCGCGACCGGTCGTAGCAGGCCACCGTCGCGCCCGCGTCGACGACGATGGGGCCCTCGGGGTGGTCGACGAGCCAGGCGTAGATGGGAAGCGGTTCGGTCCACCGGCGGTCGAGGACGGCGTCGAGGAGTCGAAGCGGTCGGCGTCGCCACCGCGTGGCGACGTACCGGCGTTTCAGCCGGATCGTCCCCGTCCGGACCGGATGGATGTGCATGGGGCCCCTACGAGACCCGCCGACATGTGGTTTGCTCTCGCCCCACACGACTCGGGTCGTTCGGGGTGAAGCCCCGCTCAGGACGCCTGCTCGACCACCCGCGCCTCCGTCTCGACGGAGACGCCGGTGAGGTACTCGCCGTCGGGACCGACCCACGTTCCTTCCGTCCCACACTCAGGTCGGAGCCGACACACCCGCGTCTCGGGCGGCCAGAGGACGCGGAGGGTCCCCCCGAGTCGACCGTCGCCTCCTGTCGGTAGGTGACGGACGCCCCTCCGACGGTGGCGAAGCGGACGACGATGTCGACTTCGCTCGCCCCGTCCGGTAGCGGTACCCGCGACGGGCCCGCTGCCTGTCGGTGGTTCGTCACCGCGGCGCCCGCCGGGGTGAGGTCCCACTCGACCCGGACCTCGCTACTCACGGACTCGACGCGGTAGCGGGCGGCGTCCGACTCGGTCTCGATTCGAATCGAGGCGGCCGTCGCCTCGACGGGCGCGCCGAAGCGCGAGACGGCCGAGATGCGCTCGCCCTCCAGGACCCGGAGTCGTGTCAGTTCCGACTCGACGGGAGTGACGGCGCCGGTCCACTCGCCTCGATACGTAAACCGGTACGGCGTCCGGTTCGTCGCGTCGAGCGCGCGGACGTCGGCGTCGGGCCCCTCGTCGAGGACGTAGAGCGCGTTTCCGTCGAAACCGGGGTCGTTGCGGAGATACTGGAACGGGTGTTGCTGCCAGTCGCCGTACGGGTCGGGCGTGTAGACGAGCGCGTTCTCGAACTGGTGGGTTCGAAACGGGTCGTAGGTCGCCGCGAGGCTCTCGGTGCGCTGGCGGTTCTCCTCCCAGGGTCCCGACAGCGCCGCCTGCTCCGCGCTCACGACGACGGGGGCCGCAGAGACGAGGAGGAGCGCGAGGACCGTGCGGGCGAGGACGGGGTTGAGGCGGGTGGAGACCGCCGCGTGGAGGCGACGGGCGAGCGTGACGAGACCGACGGCGGCGAACAGCGACACGGGGACGAGGAGGTCGAAGTGGTAGAACGGCCCCAGGAGGTCGATGAGGTCGTTCCGGAGGCCGTTGAGCGTCCCCCAGAAGTAGGCGTTGCCGAGCACGACGGAGAGAGAGAGACCGGCGAGGAGCGCGCTCGCCTCCCGGTCGACGCGGGGTGAGCGAAACGCGACCCACACGCCGGCGAGCGCGAGCAGACCGCCGAGCACACCCAGCGGTGCGAACGTCGTGAAGAACAGGGAGAGCGCCTCCGTCGTCGACTCGAACGCGAGTTCGGGGGTGTACGTCTCGGTGTAGCCCAGAATCTCCCGCTCGCCGAACCCGAGGCCGTCGCGCGGGGCGAACGCCTCGTACGGGAACGTCGTCGGCGAACCGGTCACGACGGCGTTGTACGCCAGCGTGAGGGCGACGAAGCACAGCCCCGGGAGCGCGATGGCGACCGTCGATTCGACGCGCTCGCGCAGAGCGCGCTCTCCCCGGACGCCCGTCCACAGTCGCCACAGCGTGTGCGCGACGAACGGTGCGGCGAACACCACGGCGGTGTAGGGCCGGGCGAAGAACGCGACGCCGATGGCGAGGCCCGCGGCGACGGCGTACGGGAGGGAGTCCCGCTGGACGGCACGGAGATACGCGACGGCGAACGCGAGGTTCCACAGCGTCGTGGGCGCGTAAGGGAGGAACACGGCCGAGGAGAGCAAAAAGAGCGGAGCCGTCACCAGGAGACAGACGGCGACGAGTCCGGTCGGGCGGTCGGCCACGTGGCGACCGAGCAGGTACAGCAGGTACCCGGACCCGGCGGCGACGGCCCCGAGCGTGAGTCGCGGCTCTCCGAGTGCTGTGCCGACCGCGAACATCGCCGCCGGGACGGGCGCGTACTTCGGATACAGCAGCGGCCCGGTCGGCGTCGACTTCTCGACGAAGAACCACGGATGGACGAGGTCGGCGAGTTCGGGGAGCGGTGACAAGAAGAGCTTCCCGTCGAGGAGCATCGCCGCCTGCAGGAGGTAGACGCCCTCGTCGTCGTTCACCGAGTGGTACGCGAAGAGGTCCGTCGCGACGGCGAAGACGAGGACGCCGACCGCCGCGGCGAGGACGACGGCGACGGCGTCGAGCGGGTGCAGGTCTCGAAACCAGCGACGGCTCCGTCCGGCGAAGCTCGCAGGAACCGAGTCCGAGTCCGAGTCCGAGTCCGAATCCACAGTCGGTCAGTCGTCGGCGCCGTGGCGGAGTTGGTCCTCGCGGTTCTCGATGGCGGGGCGCTGCTCACAGGGGAACCACGCGAGTTCGTGGTCGGCCTGGAGGGTCAGGTCGACGCGCGAGTCGAGGGCGACCTGTTCGTCGTGGTTGTGCATACACTGGACCCGGGTCCCGTCGTCGAGCGCCACCTCGTAGAGGATGGTCGGCCCGAGGTAGCGCTTCGCCTTCACCTCGGCGTTGCCGACACGCCCGTCGCCGTCGCGGTCACTCCCGTCCGCTTCGATGACGGCACCGTCGCCGTCGGCGACGGGAATCGGTTTCGCGTAGACGTCGTCGGGGCGGACGAGGATGTCGATGCAGGTGTCGTCGTACTCGGGGGCGAGGCCGTGGATCTGTCCGCGGGGGACGGCTCCGACGTCGGTTTCGACGACGTCTCCCCGGACGCGGCCGGGGATGAACGAGGCGTAGCCCAGGAAGCCGGCGACAAAGCGCGACTCGGGGTGCTGGAAGACGTTCTCGGGTTCGCCGATCTGTTCGATGCGGCCGTCGTTCACCACGGCGACTCGATCCGAGATACTCATCGCCTCCTCCTGGTCGTGCGTGACGGAGATGGCGGTGACGCCCGCCTCCTTGATGATGTCGCGGACCTCCTCGCGCATCGCCACGCGGAGGTCGACGTCGAGATTCGAGAACGGCTCGTCGAGGAGCAGAATCTCGGGTTCGGGCGCGAGCGACCGCGCGAGTGCGACGCGCTGTTGCTGACCGCCAGACAGTTCGTCCGGGTACGAGTCGGCCTGCGCTTCGAGCCCCACGAGGTCGAGGAGCCCCTCGACGCGCCGGTCGGTCTCTTCGGCCGAGAGGTCCTGAAGCCCGAACGCGACGTTCTCGGCGGCCGTGAGGTGGGGAAAGAGCGCGAACTCCTGGAAGACGACGCCGACGCCGCGCTCTTCGGGCGCGACGAACGAGCCCTCGCCCGAGACGGGTTCGCCGTTGAGGCGAATCGTCCCGGAGTCGGGGCGGTCCAGCCCCGCGATGAGCCGCAGGGTGGTGGTCTTGCCACAGCCCGAGGGTCCGAGGAGGGTCAGGATTTCGCCCTCGGTGACCGACAGCGACAGGTCCTCGATGACGGGCTCGGAGCCGTAGCGTTTCGAGAGGTCTTCGAGCGTCAGCACGGGCGTCTCTGCGCCCGCGTCCTGTGCGTTCAGTTCCCGCCCGTCGCGGTTCGAGTCCAGGTTCGAGTTCGAGTTCGAGTTCGAGAGTACACTATCTGACATCGTATCCCTCCTGTGAGAGGATGACCAGCATCGACAGCCCCGACACGCCGAGGAGGATCAGCGCGGGGACCGCGGCCTGACCGAAGTATCCGGACGCGTAGGCGGTCCAGATGTGGACGACGAGCGTCTTGAACCCCGACGGCCTGAGCAGGAGCGTCGCCGGGAGTTCCTTCATCGTCGTCAAGAAGACGAGCGCTGCCCCGCCCAGTAGCCCGGGAGCGACGAGCGGGAGCGTCACCGAGCGGAACGCGCCGACGGGCGTCCGTCCGAGCGTCCTCGCGGCCTCGGGGAGCGCGGGGTCCACTCGGAGGAAGGACGCCCGGAGCGACCCCACCGCCTGCGGTAAGAAGCGGACGACGTACGCGAACACCAAGAGGAAGGTGGTCTGGTAGATGGGCGTCGCCACGGTGGTTCCGAGGAACACCAAGGCGAGGCCGAGGACGACGCCGGGCACCGCGTAGCCGACGTAGGTCGCTCGCTCGGCGAGCGTTCCGACAATCGAGTCGCGCTTCGCGGCGAGGTACGCCACCGGCAGGCCGGCGAGCGTCGCCACGAGCGCCGCGGCGGCCGAAACCCCGACCGAGTTCAGCGCGTACTCGGCGCGGAACGCGAGCCCCTGCCCGATTCCCGAGGTGTCGCCGAGCCACGTGAGCAGGATGCCCAGCGGGACGACGAGCGCGAGGCCGGCCACGCCCGCACAGAGACAGAGCGCTGGGAGTTTCCACCGACCCAGCGGGACGACGTCGCTCGACCGGCCGCCGGCCGCCGTGCGCTCGTCCCCGCTGACTTTCGACTCCAGCGCGAGGATGAACACCGTCAGTCCCACGAGTTGGAGCGAGAGCAGCGTCGCCGTGTCGCGCCCGAAGGCGTTGAACTCCACGTAAATCACCCGAGTGAAGGCGTCGAACTGCATGATGGCGGGGGTGCCGAAGTCCGAGAGGGTGTACAGCGCCACCAGCAGTGCGCCCGCGGCGACCGCCGGGCGGATGTGAGGGAGGGTGACGTGGCGGAACGCCTCGCGTCGGTCGTGCCGCAGGGTGCGTGCGGCGTCGATGAGCGTCGTGTCGAGCGACTTCAGCGCCGCCCGCGTCGTGATGTACACGTACGGGTAGGTGTACAGCGTGAGAACCAACACGGCGCCGTGAAAGCCGTATATCTCGGGCAGCGACTCCACACCCAGCGGCGCGAGGAGGCGCTGGAACGCGCCTCTCGGTCCAAAGGCCGAGACGAACGCGAACGCGCCGATGTAGCTCGGAATCACCAGGGGAAGCGAGACGACGACCGTCCAGAAGCGCGCGAACGGGAGGTCCGTCCGGACGGTGAGGTACGCCAGCGGGACCCCCAGCAGAATCGACGCGCCCGTGACCCCGGCGACCAACAACGCGCTGTTGACGAACACTTCGAGGGTCGTCGGGCGGGCGAGGAGCGCGACCGCCTCGGTCGTTCCGACGCCGAGCGCCGTCCGAAAGAGCCAGACCAGGGGCAAGAGCACGGCTGCTGCCACGCCCGCCGCCGCGACCGTGAGGCCGAGGGGGAGCGGGTCGTCAGCCGTCTCCGGTGTGGTTCCCTGGTCTGTCGCCATGGTTTCGTCCTGTCCTCACAGCACCCCGGTGTCCCGCAGCAGTCGGACGGTGCCTTCGAGGTCGGAGAGTTGTGTCAGGTCTAACCCCTGGGGGGGGTTCAATTCGTCGATACTCGGTAACTCCCCGATGGGGTCGACTCCGGGGACGAGCGGGTACTCGAACGTCGTCCGTGCGAAGTAGTCCTGCGCCTCCGCCGAGAGGAGGTGCCGGACGAAGTTCGACGCGAGCGTCCGGTCCTCGGCGGTGTCGAGCACGAGCGCGCCGGCGACGTTGAAGATAGCGCCCGCGTCGCCCTCGGTGAACGCCGTCGCGATGGGGGCGTTCGGTCGGCCGGCGAGGACGCGCTGGATGTAGTAGTGGTTCGCGAAGCCGGCGTCTATCTCACCGTCGGCGACCGCTTGCGAGACGAGGAACTCGTCGGAGAACTCCTGCACGCCGAGTTCCTGCATTCCCTCCAACCAGGCTCTCGTCTCCTCTTCCCCGTTGAGGACTCGCATCGCGGTGATGAACGCCTGGAACGACGAGTACGTCGGCGCCCAGCCGATGGAGCCCTCGAAGGCCTCGGTGTCGGGGAAGGCGAAGATGTCGTCGGGGATGTCCGACTCGGAGAACGTGTCGGTGTTGTACGGGACGGTCCGGGCGCGACCGGAGGTCCCGACCCACTGCCCGTCGGGGTCGTGGAACTCCGCGCGGACCATGTCGAGCACCTCCTGGGGGAGTTCGACGGTCCGTCCGGCGTCCTTCAGCGCGCCGAGCGCGCCGGCGTTCACCGAGAAGAAGGCGTCGGCCGGGGAGTTCTGTCCCTCGGTCTGGATCTGATTCACGAGGTCCGCCGCGGAGTTGTAGCGGGGGCGAACGGTAAAGTCGGGGTATAGGTCCTCGATGAAACTGATGAGTTCGCCGACGAGGGCCTCGCCGCGACCGGAGTAGAGGGTGAGTTCGCCCGAGAGGTCGGGCATCTCGCTCATCGAGACGCCGCCGGAGAGCTGGCGGTCGCCGAACGGGGACCGTCCGGAGCCGATCTGTCCGACGGTACCGCCGCCGTCACTGCTGCTGGCGGTGCCGCCCTCGTTGCTGCCGCTCTCCGTCCCGGTCCCCTCTCCGCTGGTCGTATTTCCACCGAGCAGTCCGTTACAGCCGGCGACCGACGCGACGCCGACGGTCGAGGCGGCCGCGAGGAATCGACGCCGGCTGCTGGCCGCGTCAGAATCGTCGCTCATACGTTGATTTAGGCCTGCCTAAAACGTAAATACCTACCGGTTCGTGTCGTTCGTCACGAACGCTGTCGTGAGCCGGTACCGGCCGCCGCTGTCCCCGGAGACGGCGACGACCGGGGGTCACAGTCACGACGGACCGTCTCAGTCGTCCGCGGGGACCGGCTGGGGGTCGACGGGCGTCAGCGCGTCGAGGCAGTCGAGCCAGTCACGCATGTACTCGCCGCAGTGGGTGAGGAACGCGCCGTTGTTCAGGTCGGAGAAGTCGCCCTCGGCGAGGCGGTCGGCCATCGCGCGGAAGGCCTCGGCGTACGTCTCCGACCCGGCGCCGACCTCGTCGACGTACTCCCAGAGGTGTTCGTTGAGTTCGAGGCCGGGAACCTCGTTGTTCAGGTCGTCGAACGTCGGCCGGGGCGCCTTGTTGTGCTCACAGAGCGGGAAGCCCGAAACCACGTCGTGGCCGAGCAGGTCGGCCGCGCGCTTCAGGAAGACCCCCGACCAGATGTCGTCGAACCGGCCGACGTCCCAGGCGTTGTCGTCCATCGGAAGCTGGTAGAAGGCGGGGACGACTTCGCGGCGGAAGGCGAGATTCATCGAGCACACCGTGAGGTACTGCCCCTCGTCGGCGACGAAGTCGTTCGTGAAGTGCTCTCTCGTCGTCCGGGTCTGCGCCTGTCCCCGGAGGTCGCCGTCCATCAGGATGCGGACCGCGTCCAGGTCGGGGACGTTGGTCCACAGCCCCTGCGAGGCGACGACGTGCTCTACGTCCTTCACGCCGGTCTCGACGCTCTCGTCCATCGCGGCGTAGGGGTAGCCGCGGGGGTAGAGGCCGTGCTCGTCGAACGCCTGATACAGCACGTTCACCCAGCGCTCGTCCGACCGCACCGACTCCGTCTCGCCCTCGAACGCGAGGTTCGCCATGTGGCGGCCGAAGAAGTCCCACTCCGCGTGGGGGAGCGTGTCGTCGTCGATGAAGAAGCCGTACTCGAAGTCGTTCGCCCACAGGTACAACAGCCCGAAACTCGTCTGGGCGTGGCTCGCCGCCGGGACGAGGTGTGAGAACTCCGAGACGTCGTGGGCCTCGAACCACGCCTCGCGTCTACTCCCGTCGAACACCTCCCCGTCGACGCCGAGGTCAGACAGCATCTCCCGCATCGCCGCGCTGTCGCAGAAGTCCTCCGTCACGAGTACGAAGAAGAGACGGTCGGTCTCGAACCCGTGTGACCGGGCGTTCTCGACGTACGCCCGGATGCACTCGTACTCGCGAATGGTCGGCACGACGACACAGATCTCTCGACTCATGCCCGCAATGATTTAGGCCGGCCTAAAATACTTGTTGGAACGCGTGCGCGCGGGCGTCGGCGTCGTCGACCGCTCTCACCGATGATATTCGCACACCACCGCTTAAGTTGCGACGGACGAAGCCGCCGCGTGTGAGCGGGCTTCGTCCGGGCAGCGGGAACACGTCGGCGTGGGGAGCGACCGTCCTCCAGTCAGACCTCCTCGACGTTGCGGGTCTCGACGCCCTGGCCGTGGCGACAGTCGCCCTGCTCCTCGCCGGCGCTGTCGTCATGGGTTACTCGGCGGTCCGCACTCGGTGGCTCCTCCAGTCGCTCGGCGGCCACGGCGTCGAGCGGACGTGGCGACTGCTGTTCGGACTGATGCTCTTTTTCGTGCTGGGCTACCTCGGCGCTGTCGTCCTCGTCGGCGTCGGCGACACGGCGGCGCTGATACCTGTGACGGGAGCCGTGTTCTTCCTCGGGGCGGTCTTCGTCCTGCTCGTCGTCCGGGCGAGCGACCGGAGCATCGGTCGGCTCATCGAGACGACGTGCTTCCTCGACGACGTGCTCGACTCGATGGGCGAGGCGCTGCTCGTCGTCGCCCAGGACGGGACTGTCGAGCGGGTCAACCCCGCCGCGACGGCGCTGGTCGGCCGCCCGCGCGAGGGTATCGTCGGCCGGCCGGTCGGCGACCTGTTCGCGGACGGGACCCGCCCGTTCGACGGCGCGGACGTCCCGCTCGAACGGAACGGTGAGGCCCGCGTGGTGACGGCGACGGGCGAGTCGGTCCCCGTGTTGTTCTCGGCGTCGCGGCTCGCGGTCGACGCCGACAGCGGCCACGGGGTGGTCTGTATCGTCCGCGACATCACCAGCCGGAAGCGTCACGAACTCGAACTCGAACGGCAGAACGACCGGCTCGACGAGTTCGCCTCCGTGGTCTCACACGACGTCCGGAACCCTCTCGGCGTCGCACAGGGCTATCTCGAACTCGCCCACGAGACCGGGGCTGACGAGCACTTCGCGCGCGTCGATGGGGCGCTCGACCGTATCGAACGCCTCATCGAGGGGCTCTTGGAACTCGCGCGGCAGGGACAGACCGTCGGCGAGACGGAGGCGGTTTCCCTCGCCGCCGTGGTTCGCGTGGCGTGGGACACCGTCGACACGGCGGACGCGACGCTGTCGACGGGCGACGACCTCGGGACGGTCCAGGCGGACCGAGAGCGGTTGCGACAGGCGCTGGAGAACCTCTTCTCGAACGCGGTGGAACACGGCGGGGGCGAGGCGAACGTCACCGTCGGCCGCCTCGACGACGCCGAGGGGTTCTTCGTCGCCGACGACGGCGTCGGGATTCCCCCGACGAACGCGAGACGGTGTTCTCACACGGCTTCTCGACGACGAACGCCGGGACGGGGTTCGGCCTCGCCATCGTCCGCACCATCGTCGAGGCACACGGCTGGGTGGTCTCGGCCACCGAGAGCGAGACGGGCGGGGCCCGGTTCGAGGTCCGGACCACCCCGGCCCCTTCCACCCGGTTCGGCTCGGAGACGCCCACCAGCGCGCGGAGCGCCCCGACGCAGTGAGGAATCGAGAAGTCCCGTCGTAGGCCCCGCCTACCGCCGTTACTCACCACATACCTACGCCGGCCGGAGACGAGTCAGATTCGATGAACGTTCGCTCGCTCCCGCTTCGCGTCGTCACGAAGACGGCCCACGACGGGCCACGCGCCACCCTCACCGCGGCCCGGACGTATCTCTCGAACCATCTGACCCGGGCACGCAACGTCCTCTCGTATCGGTTCCGCGCGTCGCGAGGCGAAAAGAGCGTCGTCCACGACGGCGTCCGCCTGCGGGTCGACCACCCCCACTTCGACGACCAGGTCCGCTCGTGGCTCGTCCGCGGCGAGTACGAGACGCCCGAGGCCCGATTGGTCGAGAAACACCTCGCCGGCCGCGACTGCGACGTCGTCGAACTCGGCGGCGGGATGGGCTACGTCGCCTGCCGCATCGACCGACTGCTCGCTCCCGGCCGGACGCACGTGGTCGTCGAGGCGGACCGGGCGGTCCGCCCGGTCCTCGAAGCGACCCGCGAGGCGAACGGCGCGGGGTTCGTCGTTCGCCCCGCGGCCTACGCCCCCGTCGGCGACCTGGTCACGTTCTACCGCCAGGAGCGGTTCACCCAGAACTCCATCCGCGCCGAGCGCTCCTCGCTCGACGCCGACAGCGTCCCCGCCGTCTCGCTCGCCAACCTCTGCGCGGCGTACGCGCTCGACCGGGTCGCCGTCGTCGCCGACGTCGAGGGTGCCGAACACGACCTCCTCGCCCACGAGGGCGACGTCCTCCGCGCCCACGTCGACCTGCTCGTCGTCGAGTTCCACGCGATGGGCGACGAGACGGCCGAGACGGGCGTCGACCGACTCGCCGACCTCGGATTCGAACTCGTCGACCGCGACAACGACGTCTACGTGTTCGAGAACCGTTCCTGCTTACCCTCCCGGTGAGGCCGGGCACCCGTGACTCGGCGCCTCGGGCTACCGTGACCCCGTCAGCGACTCCAAGAGGAGAACCGCCGTCTCCTTCGTCAACGGTTCGTTCGCGTTGCCGCAGTGTGGCGACTGCACGCAGGCCGGGCAGCCGTCGTGACAGGCACAGTCGTCGACGAGTCGGGCCGTCCGCGTCATGAGTTCCTCCACCGACTCGTAGCCGCTCTCGGTGAGGCCGACGCCGCCGGGGTGGCCGTCGTAGACGAATATCGTCGACCGGTCGGTGTGCGGATGGTAAGGCGTCGACAGGCCGCCGATGTCCGCGCGGTCACAGAGGAGGTGGAGGGGGAACAGCGATATCATCCCGTGCTCGGCGGCGTGGATACCGCCGTTGAACCCCGTCTCACCCCGAGTTCGCGCATCTCCTCTTCGACGTCGAGCGGGACGGTGAAGTACAGCGCCCTGGTTCGAAGCGTCGTCTCGGGGAGGTCGAGCGACTCCCGACCGAGTGTCGACCCCCGACGGGCGTCGCGCCGCTCGTAGCCCGTGATCTGCTTCCGCATCGTTATCTCCGCGAAGCGCACCTCCGTGTCCGGTCTGGCGCTGAGCGGCTTCGAGGTGAGGTCGCGCTCGACCGTCACCTGTTTGTCGTGCAAGACGCGGGTGTAGTAGTCCGCCCACGTCCGTTCGAGGGTGGCGACGTCGCGGTCGAGGTCGAGTTCCGACACCTCGTACGTCGTCCCCTGGTGGTGGTAGATGGCGCCCGGGTGCGCGTCCCGGAGGGCGTCGTCGAACGCCAGGGAGGCGACGACTTCGTTCGAGCGCGAGTCGAGGAGGTCGACCTCGCGGTCGGCGATGGTCCGGAGGCTCATCTCGTGCTGGGGGCTTCCGCCTCCCGCGTGGATCCATCGCATCCCCTGCGGCGTCCCTCGTCGCTCTAGCGTCCCTTCCTCGGTCAGGTCGGCGACGACGTCCGGAAACGACTCGCCGAACACCTCCTCATCCTCCGGCGAGAGCCACCGCTCCGCGGCGGCGCAGGCGACGTGGCTGGGGAGGAGGTAGTCGTTCTCGGGGTCGGTCACCGCCTTCTCGGGGTCGCCGTCGAAGAAGTCGCCGGGGCTGCTCATCAGGTACTGGTCGAGTTGGTCCTCCCCGCCCACCAGCACGACGAGCGCGGGGTCGTCGCCGCGGCCCGCCCGTCCCGCGCGCTGGTGGGTCGACATCCGGGTGCCCGGGTAGCCGTCGAGCACCACCGCGTCGAGGCCGCCGACGTCGACGCCCACTTCCAGGGCGTTCGTCGACCACACGCCCCTGAGTTCGCCCGCGTGGAGGTCGGCTTCGAGACGCCGGCGGCGGTCGTGGGTGAGCGCCGCCTGGTACGCCGCCACCTGCCCCGCCACCTCGTGCTCGCCGCGCTCTCTGAGTTCCGAGGCGGTTTCGGTGGCGTACCGCTCGGCCGTCTGTCGCGCTCGGGTGAACGCGAGCGTCTGGTACCCCTTCGAGACGAGGTCGACGAGGAGGTTCTTCGTCTCGACGTGCGACGACCGCCGTCGACCGCTCCCCTCCTCGCCCTCGTACTCCGGCGGGTTCCAAAAGAGCCAGTGGCGCGGGCCGGTCCCCGACGTGTCCTCGTCGACGAGTTCGTACGTTCCCTCGGGCCGACCGGTCACCCGCGCGGCGTGCTCGACGGGGTTGCCGATGGTCGCCGAACAGCAGACGAACTGGGGGGACGACCCGAACTGCTCGCAGGTCCGGGCCAGTCGGCGGAGGACGAGCGCGACGTGGCTCCCGAAGACGCCGCGGTACTGGTGGACCTCGTCGACGACGACCAGTTCCAGAGCGGAGAAGAACCACTCCCACAGTCGGCCGGCGTGCGGGAGCAAGGCATAATGAACCATGTCGGGGTTCGAGAGCAGGAACGTCGGCATCCGGTCGCGGACCTCTCGCTTTTCGGACTTGGAGAGCCGTCCGGTGTACTGGTCGACGGAGACGCGCGAGCCGAACCCGAGGCCGTGTGCGAGGTCCGACAGCGTCTCGGTCTGGTCGGCGACGAGCGCGTTCTGCGGGCCGAGATAGAGGGTGCGGCCGCCGTGGTCCATCGCCTTCTCGAACGCCGGGACGGTGTACGCGAGGCTCTTGCCCGACGCCGTCTGGGTGGCGAGCACGACGTTCTTCCCGCCGCGGACGGCGTCGATGGCCCGCGCCTGGTGGTCGTACAGGCGGTCGATCCCCGCCTTCGAGAGCGCCGATTCGAGCCGCGGTTCGAGGTCGACAGCCGAAAAGGAGGGGTCGCGGCCGGGGACGCGCCGCTGCTCGCGGATCTGTCCCTGGTACCAGGGCCGGTTCCGGAGCCACTCGATGAGGTCGTCCACGCCTCCTCTGGGGAGGCGTCGGCCCTAACGGTTCTGGTCACCGCGGTTCGAACGCCAGCAGGGTTTTGGTCGCCTCGTCCCTAGCGCCGCCATGACTCAGTCGCAGCACGATGCGGTGCTCGTGTACGACGGCGAGTGTCCCTACTGCTCTCTCACGGCGCGCACGCTCCGTCGACTCCGCGGCGTCGCGACCGTCTCGTGGTACGACGAGACGGCCCAGGAACTCCTCCGCGCACAGTTCGGCGAGACGCCGTTCGCGGTGGTCCTCGTCGACCGACGACAGGGCCGGGTCTACGCCGGTCGCTCCGCCGCCGAGGAGGTCGCAGAGCGCGCCGGAGCGCCCGACGTCGTCAGTTCGCTCGTCCGCGACCGCTACGACGAAATCGCCTGGGCCGTCGGCGTCGCCAGCGGGCGCGACCGCGACCCCGACGACTACCACGACGTGTACCCGCTCACCGAGGACGCGGCGGCGCTGTTCGACGACCTCGCCGGGCGCGCCACCAGCGAGGCTGCGACCCCCGCCTGAGATGCCGGAGGACGCGAACGAGGCGGTCCCGAACTCACGCGTGGTCCGCGTCGGGCCCGACGACGAACTCGCGCGCGTCGTCGACGACCCGGGAGTCGGCGGAACGTACGTCCTCGTCTTCGAACTCGCCTCGTCCGCACGCGTCGAGGTGGGCGCGCTCGGCGCCTGCACGTTCCCCGCGGGCGACTACGCGTACGTGGGGAGCGCGCTCGGCCCCGGAGGGTTCGGTCGTACCGAACGACACCGACGGAAACTCGGCGGGGAGGGCGATACCGTCCACTGGCACGTCGACGCCCTCACGACACGGCCCGAGACGTCGTTCGTCGCCGCACATCTCGTGCCCGAGCGGGCGGTCGAGTGTGCGGTGGCGCGGAGGCTCCCCCCGGGCCCGCTGGGCGGGTTCGGTTCCTCGGACTGTGGCTGTCGCTCACACCTGTCACTGGTCGGACGTGAGGCGGTCGAGAACGCGGTTCGGACAGCCGTCGAACGCGACGGCTCGCCGTGAGTTCGTCGGACAAAGGGAGGTCCCCGCAAGGCGTCTCTCCCCCCGTTCGAACGCGGCGGGATGGGCATCTCCACCGCGTTCAAGAGTGCCGACCGTTCGGACGATTCTCGTCCGTCCGGAAGCCGGGTGATTCCGGTGGTCGACTGGTCAGAGGCACCCCGGCGTACGTTCGTACCACGCAAGGGGACTTTACCTCATTCCCTGTGCCATCGGTCAGTATGTGGAACCACATATATAAATAGTTCGAATATTTAAATATAAAAACGCTTGTCGTTCCTCACCGACGAACAGATGAGTAAATGACACGTCGTGACGAGCGGTCGTTAGGACGGTCTCATCGACAGCGAGTGCCCGACGAGCCGCGTTCCGCAGGGACGAACGTAACGTCCGCTCTCGTCGACGCCCCGTCCGACGAGAGTGCACCGGGTCGTCGGCAGTCCGGGCGTCGGTCGTCGGTTCACACGTGAATACAGGTTTATGACGAGCGACGCCACAGTACGCGTACGAGATGGCTCCCCCGGGAACCGAGACAGGAACGAGCACGGCCAGTTCGCCGACCGCATCCCGCCGGAGGAGGCGCTCGCGGTGTTCGAGGCACGCGAGGACCGTGCCCGTCCAGTGACGGCCGGCGACGTCGCCGACGCGCTCGACTGTTCGCGGCGGACGGCGCACAACAAGCTGGGCGAACTCACCGACCGGGGCGTCGTCCGAACGCGGAAGGTCGGCGCGCGCAGTCGTGTCTGGTGGATACCGATCGAAGGCGACGACGCGGAGGCGCCCGACCCGTCCCGCAGTCACGCGGTCACGGACGCGGCCCACGACGCCGAACTGCCGGGCACCGGGGAGATTCTCGAACGGCGTCGACGGGCCCTCCTCGCGGCGTACGACTACCTGAGCGAGCATCCGGAGGCGAAGAAAGCGGACTTCCTGCGCGACGTCTTCCCCGAGCACCGCGCGGAGTTCGAGTCGGCGGAGGGGTGGTGGAACGCGATACAGCCCGCGCTGCGCGAACTCCCCGGTGTCGACCCGCCGAAGGAGCGCGGGCACATCTGGCACTACCTCGGCGGGGACTGAGCGGACTGCGGCGGCCGGGTACCGGCCGACCGGAGGACAGCGTCGAGGGCAATCGGTCCCGATACCCACAGACGAGAGGGGGCCGAGACGTACAGATTTATGTCGCTCGCACGGCCCGGTTGAGGTGTCGTAGCGACACCACAGACGGTGCTATGGACTCACGAGAACCGCCCGGCGACGCCGCCGACGACGACGAGCCCGACGTCTACGCGTCCGAGGTCGAAGGCCGCCAGTACCGCGGAACGTCGTACATGCCGATGCCGTACGACGACCTCACCGAGGCACCCGACGCGGACGAGTACCCCGACCGCGGCGAGGGCGGGTCGTTCAAGCTCCTCGATCTCCCCCGCGTACCGAAGCTGAGCCACGTCGTCGGCCCCTCGGCCATCATGCTCGGGGCGAGTCTCGGGAGCGGCGAGACGGTCTTCTGGCCCATCCTCATCGCGCAGGGCGGGTGGGCGCTCTACTGGGCGTTCTGGATCGGCGTCCTCACCCAGTTCTTCGTCAACACGGAGCTCCAGCGCTGGACCGTCGCCACGGGCGAGAGCGTCTTCCGAGCGTTCGACCGCGTGAGTCGGTTCTGGCCGCTGTTCTTTCTGCTCGCGGGGTTCGTGAGCCTCGGCTGGCCCGGATGGGCGGCCGGCGCCGCGCAGGTCGGGGCGTGGGCCGTCGGGATCGGTGACTGGAAACCGCTCGGTATCGGGCTCATGCTGCTCATCTTCGTCTCCTACCAGCTTTCGCCCGTCATGTACAACGTCGTCGAGGGCGCCCAGTTCGTCCTCGTCGTCGTCTCGGTCCTCTGTGCGGTCGCGCTCGCGGTCGTGACCGGGTCGACGGACCAGCTCGCGAACCTCCCGGCCGGCGCCCTCTCTCTCGGGACGATTCCCGCGGGGACGGACCTCGCGGTCTTCCTCGGCGGCCTCGCGTTCGCCGGCGCGGGCGGCTACCTCAACCTCTCGCAGTCGCTGTGGGTCCGCGAGAAGGGCTACGGCATGGGCAACTACCAGGGTCGGCTGAAGAACCCGCTCATCGGCGACGAACCCGAGCCCGTTCAGGAAGACGGGTTCACGTTCGAGCCGACGGAGGAGAACCTCCTCCGCTGGCGGGGGTGGTGGCGGGTCGTCCAGCTCGAACACCTCCTGACGTTCGTCGTCGGCCTGCTCGTCGTGGCGACGGTGTTGATGACGGTCGCCGCGAAGTTCGCGGCCGGGACGAGCGTCGAAGGCATCGACATGTGGCTCCAGGTCGTCGTCCCCCAGTTGTCCGGGGCGGGCGCGGCGCTCGTCCCGCTCGTGCTGTTCGTCGCGCTCTTCACCACCGAGTACGCCATCGTCGAGTCGTTCGTCCGCAACAGCGCCGACATCGTCTACGAGACCCACGGCCGGCAGGCCGGCTGGTCGCTGCCGACCATCTTCCTCGTCACCCTCACGGCCTTCACCCTCTGGGGCGTCGTCATCATCCTCCTCCCCTTCGAGCAGCCGTTCTTCCTGCTCGTCGTCGGCGCGGCGATGTCGGGCGTGATGATGTGGCCCTACATCGCGCTCACGCTCGTCATCAACACCACCCGGCTCCCCGCTCACCTCCAGCCCGGTTGGATCCGCGTCGTGGCGATGTGGTGGGCGACGGGCTTCTTCGGCTACTTCAGCACGCTCCTCGTCGGACGGACGCTCGCGCGGGACTTCGGCGTCGCCGTCTTCGCGACGGCCCCCGAAATCGTCGGAAGCGCCCCCGGTGGCTACGTGCTCTGGCTCGGCTACCTCGTCGTGCAGACGTACACGGTCGCGGTGAGCCTCCGCGCGAAACGACGCGGCGCCGAGGGTTTCCACGGAGCCGAAGTCGACCGCGGGTGGCTCTCGTGACCGAGAGGGAAGACCGTGCCGCCGGTACGGTCGAACGGCTGTTCGCCTCCCTCGCCGCCCGCCGGTACCCGATTTACCTCGGCGGACTGGGCGTCGTCGTCCTCGTCAGGGCGTTCGCTCCGACGTGGACGCGGACGCCCGTGTTCGTCCTCGCTCTCACCCTCATGTGTACCACCTACCTCGCGGAACTCCACGGACGCGCCGAGACGGAGACACGGACGCTGGTGGTCGCCCTCGCCGTCGCGGGCGTCGCCGTCGGCGCGTTCGTCGTCGCCGAGGTGAACCCCGTCGGTGGCTTCCTGTTCGTCCTCGGCGGACTCTTCTTCTTCCGCGCCGCGACACGGAGGAGGACGTGACAGACACCGACGCCGGCGCGACCGACACCGCTCGCGTTCGCGTCCACTACGGCATGGCGGGGTCGGTCCCGCTCCAACTGTACGAGTTCGTCTTCGAACCCGCGGGCTGTTACGTGCTCGACTGCGGGGCGTTCACGCCGCTGTTCGGCCTCACGACCGGGAGACACACCCGACGGGCGGCGGCCCTCGACACGGTGTACGACGAGCAGGGCCTCGACGGCCTGCTCGCCGTCGCCGACACGACCACGTGGCTCGCCTGGGAGACCGTCGCGCGCGTCGCGCTCCACGACGGCGGTCGGTTCACCCGGCCGAAACTGACGGTCGAGACGCGTGGCGAGGCTCCCTCCCGAAGCGTCCGTCTCCACGGCGTCGACACCGCGTCGCTCGCCGACTCTCTGCGCGCCGTCGTCGGCGACTCGGTCCGGTTCGACCACGTGGAGTCGACGGGGTTGTTCTGAGGTCGTCGGCTGTCCGTCGGTCGTCGTCGCGTTCGGTCGCCGCGGACCGACGCTCTCCGGGAGACGACTACCGCCGCGGGTGTCGCACCTGTATCCACGCGACGACCGACTTCGGGTAGCGCTCGGTCCGCTCCCCCGCGAACGAGCCGTCGGTGCTGACGACGAACGCCTCCCGCTCGTATCGAACGAACGCCTCGTCGTGGTGGACGGCTTCGCCGTCGCGGGTCCGGAGGTCGACGCTCCCGCGACGGACAGGTGTCTCGAACGAGTTCGCGTCCGGCGTCGTGCCCGTGTCCACACCGTCGTCCGGCGTCGCGTTCACGTCATCGCCGTCGTCTCTGTCGCCTCCGCCGTCGTCCGCCACGAGTCAGGCGACGACGGCCGCCAGCTTCTCGACCGGGTGGGGCGGCTCCTCGCCCTCGTGGTCGCCGAGTTGTGACCGACAGGAGGCGCCGGGCGCGACCACCGTGTCGCCGTCGCTCGCGTCCACCTGGTCGTAGAGGATGGAGGCGATGGCCTTCGACATCGAGTAGTGTTCGGCCTCGTAGCCGAACGAGCCAGCCATCCCACAGCAGGTCGAGTCGAGCGGGTCGACGTCGTACCCGACCCGTCCCAGCACCGACACGGTGTGGTGGTCCTTGTTCGTCGACTTCTGGTGGCAGTGGCCGTGGTACGTCAGCGACTCCTCCCTCCGCT
This sequence comes from Salinigranum rubrum, assembly GCF_002906575.1. Lineage (NCBI taxonomy): Archaea > Methanobacteriati > Methanobacteriota > Halobacteria > Halobacteriales > Haloferacaceae > Salinigranum > Salinigranum rubrum. Next base: position 2,240,053 of record NZ_CP026309.1, read on the forward strand.
GGAACTCGCGGTCGCCGAACAGGTCGAACGTGTCGACGTACTCCATCACGCCGTAGCTGTTCGCGGCGAACGTCTCCACCTCGGGTCCCGAGAGCAAGTCGAGGTAGTCCGACTGGAACATCACGGCGTCGGACGGTTCGACGACGACGACGTCCCAGCCCGCTTCGACGTTCGGAACCAGCGTCTCGACGTTCTGCTCGGCCTCGGCGCGCGCCCTGTCGAGGAAGCCCTTCGAGTGTGGCGGGCGACCGCTGCCGGCGACGTCGTCGGGAATCCGAACGTGGACGCCGGCGGCTTCGAGCGCCCGCACCGCGGCCTTCCCCGCTTCGGGGTGGTTGTAGGTGGTGTAGGTGTCGGGGAAGAGCAGGGCTCGACGGACCGCCTCGCTCTCGTCGACGGTCGACCCGCCGCGCGCCTCGAACCACTCGGTCAGGGACTGGGAGGCGAACGAGGGCAGCGTCCGCTCGGAGGCGATGCCCAGCGTCTTCTCCATGACCCACCCCGACCCCGGGAGTTTCGTCGCGAGGTTCGACAGCGGAGCGAGCGAACTGCCCACGCTGGAGAGGCTGTCGATGTTGGCGAACATCCTGTCTCTGAGACTCGAACCGTTGCGCTGGTGGTACTCGTGGGTCACCTCGGCTTTCATCTTCGCCATGTCGACCTCGCTCGGACAGTCCTTGGTACAGCCCTTACAGCCGATACAGAGGTCGAGCACCTCGTGGACGAACTCGTCGGTGAACATCTCCTCCTCGTCGAACGACCCGGACATCGCCTGCCGGAGCATGTTCGCCCGGCCGCGGGTGGACTGTATCTCCTCTTCGGCCGCGCGGAACGTGGGACACATCACGCCGCCGGTCGTCTCCTGTGGCCCACGACAGCCCGCACAGCCGTGACAGAGTTCGGCCATCCCCTGGAAGCCGTTGTCGTTGTCCCAGTTCAGCGACGGCTCGAACCCCTCCTCGAACTCGTAATCCGGGGAGAACCGGAGGTGTTCGGTCATGTCGTGGTCGCCGCAGATGTTTCCGGGGTTGAGGAGCCAGTCGGGGTCGTACGCGGACTTCAGGTCCCGAAACACCCCCCAGAGGTGGTCGCCGTAGAGCTTCCGGTTCCACTGGGTCCGGGCGCGGCCGTCGCCGTGCTCGCCCGAGACGCTGCCGCCGTACTTCACGACGAGGTCCGTCACCTCGTCCGCGATGGCCTCGAACGTCTCCAGCCCCTCGACCGTCTTGGTGTTGACGAGCGGCCGGATGTGCAACACCCCGGGGCCGGCGTGGGCGTAGTAGCTCGCGAACGTGTCGTGCTTCTCGAGGATGTCCTGGAAGTCGGAGACGTACGCCGGGAGGTTCTCCGCGGGGATGGCGGTGTCCTCGATGTAGGCGATGTGCTTCTCGTCCGTGGTCCGCCCGAGCAGGATGGGGAGGCCGGACTTGCGCATCTTCCAGAACTTCGCGCGCGTCTCCGCGTCGTGAGCTTCCATCGACCCGACCGCCGTGTGTGGCTTGTCGGTCGTCTCCACGGCAGCCACGGAGGGTTCGACCTGGCTGTCTCCGTCGGTGACCCGGTCGGCGATGAGGTCTGCGACCTGCTCTTTACCGTGCTGGTCGTCATCGGCGTAGAACTCCACGAGCAAGACGGCGCTCGTCCCCTCGGGGAGCATCCCGACGACGCCGCGGAACTCCGCGGTCTCTCGGGCGAGGTCGAGGAGGACGTCGTCCATCACCTCGACGGCCGCCGGGTCGTGTTCGAGGATGGGCGCGACGTCCTCCATCGCGTCGACGACGCTGTCGTAGGTGAGGAGGGCGACGCTCGCCGTGTTCGGGATGGGTTCGAGCGAGACGGTCGCCTCGGTGACGATGGCTAACGTCCCCTCGCTCCCCGCGAGCAGGCGGGCGAGGTTGACCGTGCCCGCCTCCGCATCCGGGTCGAGTCCCTTGTCGTCGGGCGTCCGTCGCTCGCCTCGGGCCTCGTCGACGAGCATGTCGAGGTTGTACCCCGAGACGTTCCGCTTGAGTTCGGGGTACCGCTCTTCGACCTCCTCTGCCTCCTCGTCGAGGATGCGGACCACCTGGGCGTACACCCGGGGGAGTATGTCGTCGCTGTCGGGGTCGGCGCGGGCGCGGAGTTCCTCGACCTCGACCTCGCCGAAGCGTTCGACGCTCCCGTCGGCGAGGACGGCCTCACACTCCTCGATGTAGTAGTCGGTCTTGCCGTACTTCAGCGAGTGCGCGCCGGTGGAGTTGTTGCCGATGGCCCCGCCGAGCGCGCTCTTGTCGCCCCAGGCGGGGTCGGGCGCGAACTTCAGCCCGTGCGGTTTCAACTCGCGGTTGAGGTCGCCGAGGTACGTCCCGGCCTCCGCCCGGGCCGTCGCCGCGTCGGGGTCGACGTCCACGACCGAGTCCATGTAGCGCGTGAAGTCGAGGACGACCGCCTCGTTCACGGTCTGTCCCGCCAGCGACGTGCCGCCGCCGCGGGGGAGGACGGGAATCTCACGGCGAGCGCAGTACTGCACCACCGCGGCGACGTCGTCGGTCGACGTCGGCATCACCACGCCGATGGGCGTCCGTTCGTACGCGGACGCGTCGGTCGCGTACAGTTCCCTCGTGTAGGTGTCGAAGCGAACGTCGCCGTCGACCAGTCCTTCGAGGTCGTCGACGAGCGCCGGGCGGGCGACGTCGTCCGAGACGTAGTCGAAGTTCGCCCCGTCACGTGGGTCGTCGGCCCGCGACCCCAGGTCGTCCGTGTTGCTTGCCATTGATAGTCAGTCCTTTGAGTCGTCGCTAATAAAATCCGGAGGTTACGCCGTCCGGAGGCGTCGTCGACTGGCGATTCTCCTGCGCCCCTCGAACCGGGATCGGTGTCACGAGGGCTGTCGGACGCCCGTCCCGGATGTCGCCGACACCGGGGGCGGCGACTCCCGGGAGACGGGGACGACGGACCCCGTCAGAAGACGCCCGGGAAGAGGACGTAGCTGAACAGCAGCGTCACGAGGCCGGTGGCGGTCCCGTAGTAGACGAGCGGGATGAGTTCCAGCCGGATGACGCGACCCTCCTCGCCGACGAGGCCGACGACGGCCAGCGCCGCGACGACGTTGTGGATGGCGATGAGGTTGCCGATGGCGCCGCCGACGGCCTGTGCGGCCAGCATCAGCGTCCGCGGCGTCCCGATCTGGTCGGCGACGCCGTACTGGAACGTGCCGAAGAGGATGTCCGACACGGTGTTCGACCCGGCGAGGAACGCCCCGAACGCGCCGACGTACGCGGCGAAGAACGGGTAGACGCCGCCCGCGACCGAGGCCATGCCGTCCGAGAGGACGATGAGCATGCTGTCGGTCCCCGTCGCGGAGCCCGACTGCAGCATGATCTGGACCGTCGCCACCGCGAACAGCAGGGCGACGACCGCGGGCATCACCTTCTCGACCGTCTCGGACCACGCCGCCGTGATCTCGTCGGTCCGCATGTCGTGCAGCGGGATGGTGAGCAGGTGGACCGCGACGAACACCGCCCCCGGCAGGTAGAGGACGGCGAAACTGTCGCTCAGTCCCGTCCCGAGGATGTCGGTCCACGCGAGCGTGAACAGGTCCATCGTGACGAACGCGTTCACGGGGTCGACGACGCGGGTGACGACGAGGAGAACGGCGACGAGCGCGTAGGGCGTCCACGCCTTCCACAGCGGCATCCGGACGTGCCCGCCGTCGGCCGTCACCGTCCCCTCGCGGGAGGTGCCCGCGCCGACGCCGCCCTCGCCGGGCTGGATGTCGCCGACCCAGTGGTCGGGCCACTGCTCCTGAGGCGCGAAGTCCCACTCGTCGTCGGGGTGGAAGAAGCCGGCCTTCAGCGCACCGACGGTGACGAACAGGCCGACCATCGCCCCGATGAGGCCGGGGAACTCCGGCCCGAGGAAGTACGCCGTGAGCCAGTACGGGACCGAGAAGGAGGCCCACGCGAACAGCGTGAGCGGGAGGACCTCCAGCGCGGGCTTGATCGAGCGTTCCTCGCCGAAGAAGCGGGTCATCATCGCCACGCCGATGAAGGGCAGTGCGACGCCGACGATGACGTGGTACGTCGCGGCCCACATCGCAATGTCGCCGACCCACGCGGCGACGCTCGCGTACGGGCCGTTCGCGACCACCGCGGTCTGGATGCTCTCGACGGAGCCGAAGATGTCGATCATCCCGATGATGAGCGGCGTCCCGACCGCGCCGAACGTGATGGCCATCAGGTTCCCCGTGAGCGCGACGACGACGGCCGCCATCGGCGGGAAACCGAGCCCCACGAGGAGCGGACCGACGATGGCCGCGGGCGTCCCGAAGCCGGCCGCGGCCTCGATGAACGACCCCATCAAGAATACGAGCAGGACGACCTGAACGCGGCGGTCCTCGCTCACGGAGGCGAAGCCCTGATTGATGGCGTCGAAGGCGCCCGTGCGTTTCAGCGTGTAGAGGAGGAGGATGGCGCCGAAGACGATGTAGAGGATGTTCGCGGCGGTGATAAAGCCGACAATCGACGACGCGGCGATCCACCGCGCGGACATTCCCCAGCCGACGACGCCCGCGCCGACCGCGACGAGCCAGGCGACGGGCATCGCCCGCGTCGCGGGCCAGTACCGGCCGACCATCAGGAACGCGATGGTCGCCAGCGGCGCGAGCGCGACGAGCGCGTCCACGGCGCTAACCATCGGTCTCACCTCGGTCGATACGTCTCGAACCGCCCCGAACCATGCCAGTGCTGTGCTCGATGCCTCGTGGCATGGTCGAGTGGAGCCGAGTCTGTCATGATATATCTATCGCTTCTCCCCCGATTGCGAGAACTCGGACGGTCAGCGGCGGACCTCTCTCGATACCTGTTCGTTCGAGTGTTGTGGATAACATGCCTCAGAGACCGGCTCAAAACCGTTATTCTCTGCTGCAGTAATTCTCACGGCGTCGGCGACGACGCACGTCAGCCGCTACCGGCGTCCCTCTACACACGTGTGTTCTATCCAGTGTACACGTGTATACACGCCTCTATACACGTGTGAACAGTATTTAATCACTCTAAACGACGAGCTGAAAGGGAGTCTAAACGGCGAGAAGAGCGTATTTCGACCTATTTCGGCGCGTTATCCGTGGACGGACGGTGCCACGTGGCCGTCGACGCCAGCGCGCGGGCGTCTCACGGACCGCGAGCGCGTTCGAAACCCGGGTCGCGCGCGTCCGATACGTCGGGTCGTCCGCGCTCCTCCTGTCGGTTTTCGTCGCCGTTCGGGGCCGGTCGTGACCCGGCGATGGACGGCCGAAAGCAAAGAAACTTGAAACCCCTGTCGTAAGGTGACACATGGCGACTGGCACGGTCACGACGTTCGAGGCGTCACTGGACCGCCTCGACGTCGACTGGACGCATACGACGCACGACGGGTTGGCGGACGTTCTCCGGGAGGTGTCGACGGAGCCGGCGGTGGGCACGCCGCTCCCGTTCGACGTCTCCCTGCCCGCGTGGGTGAACACGGAGCCGACCCCGGACGAACTGGAGACGGCGACGACGGGTATCACCGCCGCCGGACTCGGTATCGCGGACTACGGGAGCGTCGTCCTCCCGTCGACGCCCGAGGGGACCGAACCGGTGTCGCTCTTCCCCGACCTCCACGTCGCCGTCCTCCGGACCGGGGACGTCGTTCCGGGGATGGCCGAGGCGTTCGACTTCCTGGGTGAGGAGTTCCGCGACGGCACCCACTCGTCGGCGATTATCGCGACCGGTCCGAGCGCGACGGCCGACATGGGGGCGCTGGTGAAGGGTGCACACGGCCCGAAAGACGTCCACGTGGTGATGCTCGATGAGTAAGAGCACGTCCCGAGAGGCGAAGGCCGCACGCATCCGCTATCTCCTCGAAACCGAGGGCGACGCGGTCAAAGCCAACACGAAGGGCTTCAATCAGGGCCGGTACGACTCCGTCGCGAAACTGGAGTCGTACGAGGAACTCCGCGCCCGTGCCCGCGAAATAAAAGCGGACGCCATCGACCGCCTGCCGGAACTCCTCGACCGGGTGGAAGCGACGGTCGAGGCCAACGGCGGCACGGTCTACTTCGCCGACGACGCCGCGGACGCCAACCGCTACGTCCGGGAGGTCTGCCGGGACAAGGAGGCCGAGCGCGTCGTGAAGTCGAAGTCGATGACCTCCGAGGAAATCGAGGTGAACGAGTTCTTGGAGGAAGACGGCGTGGACGTCGTCGAGACAGACCTCGGCGAGTGGGTGTTGCAGGTCGCCGACGAGGCCCCCTCCCACATCGTCGCCCCTGCCATCCACAAGTCCCGCGAGGGCATCGCAGAGCTGTTCAACGAGACGTTCCAGCCCGAAGAGAAACTCGAAACCGCGGAGGAACTGACGATGTTCGCCCGCGAGCGACTGCTCGAAGAGATCAAAGGCGCGGACGTCGGCATGACCGGGGCGAACTTCATCACCGCCGACACCGGGACCCTGGCGCTCGTCACGAGCGAGGGCAACGCCCGGAAGTCGGCGGTGGTTCCGGACACCCACGTCGCCGTCGCGGGCGTCGAGAAGGTGGTTCCCTCGGTCGAAAGCCTCCAGCCGTTCGTCGAACTCATCGGTCGTTCCGGGACGGGACAGGACATCACCTCGTACATCTCGCTGCTGACGCCGCCCGTCGAGTCGCCGGTCGTCGACTTCGACGCGTCCGACACGCCGCTCGCGAGCGGAGAGAACGACCGCGACTTCCACCTCGTCCTCATCGACAACGGCCGGATGGCGATGCGCGAGGACAGCGAGTTGAAAGAGACGCTGTACTGCATCCGGTGTTCGGCGTGTTCGAACGTCTGTGCGAACTTCCAGTCGGTGGGAGGGCACGGCTTCGGCGGCGAGACGTACTCGGGGGGAATCGCCACCGGGTGGGAGGCCGGCATCGAAGGGCTCGACACGGCCGCGGAGTTCAACGACCTCTGTACGGGCTGTTCGCGCTGTGTCGACGCCTGCCCCGTCAACATCGACATCCCGTGGATCAACACGGTCGTGAGGGATAGAATCAACCGCGGGACCGACCACGAGTTCGACTGGCTCGTCGACGGGCTGACCCCCGACGCCGAGGAGGGAGGGCTCAGCCTGCAGAAGCGGTTCTTCGGCAACTTCTCGACGGTGGCGACGGTCGGCAGCGCCCTCGCGCCGCTGTCGAACTGGGTCGCCGGGACCGACCTCTCCCGGCGGCTGATGGAGTCGACCATCGGCGTCGACGCCCGCCGCGACCTCCCGTCGTTCGAGCGGGAGACGCTCGTCGACTGGTTCGCGGCACGGGGGCCGCGGGTCTCACCGACCGAGGCCGAGCGCGAGGCCGTCGTCTACCCCGACGTCTACACCAACCACGCGATGGTCGAGCGCGGGAAGGCCGCCGTGCGGGCGCTCGAAGCGCTCGGCGTCCACGTCCGCGTCCCCGACCTCCCCGCGTCGGGCCGCGCGCCGCTCTCGCAGGGGATGATCACGACGGCCGAGGAGAAGGCCCACGCCCTCTACGCCGCGCTCGCGGAACACATCGACGCCGAGCGCGACGTCGTCGTCATCGAACCGTCGGACCTCGCGATGTTCGACCGCGAGTACGGGAAGTTCCTCGCCCCGAGGTCCCAGGAGCGGCTCTCGGATGCGAGCTACGAGGTGATGGAGTACGTCTACGGTCTGCTGGAGAACGGCGGCGACCCGAAAACGCTCCGCGCTCCCGGCGCGAACGACAGCGGGGTCGCGTACCACTCACACTGCCAGCAACGAACCCTGGGGCTGGAAGGCTACACGGAAGCGGTCCTCGACCGTCTCGGCTACGACGTCGCCACCTCGGAGGTCGAGTGCTGTGGGATGGCCGGGTCGTTCGGCTACAAGTCCGAGTACTACGAACTCTCGATGGACGTCGGGAGCGAACTCGAAGCGCAGTTCTCCACGCCGGAGACGCGCGAGCGCCGCGTCGTCGCCTCCGGGACGTCGTGTCTGGAACAGCTCGACTCGATGTTGGCACGACCGTCACAGCATCCGGTCGAACTCGTCGCGCCCGAGCGGCTCTGAGCGCGGGACGCGTTTCACTCGCGCTCACTGTCGGCAACGGAACGGCTATGTCGTCCCGCGGTGCGACCAGTGCATGGTAGAGTGTGTCGTCCACGGCGGAACGGTCGTGACTGCGCAGGCGCGGACGGATGCGGACATCGCTATCGACGACGGGACCGTCGTGGAGGTCGGTACGGACCTGTCTCACCTCGACGCCGAGCACCGAATCGACGCCTCCGGTCTCTTGGTGCTTCCCGGCGTCATCGACCCCCACGTCCACGTCGAGTGGCCGGGCTGGGAGTACGACCTCGCCGCCAGACACGGCGGCCGTGCGGCCGCGGCTGGCGGTGTCACGAGCGTCATCAATTTCCTCATCGGCCCGCCGGGAGAACTCGAAACCAACTACGCGGCGTTCCGCGAAGCGATGGAGACGCACTTCATCGGCGACTTCTCCTTTCACGTCGCGGTGTTCACGATGGAACAGGTCCGGAAGGTGCCGAGGTTCGTCGAGGAGGAGGGGCTGACGTCGTTCAAGCTCTTCTTGCCGTACCGCGGCGAGGAGGTGGTCGAACCGCTCGTCGGTATCGACGACGGCATCGTCTACAAGCTCATGGAGACGGTCGCGGCCATCGACGACGCGTACGGCGCACGCGTCCTCGTCCACCCGAGAACGTCGAACCCGCGTTCAAGTTCAAGGAGGCGATGCGAGCCGAGAGCGAGGAGGTCGAAAGCGTCAACACGTGGAACCAGGTCCGCCCTGACTTCCTCGAAGCGGACGCCATCAACCGGCTGATGCTCTTCGCCGACGAGACGAACTGTCCGCTCCACTTCGTCCACATGAGCTCCGAGAAGGGCCTCCGGGCGTTCCAGCGGAACCAGGCGCACACCCGCGCGACTGTCACCGCCGAGGCACAGGTCCAGTACCTGACCGAAGACGCCCGTGACCACGACCACCTCGCCAAGGTGAACCCCCCGATTCGGACGCGTGCAGAACACGACGCGCTCTGGGAGGGCGTCCGTCGCGGCGACATCCGCATCCTCGACTCCGATCACGCCCCCTGTGCGCGCGAGCACAAACCGAACGTCTGGGACGCCACCGTCGGGATCCCACACCTGCAGACGTGGTTCCCCTCCGTTCTGACAGCGGTCCTCGACGGGGGGCAGATCTCACTGCCGAAACTCGTGGAGGTGACGTCGTACAACCCGGCGGTGCACTACGGACTCACCCCCCGGAAGGGCGGTCTCTGGCCGGGTGCGGACGCCGACCTCGTCCTCGTCGACCCCGACGTGCGTACAGTCGTCCGGGCCGAGGAGATGCTCGACCAGTCGGACTTCACCCCGTTCGAGGGGCGCGAGTTCGTCTTCCCCCGGCTCACGATGTCGCGCGGTGAAGTCGTCTACGAGGACGGCGAGGTCGTCGGCAGTGAGGGGAACGCGCAGTTCCTCGCACGTCCGGACCCGTGACGCGCAGCGGCCCGGCACCCCGTCACTCGGGTGCGATCTACCCGCGGTATCTTCCCGGGTTCGACCTGCCCGTCTCGGCCGGTCTGACCACCGTCTGACGCGCGTCTGATACGTAATTAAGAGGGAGGGATTCGTCGCCTGGCGTATGGATGGGACGCCCCAGGAGATCACGAACCTAGTCGGCCGCGAGGTGTACTCGAACAACGGCGTGTTCGTCGGCGAAGTGCGCGACGTCCACCTCGACTTCGAGCGTCAGACCGTCACCGAACTCGCACTACAGGACCTCAACAACGAACTGTTCCACGGTCGTATCGACCCCGGCAAGGGCGTGATGGTTCCGTACCGATGGGTCCGCGCGGTCGGCGACGTCATCCTCATCAACGACGTCGTCGAGCGGTACAAAGAGGAAGAAGAAGAGAAAGCCATCGCCTGACACTGCTGTCGGATCGCCGTCACCGTCCTCACGACGGCGAGACGGCCCTTTTTCGGCTCGCGAGCGAGTCCAACTCGGCCAGCGACGCGTCGGGTGCCCTTCGAGCGCGTCAAGAGCCGTTCGCGCTCTCGCCGGTCGAGGGAGACGAGGAGTCGACGCCGAGCGCCTGGAACAGCTTTCGTCTGACGGCTTCCTCGGTGAGTTGCAGCAGCGTGTCGCGGTTGCCGTCGCCGCTCTCGATGCCCGTGAAGATGCCGAGCGGAATCTCGACGCTGCCCTGCGTCGAGTGGCCGGCGGCCTCGCCGATGCCCGCGAAGGCGTCCTCCAGTGCGTTGCCGATGTTGATGCGGATGTCCTTCGAGCGGGCGGCGAGGTAGATCTTGTCGTCGGCGATGCCGAAAACGGCGGTGGTGGTGATGCCTTCGAGGTTGAGGAGGTGTTGGGCGGCCTGCGTGAGCGCCTCTCTATCCCTGATGAAACCCGCGTTCGACACGAGGTGGCTCCCCTGTACCTCGCGGTTCTGGATCGCCTCCGCGAGGACGTCGAGCGTCTCGGGCGACATCGACGGCGACTCGACCTGTTCGAGCGTGTCGTGGTTCGCGAAGGGGTAGAGGTAGGCAGCCGCGGTGAGGTCGGCGGGCGTCGTCTCCCGCTTGAAGTCCATCGTTTCCGCGCGGATTCCGTAGAGCAGGGCCGTGGCGACCGCCTCCGAGGGGGAGAGGTCGAACTCCTGGATGTACTTCGTCAGGATGGTCGAGGTGGAGGAGACGTTCGGGCGGACGTCCGTGAAGTCCGCGTCGATGCCCTCGTCGGGCTCGAAGTGGTCGATGAAGATGTCGACCTCGACGTCGGCGGTGAGCGCTCCCGACTTCATGTGGTCGACGAGCGCGACGGCGCTGTACTCGTCGAGGGAAGTCTCCGACTGGTGGATGAGTTCGATGCCGAGGAGGTTGACGAACGCGCGGTTCTCCTGGTGGCCGATGTCGCCGTCGTAGACGATGTCGGCCTCCACGTCGTACTCCTCCGCGATGGCCTGGAGCGCGACGGCGCTGGCGATGGAGTCGGGGTCGGGGTTGTCGTGGGTGAGGATGGCCAACTTGCCGTCGGTCTCCCCGAGGAGGTCGGCGAGTTGACGCGCTTTGTACTCCAGCTCACCGGTTTCGAGCGCCCGGAGCGCCGAGTCCGCGATGACCTCCGAGGGGTTGATGACGACGTCGGCGCCCAGGTCGAGGAGTTCGTCCTTCGAGACGGGGTCCGACGCACGGACGACGATGAACTGGTCACCGCCTCCCTCGCGAATCGTCGAGACGGCCGCCTTGTTGGCCTCCACGTCGGACGCGAGGATGAGAATAACGTCGCGGTCCTCGACCGCCGCACTCACGGACGCGTCCATGATGTCCGTCTGCTGGGCGTTGAGGTCCTGGTCGCGCAGCGCCTCGACACGGTCGGCGTCCTTGTCGAGGATCAGGACGTGCTTGCCCTCTTCGGCGAGTTCTTCCGCCACCGCGTGGCCGACGCTCCCACACCCGAGGATGGCGTATGTGGACATCGAGGAGACGGTGACCCCAGTACTCATTCGTACGTTGAGTAACCGGTGGACCACACTTAACACCCACTCTTTACCGGAGCAAGAACCGAGGCCGGCTTCGGGCTGTCACGCCGTGACGTCCGTCGACTGAATGGAAACGCCTTTTAACGTACCTCAGTAAGGTGTGAGTGAGGGCCGGTAGCTCAGTCAGGGAGAGCGACGGACTCTTAATCCGTCGGTCGGGGGTTCAACTCCCTCCCGGCCCGCTTCTGCAAGGAACGTACGTGACGAGCGATGCGGCAACGGAGGATGTGAACTACGGAACGAACGGAGTGAGCGACGTTCAGGTGGTGCAACTCCCGCCTGGCCCGGTTTCTGGGCAAACGAGGCGTTCATACTACTACGCACGCGTGCCCGGCATCGATCCGGAGGACCTCACGTCGTGTCACCCGTCTCTCGGCGTTCTTACCAGCGCGAAGTTCAACACTTAAATGTTTTCTATATATAAGAGATCTGATTATTTTCGTAACACAAGGTACTTATGTAAATGGGTGCAGTTCTGACACGTACCCCTACCCAGGTGGCAGCAGCGAGTATGCGTGATCGCCGCACGCCGCGCGAATTCACGCGAGAAAGGTGTTGTCCCCGATTGCGGTTGCGATTGCGACCCTCCGAAACTATGTCAGACACAAATAACAAGATTCGCGCTGTTGTGCTTGCGGCGCTGATGGTCCTCTCCGTCTTTGCGGGGACCATCGCGTTCGCGGGTACAGCGAGTGCGACCCTCAACCCCGGCAACAGCAGTATCTCTCCGACTACTGTTGATGCGGGAACGACCAACACGCACACGTTCGTAGTAGAGTTCGACGCAGACACGAGTGACACCACTCCTGCTGTCGTCAACATCTCGATGCCTAGCGGCACCGACCTCTCGTCGCCCAGCGTCACGGGCGCGAGTGTTGACGCCGGTTCCGCCTCGTTCACCGACAGCGATGTCTCCGTGAACGACGGGCAGGACTACATCAACCTCACCGTCGCCGACAACAGTGGTTCTATCGGTGACACCGTCCGAGTCAGCTTCGATGCCGACGTCGGGGCGCCGTCTGCAACGGGTAACTTCCCCGTGACCGCCGACGTCGACTCGAACAACGACGGTACTCTCGAGACTGACGGTGGAACGGTCGACACGCTCACGCTCGAGAGCTCCAGCCGCACCATCAACAACGGTGGTACGGTCTACCTCGGTGAGAGCGACGTCGACCTGACGCAGATCAGTGGTGTCTCCGCCGGTAGTTCGGCTACCTTCACGGGTGTCAGCGGCGACGCCGACGGTTCGACGGCGTCCGTTGGCGACCCGCTCGCCGCCGACATCACGGAAGCGAACAACTTCGAGACCGGCGGCTACAACACCTCGGGTAACTCCGACGGCACCGCCAACTTCTTCGTCGTTGAACCGCAGGTCACTGACCTGACGATCTACTCCGGCGCCGGTACGGGTGGCGCGGACGTCACGGACGGTTCGATCGTCACCGACACGGACACCATCACCGTCGAGGCCGACTGGAACTTCGACGAGGCCGAGAACGTCTCGATCACCATCGAGGACGAGGACGGCCTCGAGGTCCAGTCGCAGCTCACCTCGAACACCGGTCTCCTCGAGATCGGTGAGTCCGGTGGCAACGTCGAACTCTCGGACGTCACCGACCTCGACACGGGCGAGTACACCGTCACGGTCGAGGGCGAGGACGACCTCGACGGCGCGTCGCGCAGCGCGACGTTCACCATCCGCGACGAATCGCAGAGCATCTCGCTGGGCCAGTCGAGCGCCACGCAGGGCGACAACGTCGTCGCCACGGTCACCGGCACGCCCGGAACGTACGGTCTCCTCCGCATCGAGCAGGGTGACACCGACGACCTCGAAGCTGGCGACGCGAACGCGAGCCAGGTCTTCGCCAACACCGGCGACGTCCAGGGCCGCTTCGGCACTGACGACCTCGCTGGCGACCAGGACGAGGACTACGTCGGCGCTGTCGTCGACATGGACGACGAAGGTGAAGCGCAGGTCCGTATCCAGACGGACAGCCTCGACACGACGACGCTCGACGTCGAGTTCGTCGAGATGGACAGCGCGGACACCAACCCCGGCACGCTCCAGACAGCGTTCAACGCGAGCGCTGACGACTCCGCGGAGCTGACGGTCGAAGAGCAGTCGATCAACATCTCGTCCGCCCCGAGCGTCGTCCGCATCGGTGAGGAGTTCACCATCGAGGGAACTGCCGCCGAGTCGGACGAGGTGAAGGCGTACGCGCGCATCGACCAGAACTACGTCCCGCTCGTTGACGAGGACGGCGACTGGGCCGAGGACGACGTCGACTCGAACGGCGAGTTCTCGCTCGACATCGACTCGAGCAGCAACATCAGCCTGCCCGACTCGTACCGCATCGCGGTCGTCGCTGACCCCGTCGACGACGACGGCACGAACTACCTGAGCGCAGGTAACCAGGACAACGAGATCGACTCGGACACCTACAGCGAGTTCGACACGAAGACGACGACGACCGTCCGCACCGTCGAGGGCGACCTCACGGCACAGGTCTCGTCGCAGAGCATCGCCGCGAACGTCGGTGACGAGGTCACGCTGTCGGGCACCGCGCTCGGCCAGGGTGACTCGGTCCGCGTCTACCTGATCGGTCCGCGCGGGAACTTCCTCGACGCCAGCGGGGCCTCGCAGGCCGCCGAGGAGATCGACATCGACGAGGAAGAGTTCGAAGAGGACTACGCCGCGTTCAGTAACCGCGGTCAGTACACGTTCATCGTCGTCGGCCAGGGCCGCGACGGTGACTACGCGTCTGACTACGGCTTCGGTGGCGACGCCCTGCAGTCGGACCTCACGCCGCAGCAGGCAGTCGCGATCGTCAACGACGAGTACACGGGTGCTGGCGTTGACGACCAGATCGTCGAAATGACCGTCTCTGCGGAGAACCCGCAGCTCTCGATCGACGACTTCACCACGAACGGTGAGGTCGCCCAGGGCGAGGTCACCGTCTCGGGTACCTCGAACCGCGAGGACGGCACGACCGTCTTCATCGAGGTCCTCGGCCAGAACGAGAACGTGATCGCCTCGGACGAGGCTGAGGTCAACGGTTCGACCGGCGAATGGTCGACCACGATCGACATGTCGGACGTCGAGACGGGCACGTACACGCTGCGTGCTGACGACGACGAGGCTTCGGCCTCGCTCGAGTTCGAGCTCGTCGAGTCGGTGAGCACGCCGACCGAGGAGCCGACGCCGACCGAAGAACCGTCGACTGACGAGCCGACGCCGACCGAAGAGCCGACGACCGACGAATCGACGCCGACCGAAGAGCCGACGACCGACGAATCGACGCCGACTGAGACGTCCACGTCGACGCCCGGCTTCGGTGTCATCGTCGCGCTCATCGCGCTCATCGCCGCGGCGCTGGTCGCAGTCCGTCGCGACTAACTAACCACGACTGACCGGCGAAACCGGTCACACGGTGCGGTTTCATTTCTTCGCGACGCCACCCACCGCGAGTGGTAACGCCGCTAACCAAGAGGCGACGCGGGTGCCGTCGGAGTCGTCCGATTCCAACGCGAGTCCGGATGACGAACGTCCAGTTTCGGTTCCGACCGGATCGGGCATCCACTCACAGCGACCGCGCCACTGTTCGATGCGGGGGATGATTTCAAGAGGGGTGGTCACGAATCGAAGGTAGTGACCGTGAACAGGCGCGGGCCGAACGGGGAGGACCACGGGTGAGCGAGGACGACCGATGGGTCGAAGACGGTGCGACCCCGGACATCGTTCCGGAGAGCGCCAGGGAGCTCGTCGTACTCGTCGAATCGACGGACGCCGCGGTCGTCGCCCTGTGGTGGTGGGACGGTGACGACCGGCGAACCACGTTCGCGTTCGACGTCGATCCGACACCACCCGACGACGGCTCCACTGTCGACGTCCGGAGCGTCGAAGCGGACCGACCGGTCGCCCCGCCGGTTCCACTGGCAGCGGTCGACGCGGTTCGTCCGCTTCCGACTGCCGCGTCGGCGACAGCAGCGCTCCCGGACGACCCATCTCGACGGGCGGCACTGCTTCGGGGGCTCGCCGCGCACGCGCCCGAACTCGTCGACGTCAGCGTCGTCCTCTGCCTACTCACGTCTACGACCGAGGACGTCCCGGCCCTCACGGACGCGCTGGGGTGTCTCTCGACGCTCGCGGCCGACCGACCCGACGACTGCGTGGCGGCGATTCCATCCGTCCACGCGCTCGTTACCGACCCGACGGACCACGCGGTCCACGCCGCGGCGCTCACGTGTCTGGCGGCGCTCGCCGCCGCCTGTCCAGAGGAGGTCGCCCCGCACGTCGAGAGCACCTTCTCCGGGCTCGAATCGTCGGACTCGACCGTCGTGACGGCGGCGGTTACCTGCGTCTCACACGTCGCGTCCGGGGACCCCGAGTCGGTCATCGACGCCACCGACCGACTCGTGAGACTGATGACGGCAGCCGACCCGACCGTCCGGATACACGCCGCGTTCGCGCTCGGACGCGTCGCCGTCGTCGCGCCCGAGGTTGTCCGGCCCGACGTCGCCAGCCTCGCTCGCGTGGTGGGCGACGAGACGGAGCGGACGGCGGCCCGGTTGAACGCGACGTGTGCGGTCGGCCGGGTCGCCGGCGAGTGGCCCGACGCCGTCGTCGAACACCTTCCGACGTTCGTCGGCGCGCTCGGGGACGGCGATTCGGGGATTCGAGCCAACGCGGCCGGCGTCGTCGGCGATGTCGCGACGACCCACGCCGTCGCGGTCCGGCGGCACGTCGACGCGCTCCTCGCGTGTCTCGACGACGACGACAGCGTCGCACGGGCGAACGGGTCGACGGCACTCGCCCGCGTCGCCCGCGAGTTTCCCGAGACGGTCGCACCACACGTCGACCGACTCGTCGACGCGCTCGACGACACCGACGCGCTCGTCCGCGAGAACGTCTGCTGGACGCTCGGCTACCTCCGCGACGACGCCCGCACGGCCCGTCCGGTCCTCGAACGCGTTCGGACTGACGACGGCGACGAGCGGGTCCGGGGCCGCGCGGCGTGGGCGCTCGACGAAGTCGGCCACGGCGGGGTCGGCGCCACCGAGTGACCGGCGTATCGAAACCAGTTTCACCCCACTCCGCCGACCCTCGGTGTGAACCGTCCCTCGCTCCCGCCCTTCTTCGCCCTCTACTGCTCGCGGTTCGCCAGCGGCTTCGGCTTCATCACCCTCGCAACGCTCCTCCCGAAGTACATCGAGGCGCTCGACCCCTCGGCGGTGACCGTGCTGGGACTGACGGTCTCCGCGGGCCTCGTCATCGGCCTGTTCACCACCGGCTTCACGCTCTCGTCGGGGCTCGCCGTCGTCCCCATCGCCTGGTGGGGCGACCGCGGCGACAAGCGACGCGTCCTGCTCGCCGGCCTCGTGCTGGGCGTGGGGGTCTACGCGGCGTATCCGTTCGTCGAGTCGAGCCTCGGGTTCATCCTCCTCCGCGTCGTCCAGGGCGTCGTCTTCGTCGCCCTCTCGCTCATGTCGCTCGGCCTCGTGGGACAACTGGCGACGACGGGAACCAGAGCGAACTACATCGGGAAGGCCAACTCGTGGGCGTTCGCCGCCTCCATCGTCGGGAGCCTCAGCGCCGGGGTGCTGTACGACCGCTTCGGCTTCGGTCCCGTCTTCACCGTCGTCACCCTCGTCTTCGTCGTCACGACCGTCCTCGTCTGGTGGTTGCTTCCCTCGGACGACACCGTCGTCGAGGAGTTCCCGTTCTCGGACCTCGCGCTCAACGAGCGCATCCTCACCATCGCAACCTTTCGAACCCAGTACGCCGTCGCCGTCACCCTGGTCCGGACGTGGGTCCCCATCTTCGCGGGCGTCTCCGCCGCGACCGGCGGCCTCGCGTACGGCGGCCTCGCGGTGAGCCTCACCGTCGTCGCCGAGAAGTTCACCAACATGCTCTCTCAGCCGACGATGGGCCGCCTCTCGGACAGGTACGGCCGCGCGGCGTTCGTCGCCTGCGGCGGCGCGCTCTACGGACTCATCGCCCTCGCGGTTCCCTTTTCTCCACAGATGGGCGTCGCGCTCGGCCTGCCCGCGGCGCTGCCCCTCCTCGGGCCGCTCTCGCCCGCGTTCGTCCCGCTCGTCGGGCTGAGCGGACTCCTGGGCGTGGCGGACAGCCTCCGCGAACCCGCGAGCATGGCGCTGTTCGCCGACGAGGGGACCGACTCGGGAGGTGTCGCCTCCAGTTTCGGCGTCCGCGACCTGCTCTGGCGGCCCGGCAGCATCGCCGCACCTCTTTTGGGCGGGTGGCTCATGACCGAAGTCGGCATGGCGTGGGTGTTCTACGTCGGCGGCGCGTTCGCGCTCACCGGGGTCGTGGCCTTCGTCGGGACGCTCGCGGTCAGTCACGGCCCGCGTGCGCTCTCGGAGTGGTAGCGGGGGTCGGTCGCGGGCGGACGCGGGGCCGGTAACGGTTTGTCGGTCGCCACCCCTTCCACGCCCATGCACGTCACCGGCATCGACCACCTCGTGCTGTACGCGACCGACATCGAAGAGACCTGCGAGTTCTACGCGGAGACGCTCGGCGTGGCTGACGTCGAGACGTTCGGTGGCGGGCGCGTCGCGCTCTCGTTCGGCAGCACGAAGCTCAACCTCCACCCCGCCGGCGACGAGTACGATCCACACGCGGTCGATCCGGCACCGGGGTCGGCCGACTTCTGCCTCGTCGTCGACGAACCGATTCCGACCGTCGTCGAGCGCATCGAGGACGCCGGCGTATCGATCGTCGAAGGCTCTGGTACCCGGACCGGCGCCCGCGGTGAGATGGAGTCGGTCTACGTCAGAGACCCCGACGGCAACCTCGTGGAGTTCGCCCACTACGGGTGAGTCGAGAAGGAGAGAAGACGTGAGCGAGCGGCGTGTCGCGCCTCAGTCGTCCGAGGGAGCGGCCGTGACCTGCTCGGTGTCGTAGCCCTCTGCTTCGAGCGCGTCCGCGAGCGCCGAGAGGACGTACTCGACGTTCTTCGGTCGCGCGGAGTAGCCCATGCAGCCGATGCGCCAAATCTCGCCGGAGAGGTCACCGAGCCCCGAGGCGATTTCGAGGTCGTACTCGTCCAGCAGGTGAGCGATGACCGCGCCGTCGTCGACACCGCTGGGCACGCGCACCGCGTTCAGCGAGGGGAGCCAGTACTCGTCGGGGGCGTTCATCTCCAGGCCCATCGCCTCCAGTCCGGATTTGAGTTCGCCCGCGACGTCGAGGTGGCGCTCCCAGCGCGCTTCGATACCCTCCTCCGCGACGAGGCGGAGTGCCTCCCGGAGCGCGTAGACGTTCGTGACCGGGGCGGTGTGGTGGTACGCGCGCTCCTCGCCCCAGTACCCCTCTAAAAGCGAGAGGTCGAGATACCACGACCGCGGCTCCTCCTCCCGGGAGAGCACCTTGTCCATCGCGCGGTCGTTCAGCGTCAGGGGCGACGCACCCGGCGGGCAGGAGAGACACTTCTGCGGCCCCGAGTAGGCGACGTCGATATCCCACTCGTCGACGCGGAGTTCGACCCCGCCCAGCGACGTGACGGTGTCGGCGATGACGTACGCGTCGTGACTGTGAGCGATGTCGGTGAGTTCCGACACCCCGGGCTGTTTCACGCCCGTAGAGGTCTCGGCGTGGACGAACCCGAAGACGTCTATCGAATGCTCGTCGAAGGCCGCCTCGACGTCGGCGGGGTCGAGCGGTTCGCCCCACGGCGCGTCGACGTGGACGACTTCGCCGCCCGCGCGCTCGGCCATCGACTGCATGCGCCCGCCGAAGTAGCCGTTCGTCGGCACCAGTGCGGTGTCGCCGGGTTCGACGAGGTTGCCGATGGCGGCCTCCATCGACGCCGACCCCGTGCCCGAGACGGGGATGGTCCACTGGTTGTCGGTCCGGAACGTGTATCGAAGGAGTTCCTGCACCTCGTTCATGATCTCGACGAACGAGGGGTCGAGGTGCCCCACGAGGGGCGTGCTCATCGCGCGAAGGACGCGGGGATGGACGTCGCTCGGGCCCGGGCCCATCAGGGTCCGGTCCGGGGGTGTCAACTCGCCTACGTCTGGTGCTTTCTCCATACGACCACTCACGCGTCCTCGGTGAAAAACCCGTATGAATCGCCCGCTCGGTGCGCGACAGTCTCACACGAACTGTCAAGACGTCGTCGTGCCATTCGACGGTATGGACCACCTCGCGACCCCTCGCGTCCACCGACTCCTGGCCTCCCCGGTCGGCCGTGCGCTCGACGCCGACTGGTTCGACCGACTGAAAACGCGGTCGCTCCGCCGCGAGTTCGCCGTCCAGCGCGCCCGGGCCGCCGCGGACGTCGCCGTCGGCGCGTCGCCGCGGGCGTACCTCCAGGCTGTCGGTGCGCCGCCCGCACCACATCTCTCGGACCGAATCGAGGCGGCGCTCGCGCGCTACGCATCGCGACGGGAGGCCGCGTTCGACGCGAACGAGCGCTGGGAGGACGTCCTGTGGGACCCGGCGTCGTCGGTCGAGGAGCGTCTCGACGCCGAGCGCGAGCGCCGCCGGGCCGAACACCGCCGGCGCGACGTCGCGGACGTCTTCGGCTTCCTCGTCGACGACCACCTCGTGCCACCGGTCGATTATTCGATCCCCGACCCAGAGACGGTCCTGTCGAAGTACCACACCGACCTCGTCACGCCCGACCCGGTGTACCGTGTCCCCGAACGCTCTCCGCGGGTCGAGCGGTCGGACTGGGTCCCCGGTCCCGATACCGTCGAGTACTGGCTCCGGTTTCCCTCCCCGTCGCCGTACGTCTCGGACGACGCCACGGCGCGCGTGTACGAACCGGTCGACGCCGGCGACGACCTCCCGACGCTCGTGTTCTACGGCGGGATGGGCATGGTGAACGACTGCGCCGCCTACTGGCCCGAGGAGGCGTATCTCGGGCGTGCGCTCGCCCCCGAGGGCGTCCGCGTCGTTCTCCCCGACGCCCCGTGGCACGGACGCCGCGAACGCGAAGGGAGATACAGCGGCGAACCGTATCTCGCACGCGCGCCGGAGTCGACGCTCCAACTGTACGCGGCGGCCGTCGTCGAGGCCGGGACCTTCGTCGACTGGGCGCACACGGAGGGGTCGGGCGTCGGTCTCGGTGGGATCAGTCTCGGCGGCATCGTCGCGATGCACGTCGCGGGCCGCTGTGGGTCGTGGCCCGAATCGGCACGGCCCGAGAGCGTCGTCCCCGTGGCGGCGACCGGAGACGTCGACGCCGTCCTCGTCGAGGGCGACCTCTCTCCGCTCGTGGACCTCGACGACGCCCTCCGCGCGGCGGGCTGGTACGCTCGCCTACACGAACTCGGTCCCCTCCTGAACCCGCCCGACTCGTGTGGACTCGCGCCCGAGCGGGTCTTCCCGGTCTTCGGCCGGCGCGACACCGTCGTTCCCCCTCACACGTTCACGGCGACGCTCGACGCGTGGGGCGTCCCCGAGGAGAACCGGACGACCTGGGAGACGGGTCACTTCGGCGCGTTGCTCCGATCCATCCGCGGCGACCTCGAACCCGTCGTCGACGCGGCGCTGTCTGTCGCCGAGTCGACGCGAACGCGCGTGGCGACCTGAGCCGTCGCATCGACCATCCGACCGGTCGCATCCACCGCCCGGTCGGGAAACGCCGAAGTACTCCGAGCGCTCACTCCTCACATGATCCACAACATCGCCCAGGGCGTCCAGGCGTTCACGAGCAACGCGTTCCTCGTCGCGCCGGGGGCTCGCGGCGAACACGGGGCGAGCGGGAGAACGGTCCTCGTCGACACCGGCGCGAACTTCGACGCCGTCTCGCATCTCGCGGGGGACGTCGACCACCTCGACGCCGTCGTCATAACCCACACCCACCCGGACCACGTCGGCAACGTCGACGCCGTCAGAACTCGATTCGGTGTCGAGACGTGGGGGTTCGACACCTCACACGACGCGGTCGACAATCGGATCGAGGACGGCGAGACGGTTCGCATCGGCACCGAGGAGTACCGCGCGCTCCACACGCCCGGCCACGCCGTCGACCACCTCTGTCTGTACGCGCCCGACGCGGGCGTGCTGTTCGCCGGCGACCTCGTCTTCGCCGGCGGGAGCTTCGGGCGGACGGACCTGCCCGGCGGCGACGGGAAGACGCTCGTCGAGAGCATCGAGCGCGTCGTCGGAACGGTCGAGGGAAACCTCCAGGCGCTCCACACCGGCCACGGGCCGAGCGTGGTCGACGACCCGCTCGACGCGCTGGAACAGTCGCTGCGGGCGGCTCGACTGAGCGCCTGAACCGATCGAGACTCAGTCCTCGTCGAGCGCCGCGACCGCCTCGTCGCTCACGCCGAAGTAGCCCGGGTCGTCGCCCTCGGGGTCGTTGATGACCATGTCCTCCTGGTGGTAGATGAGCCACGGGATGGTCCAGGCGATGATGCGTGCCTCGGTCTCTTCTTCCAACTGCGTGTCGGGCGCGAGGTCCTGCAGTCGCCGGCCGATTTCGGGGACCGTGTACATCAGATCGGGCTCCAGCACCTCCGCGGGCGTGTACATCTGGTACGGGTACAGGACGTCGAAGTCTTCTTTGGGACGGGGCATGCCGGGAGATTCGAACGGGGACGGTAAACGTGTGTCCTCTCGGCGCCGATGGCCCGACCTCACCGGCCGTACCGGAGATACGAGTACCCGAGGAACGCCGCGAGGACGCCGACGAGAAAGCCCGCGAAGAACCCCGGCGGTCCGGCGACCGACCGGACGGCCAGCCCCGCGACGATACCGACGACGGCGCTCCCGAGGACGAGGAAGAAGCCCGTCTGCCACTCCTCGATGAACCCGACGAGGCTCTCACCAGTCATAGGTCGACCGACCGACAGCACCGTCTTAGTCGTGTCGCTCTTGGTGGGTTCGTGGGTCCGTGAGTCCGCGGTGCAAAAAACGTGAGAGGGTGGACGGTGTCGTCGCTCTGTGTTACTCGAAGAGGTCGACGGCCTGTTCGTAGCGGGCGGCGGGTTCGTTCCAGTCGACGACGTCGAAGAACGCCGAGACGAAGTCGCCGCGCTTGGGGCCGTAGTCGTAGTAGTACGAGTGTTCCCACACGTCGAGGGCGAGAATCGGGTGCGAGCCCCACAGCGCGCCCTGGTCGTGCTTGTCGACCACGACGTTGCGCAGTTGGTTCGAGAACGAGTCGTACACCAACAGCGCCCAGCCGCTCGCAGCCCCCGCAGCGGCCTCGAACTCGCCCTTCCACGCCTCGTACGAACCGAAGTCCTCTTCGATGCGGTCGGCCAGCGCGCCCGAAGGCTCGGAGCCGCCCTCGGGCGACATGCACTGCCAGAACAGGTCGTGGAGGATGTGTCCACAGCCGTTGTGGGTGACGCTGCGGATCGCGCCCGCCGACGAGGAGAAATCCCCGCTCTCGCGGTTCTCGGCGAGGGTCTCCTCCGCGGAGTTCCACCCGTTGACGTAGCCCTGGTGGTGGGTGTCGTGGTGCCACGTCAGCACCTGCTCGGAAATGCTCCCTTCCAGCGCGTCGTACTCGTACGGTAATGGGTCGAGTTCGTAGCTCATATCGACATCCGAGTGTAGGGACGGGCCGAGTATGAAGTTTCTCTGTAGCCCGTTTTAGTAGATTCCTTGTTATATGGGTACTCTTCGTTCATTTGTTTTTCCTGGCTTCTTTCGGGTTTTTCTGAAAATAGTACTCTATCTCTGATAGAATTCGACTTCCGCTTGCGAGACGGTTATCGGCGACGGTGCCATCCGTGGCGATATGAGTCGAGACGAAGCCACACGGGACGCGGTGGACGGACCGGTTCCGGGCCAACCAGTCCAGCACGGCACGGGCGTGAACTCGAACCGTGCGTTTCCGACCGACGCGTACCGGTCGAACCTGGACCCGTTCGTCCTGTTCGAGCGCTTCTACATCGACCCCGACACGGGGTTCCCGATGCACCCACACCGGGGGTTCGAAATCGTCTCGTACATGCTCGACGGCGGGATGGAGCACGCGGACTCGCTCGGCGTCGCACACACGGCCTCCGTGGGCGACGCGATGCGTATCACGGCGGGCTCCGGCATCCGTCACTCCGAGTTCCCCGCGGGGGAAGGGGGCTGTAGCGGTCTCCAGCTATGGGTGAACCTCCCGCGGACGAAGAAGGAAATCGACGCCGACTACGCGGACGCCGACGCCGAGGAACTGCCGACCGTCGAAGAGGGCGGAACGAGCGTCACGACCGTCGTCGGCGAGGGCTCGCCGCTCGGTTTACAGACGCCGATGGAGTACCTCGACGTCCGCGTGGAGGGGTCGTGGACCTGGGACGGACGAGACGGCTGGGCCGGGTTCGTCTACGGCGTCTCCGGCGAGGGGACCGTCGACGGCGACGGCTTCGGTCAGGGAGACGTCCTGCCGATGCGCGAGACGAGACCGCTCGAACTCCGGAGCGACGAGGACCTCCGCGTCGTCGTCGTCTCCGGGCAACCACACGGCGAGGAGATCAGACAACGGGGCCCGTTCGTGTTGTAGCCACCCCGATTCCGGTTCCGTCCCCGTCTCTGCTGTCCGAGCGACCGACTATCACCGACGGAGCCATACGACCTCCGCTGATCGGTCTTCGAGTTCGAACGGGCCGTCGGCTTCGAGACTGAACGCGGCCCGTGAGGCCACGCCCGTCTGTCCCCCGTCCGTCCCCCGCCCGCGTCACACGGTGCGGTGCTGTCGTTCGAGACGGGGTCATGCCGTCGGGTTCGGAAGGCGCGCGAGCGCACGCCGAAGCAGCGGCGGCGTCATGACGGAAGTGGCGATAGCGACCAGCACGACGACCACGTACACGGTCGGCGTGAGGATACCGATGCTCAGCCCGAGCGCTGCGACGACAATCTCCATCGCTCCGCGTGCGTTCAGCCCGATGGCGAGACAGACCGTCTCCGGGCGGGAGAGGTCGGTGAACGCCGCCCCGACGGCGACACCGACAAACTTGCCGAGGACGGCGACGACCAGGGTGAGTCCCGTAACGAGGAGCGTCCCGGGGACGAGCAGTCCGCTCAGGTCGGCTTGCAGCCCCGCCGTCGCGAAGAACAGCGGCGCGAAGAGGCCGAGCGTCACCATCTCGAAGACCCGTTCGGTCTCCCCGTCGAGACGGCGCTTCACGAGGATGCCCGCGAGGAACGCGCCGAGAACCGCCTCGAGTTCGAGCGCGACCGCCGACCCGGCCAGCCCGACTCCGAGCACGACGACGATGGAGAACCCGGTCAGCACGGGTGACCGGACGTGATTCGTGAGGTCGAACAGCGTGTCCACGACTCGCGGACCGACGGCGACGACGAAGAGGACGAACCCGACGAGGACGACGAGCGTGCCACCGAGACCGACGGCGTCGAACCGCCCGGCGCGAGTGAAGTCAGCGACGAAGGTCAGGGCGAGCCAGCCCGACGCGTCGACGACGACAGCCGCGGTGAGGGTGAGCTGTCCGACGGGACGGTCCATCGCGTCGAGGTCGATGAGGACACGCACCGCGACGGGAACGGCCGAGATGCTCAGTGCGGTCGCCAGGAAGAGGGAGAACGGGAGCCGTTGTGCGGGCGTCACGAGATAGCGAGCGGGGAGGACCCACCCCAGCGCGAAGCCGGCGAGAAACGGCACGACGAACGCGCCGGTTGCGAGCGCGACGGTCGGACGGACGAACCGGCGGACGGCAGCCGCGTCGACCTCTGTGCCCGCCAGAACGAGCAGGAGGACGAGCCCGAGCGCCGCGAGCGCCGCCAGACGCTCGGGAACCGGAACGAGAAGTGACGTCAGACCGGGGGCGACGAGGCCCAACAGGGACGGACCGAGCACGAGTCCCGTGAGGAGTTCGCCGACGACCGGCGCGAACCCCAGTCTGTCGGCAACGGCTCCGAGCGTGTGTGCGACGACGAGCACGAGAGTCAGCCCGGCCAAGAACGGCAGCAGGTTCCCGGTTTCCGCGACCATACGCTGTCGACAGGGCCGACCGGCTTGAACCCCCGGCCGCAGCGCCGTGTCGTCTCGGAACCGCGAGAGTCACTGCCGGAGTCGCGCGACGGTGTCGTCGCCCTCCTCCGTGACCTCCACGAGACCGTCCGCAGCGAGGTCGTCGACCAGCCCACGGAGCCACTCGCGGGAGTTCGGTCCGTAATCGACCCTCACCCGCGGACCGAGTTCGTCCAGCGAGAGGTCGTCGTACTCGCCGAGGACGCGGACCACGCGCCCTCGGAACTGCCGGCGCGACCCTTCGAAACTCGGCTGGGTCGGCACGTCGGGCGCGGTGAAGTCGCCGGTTTCGTAGGCGTGACACCAGCGACGCCACGGACACCCCGCCTCGTCACAGCGCGGGGTCTTCCCGCAGGCGACGCCGCCGAGTTCCATGACGGCGTTGTTCCACACGCGGGACTCGCCGTCGGGCATCAGTCCCCGGGCCGCCCGCTCGAACTCGCTGTCGTCGTCCGAGACGTCGAACGCGCGGTAGAGCACCCGTTTGACGTTGGTGTCGACGACGGCGTCGCCGTTGTCGAACGCGAAGGAGGCGACGGCGTTCGCCGTGTACGGCCCGACGCCCATCAGTTCCTCCAGTTCCTCGGGACTGTCGGGAAAGTCGCCGCCGAACTCCTCGATCACCTGCCGTGCGGCCTCGTGGAGGTACTTCGCGCGGTTGTTGTAGCCGAGCGAGTGGTCCGACCAGAAGCGGACGACGTCGGCGCGGTCCGCTCCGGCGAGGTCCTCGACCGTCGGCCACTCGTCGAGAAAGTCCTCCCACGCCGGAACGACTCTCCCCAACTGGGTCTGTTGGCTCATCACCTCCGAGACGAGGATGGCGTAGGGGTCGGTGGTCCGCCGCCAGGGGAAGTCGCGGTGGTCCGACTCGTACCACTCGACGAGCGCCGCTCGAACGGCCGCTACGTCCACGTCGTCGAGCGGGTCTCCCTCGGCGTCGTCGCTCATCGACGGAGGGAGGGTACTCGGGTGTAAAGGCGTGGTGGTTCTCGCTTCCGTTTCAGTCGCGTCGTCTCCCCCTCTTGCCCGCGGTCACCAGCACTCGACGACCAGTCCACCGCGGCGGAGCCCTCGTTCGGAGACGAGATACGAGGACTCGAACGGCCAGTGACCCGCCGGGAGCGGCGTCACCGTGGGCGTCTCGGGTGTGGACGACCCCGGACCGGCGTCGCCGGTGATGTGCGTCGATGCCTGCCCGCTCACGACGACGGAGACGAGTCGTGGCTCCGCCTCGGACTCGACGGTCACCTGGCTCTCGGCGACGTGAACCGAGAGACCGTTGAGTCGACCGATCTTTCGCGGGTTGTCCGCGAGGTGCCGGTTGTACTGGTAGGCCGTCTCGTACGCCTCCACGAACGTCCGGACGCTCGACGTGGCCAGGTCGTCCGGTGCCGCCGGGTACGCGCGAGGCGACGTCGCGGCGTCGGTCGGTCGTGGCACTTCGGCGGCGGTGCAGTCGTCAGAAATCGTCACCGTGGGGTCGTCGGCCGTTGCGGTCTGCCGGGCCGTCTCGACCGTCGTACAGTCGGTCTCTGCTGTTGACGGTCGCTCCGTGGCAGCCCCCTGGTCGCCACCGAGACAACTGGCGAGGCCGCTCGGACTCAGGGCGGCGAGCGAACGCACCACGTCACGGCGGGAGGGCTGTCGCATACGTTCGGGTCCCCGGGGCCATCGGCATAGGCCTTGGGTCAGTCGTTCTGCTTCCGCTCCTGTCGGGGATGTTCGGCGACGAAGACGCTCGTGTGGTCCGGGATGTCGTCGGTGATCCACGAGTTCGCGCCGATGCTCACGTGGTCCCCCACGTCGACGGGGCCGAGCACGTTCGTCCCGGCGCCGATGACCACGTGGGCGCCGATGTCGGGTGGCGCTTGTAGTCCTTCTTCAGCGTGTGCTCGTCGTCCTCCTGTTCCTCGAAGTGGAGCGCGCCCAGCGTCACGTTCTGGTAGATGCGCGCCCACTCGCCGACGGTGGCCGTCTCCCCGATGACGACGCCGGTCCCGTGGTCGATGAAGCAGTAGTCGCCGATGGTCGCCCCGGGGTGGACGTCGATGCCGGTCTCGGTCTTCGCGTACTCGGCGAGTTCCCGGGCGTACTCCGGCGCACCGGCCTCGTAGAGGGCGTGTGCGACCCGGTGGACCACGAGCGCCTGGACGCTCGGATACGACCGGATGACCTCGATGTAGCTCTTCGCGGCCGGGTCGCCCCGGTAGGCGGCGTCGACGTCCCGCTTGAGCGTCTCGCGGATGTCGGGCAGGGCTTCGAGCATCCCGTCGACCAGCGGGGCCGGGTCGCCGTCGACGTAGGGGTCGATTCCCCGGTAGCAGAGTCGGCCGAACCGCTCGACGCTGTCGGCGAGCGCGTCGCCGTCTTCGACGAGCGACCCCGCGTTCCAGCACCGAGGGAAGAAGAGCCGTTCCAACACACCGATTTCGTCGCGCAGGTGGTCGCGGCGGGGGAACTCGAGGTCGGTGCGCGTGGGGAACGGTTCCTCGTCGGCGCGGAGCGACGCGCCCAGCGCGCGGTGGGCGTCTCCGGTGTACGTGTACCTCATACGCGGTGTTGACGACGCCAAACGAAAAGTCGTATCCCTCCGCCCGGCGTTTTGCCCGCAATGTCACTCGACGACCTCGACGACGACGTGAAGGCGGTCTACAGCGGACTGAACGACGAACACGCCGTCGGCCTCGACCGCGAGACGAAGAACGAACTGGCGATGCTCACGGCCGTCTTCGACGCCGACGTGGACGAGTTGGTTCGGCGGGGGATTCACGCGCTCTTTCGGTCCACCGTCGACACGGGCGACCTCGACTTCCACCTCCGACAGGGGTACGACGTCACCTACGACGAGTACCTCGCGGGGATGACCTACGACGAGATGACCGGCGCCGACCAGTACCCCCAGCGCGACGACGAGCGCCGCTATCAGATGTGACGGCCCTCTTCGGCTGAGTACGGGACGTGGATGGAGCGATTGGACGCGATTCGTGTCGTCCGTGAGCGTCCCCGCAACTGTGTATCTTCACGAACGGAGTGAGTGAAGGCTTGAAGCGACGAAGTCGCGTCAGTGGACGAGGAGCACAGCCGCGAACGGAGTGGGCGGCGAGCACCGCAGTCGGGTGGGGAGGCTGTGGTCTCACCGTGTCCGTGTCCCGCGCAGTCGCTGTCTGCGCGCATACTCTCTCGATTCTCTCCTCGCCCTCGGCTGACGCTGAGACGCACAGCGGCGACACGAATCGGTTCCGCTCACCACCACCGCGGACTCGACGACGAAGACGTCGTGCGGTTCCCGGAGTACCGCGACCCGCTACTCACACCGACATCACCGCCACTCGACGCGGACGAGTTCCTCCGCCGAGACGTCGCGCGGACGCAGCAGGACCCTTCCATCCCGGCGCTCCACCGAGAGCGCCTCGATGGAGACGACCAGGCGTCCACCATCGAGCGTCGCCCGCAGGACGACTCCCGTCGCCGTCGCCGCGACGTAGGGCGGGGCGGCGACCGGCGGTGCCCTGAGCGTCTTCCCCAGTTCCGCGACGCAACCTGCCAGCACCCGAGGGAGTCGCTCCCAGACGCCCAGTTCGCGCAGTCCAGCCTCGGTTCCCCGTCGGACCGCGCTCGTGTCGCTGTGGCCGTCGGCCGTTCCCGCTTCGGCCGCCGTCTCCGCGCACGCGCGAACCGTCTCGACGATGGCTTCGTGGTCGGTGAGGAGGTACTCCCGCAGGGCGGCCGTGTCGACGGCGGTCACAGCGCCGCGTAGTCGGCCCATCGTAAAATAACGTACCGTCGGGTCGTCCGACTACTCGTCCGCGTCCGCGGCAGGTGCGCTTTCGACGCCGACGACGTGTTCGGTCACCACGATGAGGTCCTCGTCGGGGGGAATGGCGACGACTCGGAGGACGTCGCCCGTCGCGAAGCCCCGGACGTCGGTCTGGGCGCTTCGACCCGGCTGGAACCCCTGGCTCTCCGCGAGCCAGTGTTCCCCGACGGCCGTGTGTCGACTGCGGGGCGCCGAGAGGAACTGGTCGACCCCGCGCTCGTCGTACCCCAGTCCGATCCGGCGGGCGACGACGTACCAGCCGTCACCGTCGTCGTCGAGGGTCCGGGCGAACTCGGGGTCGGTGGCGTCGTCGACACGGTGTTCGAGTCGGACGGCGACGAGCGGACGCATCGGGGCGAATCGCACCCGCACGAGTCGCTCGGACTCGTCGTCGGCGTCGGCGTCGTGGTGTCGTTCGTCGATGCGGAGGTCGGCGACGTACCGCTCGCCGACGCCCGTCCGTTCGCTCTGTAGTTGCCCCGCCACGGTGAGCGAGCACAGGGAGACCCCGGCGCTCGTGAGGAGGGTTCGTCGGGTCCACATATCCGGGCGACGGCGACCGGAGAATATGACCTTTTGTCCCCGACTATCACGTCTGAACTCGGTGTGCGAGCGGACCGCCGCCGGTACTTGACGGTTACCCCCCGACTCTCAGTGCTGAGTCGGAGGGGGGGACTCAACCCGTCGACTTTTCACCTCACGGCTCCCCACGCACGGTATGAACACCGACGAAGTCGAGCGGCTCATCGAATCGGGTATCGAGGACGCCGAGGCCACCGTGACGACGCCCCGGAACCCGGACCAGGAGTTCGAAGACGCACACTTCGCGGCGGTCGTCGTCTCGCCCGCGTTCGCGGGAAAGTCGCTCGTCCAGCAGCACCAGCTGGTGTACGACGCCCTCGACGGGCACATGACGACCGACATCCACGCCCTGGAGATGAAGACCTACACGCCCGAGGAGTACGAGGAGTACGCCGGCGGGGAGTAGCGGAACCGACTCTCGGCGGGCCTCCCCGCACTCTTTCCGGCGTCTCGTCCGCGGAGGACCGGTCGCGTCGCTCACGCGCCTGTCGGATGACGACACGGTTTTCCGCCGGCACGGAGAAGCGGCGACCTGACGTGTCCCGCTCCAGCGACCGACCCCGACCCCTCGGGCAGAACTGATGCTCGCCGACTCGTTCCGGTACCCGCTTCGGGACGGGGACGCCCGTGACGCCACGGCGACCTGCACGGGTCTCGTTTTGGTCGCCCTGCTGTTGCTCCGCGCGGCGCGCGCGCTGTGGCCCGACCTGCTCGCCCTCTTCCCGATCGTGTTCGCCCTCGTCCCGACCGTGCTGTTCGCCGGCTACCTCGGCCGGGTCGTCGACACCGGGGGACGGCCGTCGTCGACGCCCTTCTCGTGGTCGATGCGGAGCGTCCGCCTCGGCGTTCGGGTCGTCGTCGTCGCCGCCGTCTACCTCTTCCCCGCCGCGCTGGCGCTCGCGCTCACCGCGTTCGTCGTTCTCGGCGGTGGCGGGATGTTGCTGACGCTCGCGCCCACCCTCGCGCTCCTCGTGACCGTCGCGGCCTGCTACCTCCTCCCCGCTGCGGTGGCCGCCGCCGGGAGGAACGGCCTCCGGTCGGGCTTCAGACGCGCGTCGCTCGGCGGTCTCGCCAGCGGGTCGTACTTCTTCGCGTGGACCGTCGGGACGTCGCTCGTCGTCAGCACGTGGAGCCTCCTCACGGCCGTCCGACTAGCGACGCCCGCCGCCGTGGCCCTCTCCGTCGTCTTCGCGTACGTGCACGTGGTCGCCGCGCGACTGGTCGGCGAAGGGCTCGACCGGAGCCGGTGGGAGCCGGCGTAGCCGGGAAACGCGAGAGGAAGGGGAAAAACGGTCAGTTCGACGGCGCGTCGGCGAGCGCGTCCTCGTCGACGATGGTCCGGTTGTGGAGCGCTCCTCCGGAACGCCGGTCGAAGACGTGGATGGCCTCTTCGGGGAAGCGCACCACGACGCTCTGGCCGCGGCTGAACTGTCGCATGCTGCTCGTCGTCGCGACGACCGCATCGTCCGGGTCTCGGTCCCCGAACGTCAGATACACGGTGTTCTCGTCGCCCATCGGCTCGACGACGTCGACCTCGGTCTCGAAGTCGTGGGGGCCCGACGGCTCTCCGACGAGTTCGATGGCCTCCGGACGGATACCGAAGACGAGGTCGGTCTCTCCTCCCAGGTCTGCCGCGGTCTCCTCGGAGATGGGGTACTCGAAGGAGTCGGCGACGAGTTTCTCGCCGTCGAAGTCGGCGTCGAAGAAGTTCATCGACGGCTCGCCGAGGAAGCCCGCCACGAAGACGTTGGCGGGTTCGTGATAGCATTCGAGCGGGGTCGCCACCTGCTGGAGTTCGCCCCCGTCGAGAATAGCGATGCGGTCGCCCATCGTCATCGCCTCCGTCTGGTCGTGCGTCACGTACATCGTGGTGACGCCGAGGTCCTCCTGCAGACGCTGGAGTTCGGTCCGCATCTGTGCGCGGAGTTTGGCGTCGAGGTTCGACAGCGGTTCGTCCATCAAGAACACCTCGGGGTCCCGAACGATTGCGCGACCGAGGGCGACGCGCTGTTGTTGTCCGCCGGAGAGGTCACGGGGTTTCCGGTCGAGGAGCGGCGACATGTCTAGCAGGTCGGCCGTCTCCTCGACGCGGTCTTTGATCTCGGCGTCCGAGAGATCCGTGCTCTCTTCGAGGCCGAACGACATGTTCTGCCGGACGCTCATGTGCGGGTAGAGCGCGTACGACTGGAACACCATCGCGATGTCGCGGTCCTGCGGTTTGACGTCGTTGATGACCCTCCCGTCGAGGCTGATGGTGCCGCTCGAAACGGTTTCGAGGCCGGCGACCATCCGGAGCGTCGTCGACTTCCCACAGCCGGAGGGGCCGACGACGACGAGGAACTCGCCGTCCTCGATGGATACCGTCACGTCGTCGACCGCGACGACCTCCGAATCTCCGTCCTGATACACCTTCGTGAGCGAATCGAGTTCGAGTGCTGCCATTGGTTATTGCCTCCTGTTGTCTGTCGACGCTACTGGAGTTATCGGCGCGCCGGACGCGCGGATGCGAGCGCGAGACGTCACGTCGCCACCCCTTCGGCGAACTCCTCGCCGAACATGATGTACACCGCGAGGGTCGGGAGCGCCGCGAAGAACGCCCCGGCCATCCGGAGCCCGAAGTCCTGCCCTTCGAGCGACTGGCCCAGGCCGGCCAGAATCAACACGACCGGCGCGGCGGCGCTCGACTCCGTGGCGACGAGGATGAGCGTGAAGAGCAGGTCGTTCCAGATCTGGGTGAACTGGTAGATGAGGACGACCGCGAACATCGGCGTCGACAGCGGGAAGACGATGCGCCGGTACACTCTTCGAAGAGTTGCCCCGTCGAGTCGCGCGGACTCGACCATCTCCGTGCTGATGTTCTTGTAGTACGAGCGGAACAGGATGGTGCAGATGGGGATGCCGTACGCGACGTGGGTGACGATGAGTTCGAGGATGCCGACGTAGTCGTTGTTGATGCCCGCGGCCCAGAGGAACGACAGCCACTCCTCCAGCGGAGCGATCTGCGCCCAGAACTGACTCAGCGGGACCAACACGGCCTGGTACGGAATGAAGATGCCGGCGACGAACAGCGCCAGGAGCGGCGCTTTGTACCGCATCCGCCAGTTCGTGATGGTGAGCCCGTAGGCGGTGATGCTCCCGAAGAAGGCCGAGAGGATCGTCGCGGGCACCGCGTAGAGGAGGCTGTTGCCCATCCCTCGCAGGAGGGCGTCGACCGCAGCCTGCCACTTCTCCGTCGTGAGACCGCTCCCCCCTGGAGGGGCGAACGGTGCCGTCTCGACGACGGCGGTGTTCGTCTTGAACGAGGTGACGAGCCCCGATTCGATGGGCGTCAGGTAGAAGGCCGCCATCCCGACGAGGACGGCGTACAGGCCGACCCGGTAGGGGTCGACGTTCCCGATTCCGCCACCGGTTTCGGTGCTCATAGGTTCCCCCTCCGGAACTGGTAGGCGAGGTACGGGCCGATGACCGACAGCGCCATGGCGAAGAGGATGATGGCCAGCGCCGCTCCGTACGCCCAGTTCTGGTTCGAGTACGCCTCACGGACCATCTTCGTCGCCAGGATGTCCGCGCCGTTCGGCGGGCGGTAGTTGGCGTTCAGCGAGTAGAGGAAGTCGAACGCTTTCAAAGCAAACACCATCAGCACGACGGCCGCGCCGATAGTCGCGCTCTTCAGTTGGGGAACGATGACTCGCCAGTACATCTTCAGGGTGGAGGCGCCGTCGACCTTCGCGGCCTCGTAGTGTTCGGTGGGAATCGCTCGGAGTCCGGCGAGGTAGACGACCATCGCGTAGCCCGAGAACTGCCACATCAGCGCGAAGATGACCGCCCACAGGACGATCTGCTGGTTGCCGATCCAGTCGATGGGCCCGACCCCGAAGGTGCCGAGGAGGATGTTGACGACACCGTTGTTGTAGTTGTACATCCACAGCCAGAACTGCGCGGTGACGACGAACGAGAGGCTCATCGGCAGGAGGTAGATCGTTCGGAACGTGTTCTCGAACCGGATTCCCCTGTCGATGAGGATAGCCAGCGCGAGGCCCAGAGCGAGCGTCGCGAGCGTGAACGCGAGAAGCAGGATGACCGTGTTCACCGCGGCGGTGACCGCACCGGAGTCGGTCGCCGCCCGGACGTACATCTCGAAGTCGAGGTTGCCGTAGTTCGGCGCCTGTGCGAACCCCTCGTAGTCCGTGAGGGAGATGAGGAGGTTCCAGAAGATGGCGCCGTAGACGAACAACCCGACGAGGAGGAACGCCGGGAGCCAGAACGGGAGCGACTCGACGAAGTCCTGGCCGAGTCGGTCGTCGACCGCGCCGGTGAGTCGGTCGACTGTACCGCCCCGCGTCGACGAGTCGGACACGACCCCGCCGTCCGTTCGCGCTGCTCCCGACGAGGTCTCGCTCGTCGCGCTCCAAGCCTCGTCGTCGCTCTCCGACCGTTCACCCGGGAGTATCCGTCGAAGCCTGCGAAAAATTCGGGACATGAATCCGTGTGAACTCCTCTGTTAGTTCGAGACCGCGTCGAGGAAGCCCTGCGTCGCGGCGTCGACGTTGTACGGTCCGGTGAACTCCGAGGAGATGACCTCGTTGAGCGCGGTCATCTTCTCACGCGTGACCGCGAGGCCGTGCTGGAGCGTCGGCGGCCGCTGCTCGGCGTTCGCGAAGTCCTCCGCCGTCTCCTGGAGGTACGGTCCGAACTGCTCCATGCTGACGTCGGTCCGGGTCGGGATGGAGCCCTTGTACTGATTGAACGCGATCTGTGCCTCGGGACTGCCGACGAACCCGAGGTACGTCTTCGCCTTCTCGGGCGTCGGGTTGTTCGACGGGTAGAGGAACGAGTCGAAGTGCAGCGTGTACATGCCCTCGGTGCCCGGGAAGGTCTTGAAGCCCCAGTCCTCGTTGTAGGTGAAGTCCTCGGCGTTGCGGTACGCACCGGCGGCCCAGTTGCCCTGGTGGATGAACGCCGCGTTGCCGTTGATGATGTTCTGGTTGGACTCGGTCAGTCCGATGGAGGAGGCGTCCTCCGAGATGTAGTTCTCGTGGATCGTCGCCAGGTGCTCGAAGGCCGTGCGGACGGCGTCCTCGGAACCGTTGCCCTCGATGAAGTCCATGTAGGCCTGGTACCCGTTCGCCCCGAGCATCACGGCGGCCCAGAGCTGGGTGATCGTCCACGTGCCGGACATCGCCTGGGTCATCGGGATCTTGTCCGTCTCGGTCGAGACCGTATCGAGCGCTTCGAGGAGCGCCTCGACGCTGTCGAGCGAGTCGGGGTCGACACCGGCCTCCTCGACGACGGAGGTGTTGTAGAACAGGCAGTTCAGACGGTGCGAACCGAGCGGGACGGCGCGGAAGCTCCCGCCCAGTTGGTGGAGGTCGACCGCCTCTTGGACCATCACCTCGGAGAAGTTGTTCTCCGACCAGACGTCGTCGACGGTGCCCAGCGCGCCCTCGTACCGCTGGAGGTTCTTGCCCGGCCAGTTCGCGAACGAACTCGGCGGGTCGCCGCTCTGGAGTCGGTTGGCGACGACGGCGTCGAGGTTCTCGTTGCCGCCACCACCGATGGGGTTGAACTCGGCGCTGATATCCGGGTAGGCCTCGCTGAACGCGCTCGAAAGCGCCTCCGCGGCCCGTGCGCCGTCGCCGCCGGTCCACCCGTGGAGGACTTCGAGCGGGGCGCTCGACCCACCGGACCCACCGCCGTCGCCGGAGCTATCACCGCCGGAGTCGCCGCCACCACCGTCGCCGGAGCTACCGCCACCGTCGCCGCCGGAGTCGCCGCCACCGCCACCACCACCGGAACAGCCGGCGAGACCGGCCATCCCTGCACTGGTGAGCCCTGCGAGCGTGACGTACGTCCTCCGTGACATTCGTTCGTTATCGTCCATGGTTTTTCCTCCTCGTCAGAGGCACTCATATCCTGTGGGACGAACATCATAAAGGTTTCCAAGTTTACTATATTCCGAGTCAAAAATTATCCATCTATAATGTGATAGATTATTTTCGGTCGACGTAAGCGATATACAGCGTGAAATAATAATTTTCACCGCTGTGAAAGAAACTCATGGTGAATGTTGACAAGTTACTCGGATCGTCGTGGCCGGTCGGAGGGTGAGTCACCACTCGAACCGTGTCGGCTGGACCGTCGTGTCTCGCCCCCGATCACTTGGTGGGGCCGTGCCGCAAGAGTAGCTTTTAGGCGACCCCGTTGCGTCCACCCGGACATGAGCGACGACTACCGCACCGAACGGGACAGTCTCGGCGAGATGCAGGTGCCGGCGGAGGCGTACTGGGGCGCACAGACGCAGCGCGCGGTGGAGAACTTCCCCATCTCGGGTATCACGTTCAGCCGCCGGTTCGTCCGGGCGCTGGGCGTGGTGAAGAAGGCCGCCGCGCAGGCGAACCGCGACCTCGACCACCTCGACGACGAGACCGCCGAGGCCATCGTCGAGGCCGCCGACGAGGTCATCGCGGGCGACCACGACGACCAGTTCCCCGTCGACGTCTTCCAGACCGGGTCGGGTACCTCCTCGAACATGAACGCCAACGAGGTCATCGCGAACCGCGCCGCCGAACTCCTCGGGGAGGAGATCGGCGACCGCGCCGTCCACCCGAACGACCACGTCAACTACGGCCAGTCGTCGAACGACGTCATCCCGACCGCGATGCACGTCTCGGCCCTGGAGGCGGTCGAGAAGGACCTCGTCCCCGCGCTCGAAGCGCTCGCCGAAGCGCTCGGCGCGAAAGAAGCGGAGTTCGAGAACGTCGTCAAGACCGGCCGGACCCACCTG
Source organism: Salinigranum rubrum (assembly GCF_002906575.1). Taxonomy (NCBI): domain Archaea; kingdom Methanobacteriati; phylum Methanobacteriota; class Halobacteria; order Halobacteriales; family Haloferacaceae; genus Salinigranum; species Salinigranum rubrum. The sequence goes on from NZ_CP026309.1 coordinate 2,276,722, forward strand.
CAGGACGCCACGCCCATCACCCTGGGCCAGGAGTTCGAGGGCTACCGGACTCAGATCGAGAAGGGCGTCGCGCGCGTGGAGAACACACGGTCGCACCTCGCGGAACTCGCGCTCGGTGGTACCGCCGTCGGGACCGGCCTGAACACCGACCCCGACTTTCCCGAACTCGCCGCCGAGTACATCTCCGAGGAGACGGGCATCGAGTTCCGCGAGGCCGACAGCCACTTCGAGGCGCAGGCGGCCCACGACGCCATGGGCGAGGCCCACGGCGCTCTCCGGACGGTCGCCGGATCGATGAACAAAATCGCGAACGACCTTCGACTCCTCGCGTCGGGGCCGCGAAACGGACTCGGCGAGCTCGAACAGCCCGAGAACCAGCCCGGGTCCTCGATTATGCCGGGGAAGATCAACCCGGTCGTCGCCGAAGCGGTCAACCAGGTCCACAAGCAGGTGGTCGGCAACGACGCGGCCGTCGCCGCGGGCGCGAGCGAGGGACAGATCGACCTCAACCTCTACAAACCGGTCCTCGCGCACAACTTCCTCGAATCGGCGAACCTCCTCTCGAATTCGGCCGAGGTGTTCGCCGAGCGGTTCGTCGCGAAACTCGAGGCCAACGAGGACCACTGCGCCGACCAGGTCGAACGCTCGATGGCGCTCGCCACCGCGCTGAACCCCGCCATCGGCTACGACAAGGCCTCGAAGGTCGCCAAACAGGCGCTCGCGGAGGACAAGACCGTCCGCGAAGTCGCCGTCGAGGAGGGTTACCTCACCGAAGAGGAGGCCGACGAGGTGCTCGACCCGATGGCGATGACCCGCCGCGGCATCCTCGGCGACGACTGACCCTTCGTTCCCACGCGGAGCCGCCGCGGACGCGGACTCACAGAGGTGGGGTGTACACCACAACAGTGTGCGTCACTGGACACACCAGTTCACTGATCCGTCGTCAGCCGTCCGTCTGACACCGAATTGACAATCGCCCGAGTGGTTCGAAGCGGTCGACGGGTCACGCGAGCGGATTTCTTGCGCGTGAACTTCTCCTGAAACCGAAGAGAAGCGACATCTTGAAGCTACATGCAAGTGTCCTTGTCACTATGGCGGGGATGCAGATCACAAAGCAGTCCGGTCGAGACATGCTCGTATGCCGAAAGTGTGCCGCAGAGTTCCCCGAGGGGCGTGCTACCAAGGACGGGTGGCACTACGAGTGCCCCGAGTGTGGCGAGGCGGAAGGTATCGGTGAGGGGCTCCGGCGGCTCTAAGACGAGGCTCGATTCTCCCGACGACATCGCATCCCCCTGAGGGCTCCCGCCGCGACTCCGAGTCCGATTCCCCAGAGCGTCACGCCGACGCCGAACCCGGGCGTCTCGGTTCGGGTCTCGGTCACCTGTTCGCGCGTTTCTTCCGTCGACGTCGCCGTCTCCCGCTCCTCGGCAGTCGCCGACGGCGTCGGTGTTTTCGTCTCCGTCGACTCGCTCGTGGCCCGCTGGGCCGCCGGGTCGGTCGGATACGCGTCGAGCGCGTCGTTCGTGCCGTCGCCGTCGGTGTCCGCCCGCGTCGGGTCGGTCCGCGCCTCGCGCTCGTGGGAGTCCGAGAGCGTGTCGCCGTCGGTGTCCGCGACGAACGGGTTCGTCGCGGGCGTCGCCGTCACCTCCTCCTCGCTGGTGAGGCCGTCGCCGTCGGGGTCCAAATCGTCCCCCTGAACGTAGCGTGCGGGGTCGTCGGGAAGCGGCGGGAGCGCGTCGGTCGTGACGTAGCGGTCGAGCCACGGTCCGAGCGTCTCGTCGCCGGTCGTCTCGACGACCGCCGCCCGGAAGGCCGCGTAGTCGTCGAACGACGCGTTGGCGACGAAGACGTCGTACAGCGTCGCGTCGGTCCGCGCACGGATTTCGGCGTCGAGCGCGGCGAGGACGTGCGCGCCCTTCTCGTAGTCCGCGAGCGTCCCGCGCCAACTCTCCGGTTCGGAGAGGACGACAGCCGTCCGGTTCGGGGCGAACGAGTCGGCTCGCACCGACCGGTAGAACGCCTCGTAGGACGTGCCGCCGACGTTCACCACCGCGAGCGATCCGTAGTACTCGGCGGTGGCCTCGGTGAGCCACGCCGCCGACCCGTTGCCGACGCTCTCGAGGCGCGAGTGGACGTACTCGTGGGCGAACGCGTTCTCGGCCCCCGAGACGTGGGTCGCGTCCGCGGTCACCCAGAAGGCGTCACCGAACGCTTCCCCGGTCACGGTCGCCTCCTCCGTCTCGACGCGGCCCTCGTAGGGGAGCACGAAGACGACGAGGCGGTCGCGGCGGACCCCGAAGTCGAACCGTCCCTGGGCCCGTTCGAGGAACGCCCGGGCGGCCGAGACGTTCCCCTCGGTGGTTCCGCTGCCGACGACGAATCGGATCGTCTCGGTCGACTCGCTCACCTCGACCGTGTCGTACGGTCCCATGAACGCCATGCGGTCGGTCGCGTAGCCCGTCTCTTCGACCCGCGTCTCCGAGACGAGGCGGGGGCGCGTGCCGGTGTACGTGACGTCGAGACCGGTCGGCGGCACCGTCGCGAACGCCCAGTCGTCGCGTTCGACCCCCCACTCGTCGGTCGATATCTCGTCGGTCGACACGTCGAGTTCGAGCGCGAGGGTCGGCGCGGACGTCGACCGGGTCCACTCGAACGCCGTCTCGCCTCGCCTGTCGAACCCCTCGCTGTCGACGACCGAGATGGACGGACCGGCGAGGTCCGGTAGTCTGACCCGGAGGTCCGTCACCCCGGTCGGAATCTCGTACGCCAGTTCGAGCCGGACCGTCCCGCGAGCCTCGCCGCGCGCGAACGTCTGGCGCTCGCGGATCCGTGGCTCGTGTCGTGACGGGAGCGTCATCTGGTCGCCACCGGGAGCCGCGACGCTCGACGGGGCGGGTGGGTCGGCGTCGCTCACCTCCGTCGACCCGGCGGGTGCGGGCGGCGGTTCGACGGGAGCGGGCGACGCTCCGGCGACCACGGCGGCGACGCCCGGCACCGAGCAGGCGACCGACCCGACCACGAGCGTGAGCACGAGGAGCGACAGCGCACGCGTCCGTGGCGGGGACATTACTGGCGCGTACGCGGAGCGGCCACTTCAACTCGCTCCTCCGTTCTCGATGTTCGGGCCGTTGTCGGGCGGAGCCGACGCGGTGACCACGGCACGTCGTGACGGAACTGGAGCCTTTTTTACGCCCGCCGTTCGGAGAGGGGACCAATGAGCGCGTACGACTACGAGGACCTCGGGCTCGTCGCGGGGCTCGAGATCCACCAGCAACTGGACACCTCGCGCAAACTGTTCTGCGAGTGTCCGACCGAGCGCCGCGAACCCGAGGAGTCTCACCGTCGGCTCACCCGGTATCTCCACCCGACGAAGAGCGAACTCGGCGAACTCGACGACGCCGCCCTCGAAGAGAGCCGCGTCGACCGCGAGTTCGAGTACCTCGGCTTCGACACCACCTGCCTGGTCGAGGAGGACGACGAGCCACCCTCCCGGCTCTCGCGGGAGGCGCTCGACGTGACGATGCAGATAGCCGCCCTCCTCGACATGGAGGCGGTCGACCAGGCGCACGTCATGCGAAAGCTCGTCATCGACGGCTCGAACACGTCGGGCTTCCAGCGCACCACGCTCGTCGCGCAGGCGGGGGAGATTTCGACCACCGAGGGACCGGTCTCCGTCGAGGACCTCCTCCTCGAAGAGGAGTCGGCCCAGCGCGTCGAAGCCACGGAGAAGGGAGTGCGGTGGTCGCTCGACCGCCTCGGGATTCCCCTCGTGGAAATCGGCACCGGCCCGGACATCTCCTCGCCGGAGCAGGCCCGCGAGGCCGCCGAGACTATCGGCATGCTGCTGCGCTCCACGGGGAAGGTGAAACGCGGCCTCGGCACCATCCGCCAGGACGTCAACGTCTCCATCGCCGACGGCGCGCGCGTCGAGATCAAGGGCGTTCAGGCGCTCGATCAGATCGACGAAATCGTCCGGCTCGAAGTGCGGCGACAGGTCGAACTCCTCGCCATCCGCGACTCCTTGCGGGAACGCGACGCCGCGGTCGGGGAGCCACGGGACGTCTCCGACGTGTTCGAAGACACCGACTCGAGCGTCATCGCCGGCGCGCTCTCGTCGGGAGGCACGGTCGGCGCCCTTCGCCTCGACGGCTTCGACGGCCTCGTCGGCCACGAACTCCAGCCCGACCGCCGGTTCGGCACCGAACTCTCGGACCACGCGAAGCGCCACGGCGCGGGCGGCGTCTTCCACACCGACGAACTACCCGCCTACGGCGTGACCGAAGCGGAGGTCGAGTCGCTGCGCGAGGCTGTGGACGCTGGTCCCGAGGACGCCGTCGTCCTCGTCGCCGACGCCCCCGAGACGGTTGACCTGTCTCTCGAAGCCGTCGCCGAGCGCGCGCGCACGGCCGTCGAGGGCGTCCCCGAGGAGACGCGCGACGCCCTGGAAGACGGCACCACGCGCTACCTCCGCCCGCTCCCCGGCGCGGCGCGGATGTACCCCGAGACGGACGTCCCGCCGGTCGAACCCGACCCCTCCGAGGTGGAGGTGCCCGAACTCCTCACCGAGAAGACCGAGCGCTACCAGGAGGCGTACGGCCTCGGCGCCGGCCTCGCCGAGCAGGTGGCGTACGGCCGGCGGTTCACCCTCTTCGAGGCCGCCGTGGAGGAAGGCGTCGACCCGACGCTCGCCGCGAACACGCTGGAGTCGACGCTGACCGAACTCCGCCGCGACGACGTCCCGGTCGAGAATCTCACCGACGACCACCTGATGGAACTCCTCCTGCTCGTCGAGGGCGGCGACCTGGCGAAGGAGGGCGTCGGCGACGTCCTCTCGGTGCTCGCGGAGAACCCCGACCTCTCGGCCGAGGAGGCGGTCGAGGAGGCCGGCCTCGCCGGCGTCGGCGACGAGGAGGTCAGAGCGGCCGTCGTCGAAGTCGTCGAGCGCAACGCCGATCAGATCGACGAGCAGGGCATGGGCGCGTTCTCGGCGCTCATGGGCGAAGCGATGGGCGCGCTCAGAGGGAAGGCCGACGGCGGTCAGGTGAGCGACGTCCTGCGCGAGGAGATTCAGAAACGGGCCTGAAATCTCGGAGCCGCGCCTGCAACGACCGGAGCGACTCCCGGGTCACTCTTCTACGCTTCGCGCTCCGGACGTCGTGCTGAACTCGAAGCGAACGGAACGCCGGTCGCCGGGAGCCACTCGCCGTCAGGAGGGCGTCATCGACTCGAAGACGCGCTCTTCTATCTTCCGGAGGTGGTCGCCGACGGTCGACGGGGCTAGGTCGACGGCCGCGGCGATGTCCTCGTGCGTCGCCTGTCGGGGCGCCCGATAGTATCCGAGGTCGACGGCGGTCGTCAGTATCTCCTGCTGCCGAGCGGTCAGCGAGCGCATGAACCGCTCGGCGCTCGGCTCGTACTCGCCGCTCTCGACGACTTCGAACGAGAACGACTCCAGCGCCGTCGCCCGTTCGAACAGGCGCTTGAACGCCCGCTGGTCCCCGAGGAGTGTCATACGCTGTGAGCCGTCCGACTGAAACAGCATCGGCGTCTCGATGACCACCTCTGCGTCCCGCTGCCACTCCATGACCTGTCGGACTGCTTCGGACGTGTCGAGGTGGCTCACCGCCATCCAGCGGTCCGTTCCCGAGGCCATGTAGTCGATCACCGAGGGTGACGAGGACATTATCTCCTCGTATCGGTCACGGTCGCCCGACCCCTCCGCCAGCAACAAAACCGTCCCGTCGTCGAGCAGTTCGACGTGGTGAATGGCCTCTCGTCGAATCGACGGCTCTTCGGACAGTCGTCTCCCGAGCGGGTGGAACCCCTCACCCCGGGACGGGGAGAGCCGGAGCGTCACGTACCGCATACCGGCACCTACCCGAGCGCCCGACTTAAAACGGCGTGGATGACCGCCAGAAGCCCGTTGGCCCTCACTCCCGTCGGTGAAGACATGGAGACGAAGCAGTCCTCGACGTCCGCAGACCGGCCCTCCTCCCATCGGACGCCCGGTCCCGACGACCAGTCGACGAACGAGACGCCGGACGGAGACGAGGACGAGGACGCGGACGAGAAAGCCCGCACCGACGGTGCTGGCGTCGTCGCACCGGACGCCGAGGCGCCGGCCTGGGAGGAACGGAAGGCGCGACGGGTCGGCCTCCCTCGGCTCACGTACGAGTACTTCGAGCGCGCCCGTCACGAGGACGAGGCACTCAGACGGGAGTCGACGTACGTCGAGCGGGACGTCCTGGGTTTTCCGACCTGGCCGCACGAGGTGATCCGGAACCTCTCCATCGCGTCGTTCTTCGTCGGGATGGTCCTGTTTCTCGCGGCGACGATGCCGCCGCACATCGGCCCTCCCGCCGACGGGTCGACGACGCCGGCGGTCATCCTCCCTGACTGGTATCTCTACTGGTCGTTCGGTCTGCTGAAACTCGGCCCGCTCAACCCCGAACTGACCGTCCTCGGCGGGGAGAAACTGCTCGGGGACCGCCCGTACGGCGTGCTCGCGAACCTGGTGGTCGTCGGCGTCATCACGCTCGTCCCGTTCTTGAACAAGGGGTCGGCCCGTCGTCCAGTCGAGCAGCCGTTCTGGTCTGCGGTCGGCGTCGGCGGCGTCGTGTTCGCTTTCACCATCAGCGTCTACTCCGCGAAGAACCTCGTCCCGATGAACGTCGACCTGCTGTTCGATCTGACGTTTCTCCTCCCGCCCGTCGCGAGCGTCGTCGCCTACGCGGTGTTGAAGACGATGCGCGAGGGCTACATGTACGACCTCAACCGCCGGTACTACCGGCTCCGACCGCCGAAGTGAGTCGCGCTCGGTGTCGCGTTCGCGAGGACAGCGCAGTCTCGTCGGTGTCGACGGCCGCCTTGCAGAGCCGTGCCGGTCGCTTATCACCGTCCGGTCACTGGACCAAATGTCGATTCTCACTCACATGACGCACACAGCAATCATCGAGGACACGTATCCTCTCACGCCCCGCGTGAACGGCTTCCGGCTGCGGGTTCCGGGCCACACGTTCGACTACGAGCCCGGTCAGCACACGACGGTTCGGTTCGAGTCCGGCGACGAAGAGGTCGTCCGGCCGTACACGCCGACGAACCTCCCGGGCACCGATCAGCTCTCGCTCGCCATCAAGCGCTACGACGACGGCCTCGCCTCCTCGTACATGCACACGAAGCGCCCGGGCGACGAGGTGACCATCGGCGAACTCGACGGGAACCTGAGCCTCGCGGACACCGACCGCGACGTGGCGTTCCTCTCGACGGGCGCCGGCATCACTCCCATGCTCGCGATGCTCCGCCAGTACCTCCGAGTGGGCACCGGCGACGCGACGTTCCTCTTCGGCGAGCAAGACGAGTCCTCTCTCATCCACCGGGGGACGCTGAACGACCTCGCCGTCGAGCACGACCGCCTCGACGTGGCGTTCACGCTGTCGGACCCGAACTGGGAGTGGACGGGGCGGGCCGGCTACGTCCAAGAGCACCTCGAATCGACGTTCGACGACTTCGAGCGGACCGACTTCTACGTCTGCGGCGTGCCGGAGATGGTCGTCGACACGAAGGAGAGACTGCGTGAACTCGGCGCCCCGGACGACCGGATTCACAGCGAGGGATGGGAAGGAGACGCCGTGGACGAGAGCGAGTCGTGAGCCGAGCGATGCTCACCGGCACGGACGCCGACGTCTCGAAGGCGCGAGAGGAGCGATGACGCGGGTCTCGGACCTCGTCGTGGACTGTCTGGCGGCCGAAGGCGTCGAGTACGTGTTCGGCCTCCCCGGCGAGGAACTGGAGGACCTGCTGTTTTCGATTCGCGACTCCGACGTGACGTTCGTCCCCGTCCGTCACGAACAGGGGGCCGCCTTCATGGCCGACGTCCACGGGCGTCTCACCGGGGAGGCGGGGGTCTGTCTCGCGACCCTCGGTCCCGGCGCGACGAACCTCCTCACGGGCGTCGCGGACGCCCACCTCGACAAGGCGCCGCTGGTCGCGCTCACCGGCCAGGGGAGCCGCGAACGGCTGAACAAGGAGAGCCACCAGAACCTCGACGTCGTCGACGTCGTCGAACCCGTCGTGAAGTGGAACGCGCAGCTCTCGGACCCCGCGGGCGTCGCGGAGTCGATGCGGAAGGCGTTCAAGGTCGCCGAGTACGAGAAGCCCGGCGCGACCCACCTCGAACTCCCCGAGGACGTCGCCGCGGCGGAGACGGACGACGAACCGCTCCCCGTCCGCCCGTCGGTCGCACGGCCCGCCGCGAACCGGGATGCGCTCGCGGACGCGGCCGACGCGCTCGCCGAAGCCGAACAGCCGCTCGTCCTCGCCGGCAACGGCGCGGTCCGGGCGGACGCCGCCGCGTCGCTGGCGGCGTTCGTCGACGCGACGGGCGTGCCCGTGGTGTCGACGTACATGGGGAAAGGCGCGCTGTCGGACCGCGACGAGCGGTCGCTGATGACGCTCGATTCGGGGCCGGAGGAGGCCGCGGGCGGAGCGGTCGAGGCGGCTGACTGCGTGCTCGCCGTCGGGTACGACATCGCCGAGCACGACCCCGCCGGCTGGAACCCCACCCGCGAGAAGACCGTGATTCACCTCGACAGCGAACCGGCCGAGGTGTACGCCCACTACAACCCCGAGGTGGAGGTCATCGCGGACCCCTCGCGTGCGCTGGACCGTCTCGCCGACGCGCTCGACCGCGAGTGGGACGTCTGGTGTGCCGACGCCCGCGAGCGGGTGTACGGACACGCGACGAGTGAGCCAGACCCCGACGACCCGGTGACGGTGGCGAACACGCTCCCGGCACTCCGGTCGGCCATGGCCGACTCGGACGTTCTGATCTCCGACGTCGGGAGCCACAAGATGGCCATCGCCAAGCGCTTCCCCGTCTTCGAGCCCGGCCGCTGTGTGATATCCAACGGCCTCGCGTCGATGGGTATCGCCGTTCCGGGGGGTGTCGCGGCCGACCTCGCTGTCGACGACGAGGTGGTCGTGGCCACCGGCGACGGGGGATTCCTGATGAACGCGGCCGAACTGGAGACCGCCCGCCGGCTTGACTGCTCGTTCACCACGGTCGTGTTCCGCGACGACGACTACGGGCTCATCTCGGAGAAACAGACCGAACACCGCGGCGAGTCGTTCGGGACCGGCCTCGGCAACCCCGACCTGGTCGCGTTCGCGGAGAGCTTCGGCGTCCGGGCGGAGCGCGTCAGTTCCCTCGCGGGGTTCACGGCGGCAATCGACGACGCCGTCGGGAGCGACGACCAGCGGCTCATCGACGTTCCGCTCGACGGCTGAGTCCGCACGACTGACCGCCGGGCCGCCGTCTCCAGCCGCCACGTGCGGCCCTAGTCGTCGATCAGTTCGGAGAGGAGCGTGTCGAGGCTGTAGCTTTCGAGGGGACGGGTGCTGTCGCGGAGGCTCGAAATGACGAACGTCGAGTTCGTCCGTTCGACCTCCGGAACCGACTCGAAGTCGCGGATGAGTCGCTCCACGTCGTCGCTGTCGGGAAGGCGCGCGACGACCACGAAGTCGGTCTCGCCCATCGTGAAGTACAACTGGGTGACGCCCTCGATGTCGAGCAGTCGCTCGGAGATGTCCTCGTACCGGTCGTAACTCGCGAGCACCTCGACGATGACCGTCACGCCCAGTCCGAAGGCGTCGAGGTCGACGTCGTAGAGGTCGTTCTCGATGACCCCCGCCTCGCGGAGGTTGTTCAGGCGGTAGTGAATCGTCGAGACGGGGATTCCCGTCTCCTCGTGGAGTTTCTCGGGGCTGCCCGTCCCGAGGTCGGAGATGGCTTTCAGGAGCGTGATGTCGCGCTCGTCCATAGCGGGGTATAGCCGTAACGGGGACTTGAACTCCATGCCATGGACGTGCTCCCCGGTCGAATTGGGAGCGAACTCTCACGAAAATACGAGATTAACGTGGAATAAAAATTGAGAATTTAGTAGAAGGATTTAACAACATCAGGCCCTTGAGTCTGAATCGAATCCGATAAGATGCCCTCCATAAAGACAAAAATACAATCAATCCCCGTGCTGTTCGTTCTGCTCGCCATCGTCTGGGGCTCCTCGTTCGTCGCTATCGAGGTCGGCCTCGAACGCGTCCCACCGCTTCTCTTCGCCGCGTTGCGGTACGACGTGGCCGGCGTGGTAGTTCTCGCGTACGCGGCGCTCACCTACGAGCGGTGGCTCCCCCGCGGACGGGCGGACTGGGTCCCAATCGCACTCGGCGGCGTCCTCCTCATCGCTGCCTTCCACGCCCTCTTGTACCTCGGGCAAGGCTCCGTCTCGGGCGCCGTCGCCGCCGTCGTGATCAGTCTCGTTCCCCTGCTGACGGCGGTGTTCGACCACACGCTCCTCGGCGAGCGGCGCCTCGACCCCGTCGGCGGGGCGGGGTTCGGGTTCGGCATCGTCGGCGTCGCCGTCGTCGCCAGCCCCACGCCGGGCGCGGTCGGCTCCGAGTCGCTCTTCGGGGTCGGACTCGTCTTCCTCGCGGCGGTCGCGTTCGGCCTCGGGAGCGTCATCACCCGGTCGTCGACCTCTACTCTCCCGGTCGTCGCCCAACAGGGCTGGACGATGCTCTTCGGGTCGGCGGTTCTGCACGCCGCCAGCGTCGTCCGCGGCGAACCGTTCGTCGCGGGCGCGTGGACGCCCTCGGTCCTCGTGGCGTTCGTGTATCTCGCGCTCGGTTCGGGGGTCCTGGGCTTCCTGCTGTACTTCGAGCTTCTCGGGAGGGTCGGTCCGTCCGACCTCAACCTGGTCAACTACGTCACCCCGGTCGTCGCAGCGGTCGTCAGTTGGGCCGTCCTCGGACAGGTGATCGACGCGACCACCGTCGCGGGCTTCGCCGTCGTCTTCGTCGGCTTCGCCCTCCTCAAGCGCGACGTGGTCCGCTGTCTCCTCCGCTCGCGGTGGGCTGTCGCGGACTGCTGAACCCGCCGAACGGAGCGCCCCTTCTCTGTCGACCGCCGGCCGTCGACTACTGTTGTTTCTCGGGCGGTTGCACGCGCTCGGAGGCCTTCCGGAAGAGCCCGGTCAGCGTCGTGATCTCCCGCTCGGTCGGGTGCGCTCTCCCCACGAGACGCCTGAGCATCCGCATCGTCTTCTCGCGCTTGTGGTCGCGGTGTTCGATCTGCGAGAGGAACGACTCGAAGAAGTCGTAGAAGCGGTCGATGTCGGCTTCGGCGGCGCGTTCGCGCTCGACGTCCGGCAACTGGGTGTCCTCGACGCCCCGCCCGAGCGTGAGCGTCCGCAGTTCGTACAGCGCGACGGTCGCCGCCTGTCCGAGGTTGAGGACCGGATACTCCTCCGAGGCCGGGATGGAACACACCTCGTCGAGTCGCTCTAACTCCGCGTTCGACAGCCCGGTCCCCTCCCGCCCGAAGACGAGCGCCGTCCGCGTCTCGACGCGGGCGAGCGAGTCGGCCAACTGTCGGGGGGTCGTGAACGGAAAGCGGACGTGCCGGCGGGCGTCCTCGTTGGTGATAGCGGTGAACCCGACCGTGTGGAAGTTCTCCACGACGAAGTCGAAGGTCACCTCCTCGGCGTCGGGGAGGACGTCCTCCCGCGCGTGCCCGGCGAAGCCGTACGCCTCGCTCTCACGGTCGATTGCGGGCGGGTTCACCAGCTTCAGGTCCGAGAAGCCGAAGTTCTTCATCGCGCGGGCGATGGTCCCGACGTTTCCCGGCGTCTCTGGTTCGACCACGACGACTACGGGGGCCTCCGAACTCATCGCGTCGGGTAGTCCGCGCCGAGGTCGAGGTCAGCGTCGTCGGCGTCGGCGTCGGTGTCGGCCGCCTCGTCTCCGTCCTCGTCGTCGGTCTCCTCGCTCTCGCCGTCGAGTTTCGCGGGGCGGTCGAACGGCGTCCCCTCGCGGAGGTCGATCTGCTCGCCCTCGAACTCGTTCGTCTCCTCCAGACGGCGCTGTACCTCCTGTGCGTCCGGCGGGTCCGGCAGCGTGTCGGGGTCGGTCTCGACGTGTTCTAAGCCGGCGTACCCCTCGGGCGCACGACCGCCCGCGGCGAACCACTCGTGGAACGCGTCGCGGAACTCCTCGTCGCCCGCGAGGCCTCTCCCACCGCCCTCGCGGAACCAGTAGAGGAAGTCGGCCTCGTGAGCGTCACAGAGCAGCACCTCGTCGAGCGGTTCGCCGTAGACGATGGTCGCCTGTCGGCACCGATCCTTCTCGCTCTCCCCGTGGACGAGATAACAGGCGTCGCAGGGGCGTTCGACGATGAGCGACAGGCGGACGAGTCGGTGTCGGGTCTCCTTGGGAATCTCCGTGAGCGGGCGGAACTCCCCCTCCTCGGTGAACACTTCGCGCTCTTCGAACCGCCAGCCGCGAAGTCCGATGCTGACCTTCGACATACCATCTCTACCCTCGGGACGGACAAAAAGAGCGTGACTCGCGGCCGTCCCGGTCGACTGCCTTCGGTCCGTCCGCGCGGCTCACGGGACCGGCGGTGTCACCGTCTCCCATCGTCGTGGGTCGTTGCCCGTCCGTCACCGCGACCGGTCGGCATATTACGACAGAGTCCTCAGCGCGAGTATGCGAACGGTCAACGCAGCCGGCCTGGCCATCGGCGACGACGCGCCTCCGCGCATCATGGGCGTGTTGAACGTCTCGAAGGAATCGCCGTACAAGCCGAGCGTCTTCAACGACTCCGCCGAGGCCGCCGAGTACGTCGACACCGAACTCATCGACCAGGGGGCGGACATCGTCGACATCGGCCTCGAATCGGCGAACAAGAAGTTCGAGGTCCTGTCGGCAGAAGACGAACTCGACCGGCTCGAAACCGCCCTCGCCGTCGTAGAGAGCGTCTCCGGCGACGCCGTGTTCTCCATCGAGACGCGGTACCACGAGGTGGCGGAGGCGGCCATCGAGGGCGGGTTCGACATGGTGAACGACATCTGCGGCTTCGCCGACCCCGAGATGCCGCGCGTCTGTGAGGAGTACGACGTCGCCGTCGCGAAGATGGCCTCTCCCCCCGACCTCGAACGCCCGGGCGCCGTCGAGCGGGTCGACGACATCTACGACGCCCTCGAACTGAACGGCTTCACCGACAAGACCATCGTCGACCCCGCCTTCGGCGGGTGGTCCGAGGAGAAGACGCTCGAAGACGACCGCGAGACGTTCCACCGACTCCGGGAGTTTCGGGGATACGGCCGCCCCATCCTCGTTTCGATCAACCGTAAGAACTTCCTCCGCGACGTCGCGGGACGGTCGACCGAGGAGGCGCTCTCGGTGTCGCTCGCGGCGACGGCCATGGCCGTCGAGCGCGGGGCGCACGTCGTCCGGACCCACGACGTCGCCGAGACGCGCGACGCGGCGCTCATCGGCCGGGAGTTCACCCGCGAGCGCGTCCGCGAGACGGGTGACATCGCTATCGAGGAACTCGACGTGACGACGGCCGGCGACGCGGCCCGACACCTCGACCGACTCGGTGCGGACACCGAACCCGCCGCGGAGAGCGTCGTCCGGACCGTCGAACTCACGGGCGTGAGCGACGAGGAGCGTGCCACACTGGACACCGTGGCCCGGGAGGCCGGCGTGACGTTCGTGGTGGGGAGCGACCGTGACCGACTCCTGCTCCTCGGGACGCCCGGCGGGTTCGCCCGACTTCGGGCGGCCGTCGACGACCCGGACGGGACGCTCGACGCGGCGCTCGAACGGCTTCCGACGGCGTGAACCTCCCCCGAACCCGATATTCACGTACGAGAAAACTTATGCAGGATCATCGTAAACCGACCACGCGGAAGCCGGAAGGGCACGCGGGTAGGGGTACACGCTGCCACTCCGGCTCGTGCGGTTCGTCCCCTATTTATCGGCGAGCGAGGTACGACACGGAGCGGTGGGTATGAACTTCGACGAGTGGGAACCCGTCTACGAGCGCATCCTCGCGGACTTCGGGTTCGACCGCGCTGGGGACGAACGAGCCAGGGACGTCTGCCGGTCACTCCTCGACGCCGCCTTCGACGTCGAGAGCCTCCGTGACGACGTCGCGGGGAGCAGCGTCGCCGTCGTCGGTGCCGCGCCGTCGCTGGAACGGGAGGTCGACCGGGCGGCCGACGCCGACCACGTCTTCGCCGCGTCGACGGCGGCGGACGTCTGTCTCGACCACGGCGTCGACGTCGACCTGATGGTGACGGACCTCGACAAGAACCCCGAGACGGCCGTCGACCTCACCCGCGAGGGGACGCCCGTCGCAGCACACGCCCACGGCGACAATATCCCCCTCCTCCGGACGTGGCTCCCCCGCTTCGCATCCGAGGCGACGCTCCCGACGACCCAGGCCGCGCCCGCCCCGCCGGTGACGAACTTCGGCGGCTTCACCGACGGCGACCGGGCGGCGTTCCTCGCCGACCACCTCGGAGCCGACGCGCTCGTCTTCGTCGGCTGGGACTTCGAAGATTCGAGCGTCGAGCCGACGAAAGCGAAGAAGCTCCGGTGGGCGGCGCGACTGCTCACCTGGCTCGAATCGCGCCGTGACGACCGCTTCGCCGTCCTCGACGGGCACAGAGAGTCGCTCTGACGCGCCAGGGCGGTCACCGACCGACGACGGATGGAGAGGTGTCGTCGCCGACGACGGCGACGCTGGCGCTGAAGGCGCTCTCGAAGAGGCGGGCGTCGCAGTCCGCACAGGTCACCGCGACGGTCCGCCCGAGCGCGCCGGGCACGCGGCTTGCTGCACGGTCGAGCACCGTCGTCCCGTCGCAGGCGGGACAGACGTCCAGATAGAGCCGGAGCGTCGAGAGCATCGCGCCGCGCCGCTGCGGGGAAGAGAGGTCCCACTGGGGGTACCGACGACGGAGTTCGTGGATGCTCGCCGTGTCGGCGACCAGCGCGGCACGCGAGAGCCACGCCCCGAGCGGAGTACCGGACACCTCGGCGAACAGGACACCCGCCCGCCACCGGAGGGTGACGCGCTCGGGGTCGACGCCGAGCGCCTCAGAGAGCGCGCGAGCGTCGTCCTCGCGCGGGCCGGCCGAGCGGACGCGCGCGCGCCACGCGGCGAGGAACGACGCCGTCGGCTGGAACCCCCCGTTCGCACGCGCTAGCACTCCCGCCCGGAGGAGTTCCTGTTCGTCCTGCGGCACCGGGTCGGGAGTGCCTGCGGACGCGGACCACTCGGTGACCGCGCGGACGAGCGCGGGCGTCCCCGGGACGGCGTACCCACGGAGGACCAGAAGCACCACACTCACACCGATGAGGAGCGTTCCGGCCAGCGGGACGAGTCGTTCGACGCCGACGGCGAGGAGGCTCACCACGAGGACGTTGGCGACGACGAACCCCGGTTCGCGGGCCCGTCCCGTGTACGACGGATGCCTGAGGGACGAGACGAGCGCGACGAGATTCATCTGTGGTACGGCCCGGGAAGGGGCGTCTGTATCCGTGTATCGTATTCCCCATGGTTAGGTATGGGCCGAATACTGTCCAGTTATGAGGGGATTCGCGACGGTAGGGACCCCTGAACCGGTCGGAATCGGTGAATAAGTCAGACGAAACGTATCAAATGGCACATGTATCGCGGCGTTAATTCTCACGTCTTTCGGGAAGTCCGGGTATCGGGACCCCAACGACGGCGTCTCGCTCGACCCGAGCGGGAGAGGCCGGTAGTTTCTCCTCTGCCCTCCCCTTGCGGTCGGTATGCAGCTTCATTGGCACCGGCGCGACCTCCGGACCGCGGACAACCGGGGGCTCGCGACCGCCGCCGACGCCGGCCCGGTCGTCCCGCTTTTCGTCTTCGACGACGCCGTCCTCGAACACGCGGGCTCGGCGCGGGTCCGCTACATGCTCGACGCGCTGGACGCGCTGCGGGCGCGGTATCGGGCGCTCGGCTCGGACCTCGTCGTCCGCCGCGGCGACCCCCGCGAGGTCGTCCCGGCGGTCGCGTCGGACGTCGGAGCCGAGCGCGTCGGCTGGAACAAGGACTACTCGGGGCTCGCCCGCGAGCGCGACACGGCCGTCCGGCGGGCGCTCGACGACGCCGATATCGCCCGCGAGAGCGTCCACGACCACCTCCACCACGAGCCCGGCTCCATCACGACCAACGCGGGCGAGCCGTACTCGGTGTACACCTACTTCTGGAAGAAGTGGCGCGACCGCGACAAAGCGGAGCCGTATCCCGAGCCGTCGGGCGACGGTCTCGCCGACCCGGACGTCGTCGACGACGCCGGCTCCCTCCCCACCATCGAGGACCTCGGTTTCGCGGAACCGAACGCGACGGTTCCGGAGGCGGGAGCCGACCCCGCACGCGAACGGCTCGACCGGTTCTGTGACGACGGCATCTTCCGGTACGAATCCGACAGGGACTACCCCACGAGGGAGGCCGTCTCGCGGCTCTCGGCGGACCTCAAGTGGGGGACGCTGGGGGTGCGTGAGGTGTACGCCGCCACGGAGTCGGCGATGGCGGCGGCCGACGGGGAGGAGACGGAGTCGGTCGAGGAGTTCCAGTCCCAGTTGGCGTGGCGGGAGTTCTACACGCACGTCCTCTTCTTCAATCCCGAAGTGGTCACGGAGAACTACAAGACGTACGAGCACGACATCGAGTGGCGCGACGACGAGGCGGAGCGAGAGGCGTGGCGCGAGGGGGAGACGGGCTACCCCATCGTCGACGCGGGGATGCGCCAACTCAAGGAGGAAGCGTACATGCACAACCGCGTCCGAATGATCGTCGCCTCCTTCCTCACGAAGGACCTGCTGTGTGACTGGCGGCACGGCTACGCGCACTTCCGGGACCTGCTGGTCGACCACGACACGCAGAACGACAACGGCGGCTGGCAGTGGGCGGCCTCGACGGGCACCGACGCACAGCCGTACTTCCGCATCTTCAACCCGATGACGCAGGGCGAGCGGTACGACCCCGACGCCGGATACGTTACGGAGTACGTTCCCGAACTCGAAGGCGTCGACCCCGACGTCATCCACTCGTGGCACGAACTGTCGAGCGAGGCGCGGCGCGAGGCCGCGCCCGACTACCCCGACCCGGTCGTCGACCACTCCGAGCGTCGGGAGGCGGCGCTCTCGATGTTCGAGCGGGCGCGCGGCGACGACTGACCGGGACTAGTCGGTCGTGGTCGTCGGTCCCGAGACGCCGCCGGAGCGGTCGGCACCGGGCGTGGCGGCGTCGACGCCGCCCGCGCCGAAGAGCCGCTCCCAGACGACCAGCGCCGACGGCAGGACGACGAGCGACGCCACGAACGCGTAGAACACCGACAGAGCCGCGATGAGCCCGAAGTCCCCGATAGCGGGGAAGACGGAGAGCACGAGCACGCCGATGCCGAACATGGTCGTGAGCACGCTGCCGAGGAGCGCCCCGCCGGTCCCGTAGACGGTGCGCGAGAGCGCCGAGAGCACGGTCGGCTGGAGCTCCCGCTCGTCGATGTAGCGGTGGGTGAGGTGGACGGAGTAGTCGATGCCGAGGCCGATGGTCATCGCCAGCACCGTCGCGGTGAAGGCGTTGAGCGAGAAGCCCAGATAGCGCATCGACCCGGCGACGAACGCGACGGTGACGACGATGGGGACGAGGTTGGCGATGCCGAGCGTCGCTCTCCCTTCGAGGACCCAGTAGATGAACACGAGGAAGGCGGCGGTGCCGGCGATGGCGAGCCCGAGGCTGACGATGGCGGACTCGAAGATGATGTCCGAGATGGCCTTGAAGACGACGATACTTCCCGTCGCTGTCGCGCCCATCCGGTAGCGCTCGGCGACGGCGCGGGTGTCGTCGGTGACGTCGGCGTCCGACTCGTCCGCCTTCACCGCGTAGACCACGCGAGCGTTCCGGCGGTCCTCGGTGAGGTATTCGAGCGTCTGTCCGCGCGCCGGGGAGGTAAAGAGGTAGTCGTACACCTCGTCGAGGTTCTGGTCGGGGATGCCGTTGGCGTTCCGGTCGTTTCGGGCCACGAGGGCGTCGAACGCGGGGTCGCGCTCCTGGTAGGCGAGGATGACGGTCACGATGGACGTCTCGCGGGCGTGACGACCGTCGCGCACGAACGTGTCGGGCGGGTCCTCGCCGGCCTTCCACATCGACTCCAGCGCCGAGTTCCGCTCCATCGGTCCCTCGACGAATATCACGGTCTCGTCGTCCTCGCTCGACTCGAAGTTGTCTTCGAGGAAGTTGATCGTCGCGGTGATGGTGTACTCGCCGGGCTTGAACGGCTCCGGCAGGACGTCGTAGAAGTCGGCCGTCTCCTCGGGCGGGAGGAACTGCTCCTGTGAGAAACTGGTGTCGATGCCGGACGCGTAGTACGCGGCGTATCCCGACGAGACGACTGCGACGAGGAGGAGCAACACGGGAATGCGCTTGGCGAGAGAGACGCCGACCGAGAGGACGCCGCCGAGCGACGACCCCTCCGAGCCGATGGGCGACTGCGAGAGCGTCGGGATGGGGTAGCGCTCGCGGAGGTCGTCGGTGTACAGCTTCAGCGCGGGGAGGAAGACGCCGAAGACGAGGAAGGTGAAGACGATGCCGATGGCGGCGACGACGCCGAACTCCCGGATGGGGAGCAACCCGCTGACGAGGTTCGACGAGAAGCCGATGACCGTCGTGGCGGTGACGATGAAGAAGGCGACGAGAAGCTGGTCGGTCGTGGTGCGCATCGCCCGGACGGGGTCGTCCTCGACCAGTCGTTCCTCGCGGTAGCGGTTGATGGCGTGGATGCCGAAGTCGATGCCGACCGCGAGTAAGAGAGGAGGAACGGCGATGAGAATCTGCGAGAAGGCGATGCCGGCGAAGCCCATGAAGCCGAACGTCCAGATAATTGCCATCCCGAGCGCGAGGGTCCCCAAGACGAGGTCGACCAGGTCGCGGTAGGCGACGACGAGAAAGAGGATGATGAAGAACACGGCCGCGGGGACGACGATGAGCAGCGAGTCGCCGATGACGGTGCCGAACTCCTGAGAGATGACGCCGGAGCCGAAGACGACGATGTCGCCGCCGGCCGCATCGGCCACGTACACCGCTTCGAGCTGGATGGGTTCGAGCGGGCTGGCCCCGCCCTGACCCGACCCGCTGGAGATGCCGGTCGGCACCTCGTGGCGGACGATGCCCACCGTCGCCGAGGCGTACGCCGCCGTCGGGTTGAAGTCGTCGCTCAGAAGCGAGGCGAAGCCGGGGTTCTCCCGCGCGAGCGTGCCGACGGCGACCCGGATTTCACTCGGTGTCGCGCGCTCGACGGCGTCGATTTCCTCCTCCAGGGTCGCCGCCGACGGGTCGAGTTGCCGGGCGACGATGCGGGCGGCGCTCTCGGTGGAGACCACGCGCATGTCGGGGTCGTCGGCCATTCGCTCTTGCACGCGGAGCATCCGGAGGAGACCCTGCTTCGAGAGGACGTTCTCCTCGCGCTGGATGAGCTGTGTCGACCCCTCGTCGGGGGCGAACGGGTCGGAGAACTTGTCGTTGACGTCCTGCAGCGCCTGCTCCGCCGGGACCTCCTCGGAGAACTGTTCGGTCCCGGACTCGGTCGACACCGACGGGAGGCCGACGGCGAACCCGGCGGTCAGGACGAAGAAGACGAGGACGACGGTCCCCGGTCGGCCCGTGATCCACCCGTCGGCCGCGTCGATGAACCGCTGGTAGTCGAGTTTCGCTGGCACGGCCGCACCTTACCTCCGGCGGACGACGACCACGGCGGCACTGAGGAGGACGACGGCACCGACGCCGACGATGAGACCGAACGGGAGGCCCCCGCCCGACGACTCCTCGACCGTTACGGGCAGTCTGAACGAGTCCGAGACCTGGGTCGTGCCGTCCTCGCGGTCGTACTCGAAGTCGACCGAGACCGGGTAGTCCTTGGCGAACGTCGAGCCACCGGTGCTGATCTGGAAGGTGACCTCCGCCGACTCGCCGGGTTCGAGCGAGTCGATGAACGCCTCGTCGTCGCTGGAGGAGATGGGGTCGTCGACGAACAGTTTCGCGGAGATGTCCGAGAGGGTCTCCTCCTCGGCGTTCGTCACCGTGAGGGTCAGTCGGCCGGAGTCGCCGGCGCCGAGCGTCGACTCGCTCGCCTCGACGGTGAACGGGTCGCGCTCGGGGGCGACGTCGATGCGGGCGGTGAGCGGGTCGCTCGTGCGGACGTCGCCGTCCTCGTTCTCGTACTGGACCGCGAACGACAGCTGTCGCGACCCGGGGTCGGCGGCGCTCGACACCTCGACGTCGAACGAGAACTCGGCCGAGTCGCCGGCGGCGAGGTCGGGGATGGCGAACTCCGTCTCGCCCGCGTCGAAGTTGGCGCTCGTCGGCTCGAAGACGACGACGGCGTCGGAAATCGACGCGGGGCCGTCGTTCGTCACCGTTCCCTCGACGCGGCCCTCGTAGTTGACACGCAGGGTCGAGGAGACGTCCGAGAGCGAAAAGGACTGCTCGGCGAGGGGACGGACGCTCGTCCGGAGTTCGTTCGACGTCCGGGCGATGCCGTCGGTGTCGGTGTACGTCACCGCCCCGGTGAGCGTGTAGTCGCGGAGTTCGGCGTCGTCGACGAGATTGACGGGGAAGGTCGCCGTCTTCGTCTCGCCGGGGCGCCACGACCCGACGAAGCTCTCCGCGGTGGCGACCCCGCCGAAGCTGAGGTCGCCGTTGGCCGAGGTGAGTTGGACGCTCGACTCGCGGGCGAGTTCGGTCCCCACGTTCGTCACCGCGACGGCCATGGTCCCGTTGTCACCGATCTGGACGCCGGTTTCGACGTCGACGACGCGGAACCGCGCCCGTTCCTCGACGACGACCGGAACGGAGAGCCGACGTGTCACGGAACGGTCGTTGAACCGCGGGTTGTCGTTCGGCGCCTCCTCGTCGTACGTCACCACCCCGGTGTACGTGTAGGAGACG
The DNA here is from genome assembly GCF_002906575.1 of Salinigranum rubrum. Lineage (NCBI taxonomy): Archaea > Methanobacteriati > Methanobacteriota > Halobacteria > Halobacteriales > Haloferacaceae > Salinigranum > Salinigranum rubrum. The sequence goes on from NZ_CP026309.1 coordinate 2,297,537, forward strand.
GTCACCGGGAGTTCGTATCGCCCCGGCGGAACGCCCTCCGGGACGGTGACGTCGATGTCGACGGGGCCGACGACGCCCTCGGGAATCTGCCCGACGGCGACGCTCTCCGTCTCGATGTCGAGTCCCGGCACGTCGCCGATGTCGAGCGTCGTCGCCCGGGCGGTCGTGACCCGCGTCGTGAACCGCTCGGGGCCGCCACGGACCAGGACGCCGTCGTTGACGACGAGCACTTGGATGGTCGTCGCCTCGCCGGGGACCACCCGGTTGTCCGGCACCGACAGCGAGAGGTCGGGCCGGCCGATGACCTGATTCTCCGCGGCGGCCGCGAGCGGGACGGCCGAGAGGACGACGAGGAGGGCGAAGACGACGGCGAGGAGTGAGCGTGTGGGAGCCATGACTCGTTGAGTATTCACTCATCTTCGACAGCAGTGGATAATAACGTGTCGCTTTTATAAGTCAGATGAAAGGTCCCCCCGTGAAAGACGGAGACACGCCGAGCCCTCGTGACCCGCCGAATCCGACCGTCGGGGGCGGTCTCGTCGAGGTCGGCGGACGCCTCTGGGCGGTGAACACCATCGAGGGTGGTGACAAACGTTTTGCGCGGTGGGCGCGACGCTTCACGCCGTATGACACGAACGTCAGCGTCAGGCGACGCGGTCGACGTCGAGGTGGTGCTTTACGACGGGTTCGACGAACTCGACGGGGTGGGGCCGTACGAGGTGTTCGAGACGGCCGGGGCGTTCGTCGCGGAGGGCGACGGCGGAATCAGGGTCCGGACGGTGACGCTCGACGGGCGGGAGTGGGTGACTGCGAGTCACGGGCTCCGTATCGGCGTCGACGGGACCCTCGGCACGCCCGACCTGCTCGTCGTCCCCGGCGGCGGGTGGAACGCCGGGGACGACCGCCCCGGTGCGCGTCGCGAGGCCGAACGGGGAGCGATCCCCGAGGCGATTCGTGGCCTCGCCGACGAGGGCGTGACCGTCGCGGCCGTCTGCACGGGAGGGATGCTCCTCGCCGAGGCCGGTATCCTCGACGGGCGACCGGCCGTCACGCACGCGAGCGCGCTCGACGACCTCCGGGCCACCGACGCTGACGTGGTCGACGCGCGCGTCGTCGACGACGGCGACGTGCTCACCGCCGGCGGCATCACCTCGGGGCTGGACCTCGCGCTGCATCTGGTACGGCGGTACTGTGGGACCGACGTCGCCGAGCGCGTCGCAACGGAGTTGGAGTACGACGCGGACCCCTCACGCGTGTTTGTCGCGGGCGAGGCCGACGAGTAAGGCACCGGCGACGAGGGTACATCCGGCGAGGAGCGTCCAGCCCGCGTCGTACGAGAGGGTGTCGGCGAGGTAGCCGAAGACGGGCGGCGTGGCGAGTCCGCCGAGGTTGAGGGCCGTCTGTCCGCCCGCGGTGGCCGCGCCGACCTGGTCGTCGGGGACGAGCGCGGTGAGACACGCGTAGTAGACGCCGGGAAAGCCGAGGATGAACAGCCCCAGCACGGCGAAGGCGACACCGGCGGCCGAAGGGGAGCCGGCCGCGACGACACCGCCGAAGGCGACGACGGCACAGAGCGCCTGAGCGACGAGTACCTGCGCCGACGAACGCGCGTCGCCGCCCGAGAGCCAGTCCGCGACACTGCCCCCGACGAGCCGGCCGACGCTCCCCGTCACCTGCACCGACGCGAGCACCAGTCCGCCGAACGCGGCGGCCGCCCCGACCGACTCGGTGAGGTGGAGGACGACGTAGCCCGTCGTCGTGAACACCGCCGCGCCGAAGAAGAAGCCGGCGGCGACGAGCGGGCGGTAGCCGTCGAGTCCGGCGAGGCCGCGAACGTCCGGCGGGGCCAGCACGCCCGACCCCTCCCGGCCCCGGTAGGTGAGCGCGAAGACGACGGCGACACACACGGCGAGGACGGCCGCGACGCCGAAGCCGACCCGCCAGCCGTACCGGGTTCCGGCGGCCGTGGTGACGAGGAGCGCGCCGAGGCCGCTGCCGACGGTGACGCCGACCTGTTTGACGTTCATCGCCAGATTTCTCCGGCCCTCGGGGGCGACGACCAGCACGGCTCGGTTCGTCGACGGCATCGCCGTCGCGTACGCACAGCCGACGACGGCCAGCGCGAGGAGCAAGAGCGGAAAGGAGGGCGCGAGCGAGACTCCGACCATCCCCGCGGCCAGTGCGGCGAGTCCGGCGACCATCACCGGTCGCTCGCCGTAGCCGTCGACGGCTGCACCGGTGAGAAAGAGAAAAGCGGTGTAGCCGGCCAGCGTCGCCGTGAGCGAGACGCCGACGAGCGTGCGCGAGACGCCGAAGCTCTCCCTGACGAAGGCCGTCGCCGCGAAGATGGCGTAGAAACAGAGACTCGCCGTTACCTGCCAGCCGCTCACGACGCCGACACCTCGCCACGTCACGTCCGAGACTCCGCGGAGGGGGCACAAGTGCCCTCCGACTCCGTGGCGTGAAACCGCACGACGCCTCCCCGCCGAAAGTGTATGTATACTGTTAACATACTCTTCCTCAAAGTTTAACAGCGTTCCGCGCCACCCATGTACTGGAGGTTCAATTATGAGCTACGAACTCGACCCATTACCGTACGAGTACGACGCGCTGGAAGGGAGCATTTCCGAGCAGGTGCTGACGTGGCACCACGACACCCACCACCAGGGCTACGTCAACGGGTGGAACTCCGCGGAGGAGACCCTCGCCGAGAACCGCGAGAACGGGGATTTCTCCTCGTCGGCGGGCGCGATCCGCAGCGTCACCCACAACGGCTGTGGACACATCCTCCACGACCTGTTCTGGCAGTGCATGTCGCCCGAGGGCGGCTCCGAGCCTTCGGGCGCGCTGGCCGACCGCATCGAAGAGGACTTCGGTTCGTACGAGGCGTGGAAGGGCGAGTTCGAGGCCGCTGCGGGAGCGGCCAGCGGCTGGGCGCTGTTGGTGTACGACTCGTTCTCGAACCAACTGCGCAACGTCGTGGTCGACAAGCACGACCAGGGCGCGCTGTGGGGCTCGCACCCGATTCTCGCACTCGACGTGTGGGAACACTCGTACTACTACGACTACGGCCCCAAGCGCGGCGACTTCGTCTCGGCGTTCTTCGACGTCGTCGACTGGAACGAACCCACCGCCCGCTACGAACAAGCCGTCGACCTCTTCGAGTAACGCAGAGCGACGACGTCGTCCACCCTCTCCCGTTTTTTGCACCCGCGGACCCGCGGACTCACGAACCCACCAGGAGCGACGAGTAGCAACAGTCACCCGGTTACTGACCGAGGCGGTTCGCGACGGTCGCGTCGACAGTCGACAACTCGTCGTCGACGACGACGCGGAGTTCGTCGTCGCCGCAGGGGATGTCGACACGGACGCGAAGCGGGTCGGCCGAGAGCACGGTCGTTCGCTCGTCGCTGACGCACCAGTCGAACGTCCAGAACCGCTCCGTGCCCAGGTCGACGCCGTGTTCCGCGTGGAACGTGAGCACGTCGGCGTCGTCGAGGAGCGCGACGCCGACCGGCGACCGGAGACGGTAGCCACAGCGGCGGCAGGTGTATCGGACGGCGACGTCGAGGTCGGTGTCGTCTCCCGCCCGGGCGACGGCCGTCTCGGTTTCACCAGTACACTCCGGGCAGACGCCGTCGGCGGCCAGACAGTAGTGGTGACGCACGTAGTGGTGGAACGCGTCCATCACCTCCTCGGTCGTCCGGTCGTCGAGCCCGCCCGACGGGAAGGGGTAGCTCACCTGAATCGCCGCACAGTCGGTACAGCCGACGGTGAGCGTGTCGTCGACGTACCAGCCGTGGAGCGCGCCGCCGCAGTCGTAACACCGTCCCTCGACGGCGAAGAACCCGAGTTGGGCGCGGTCGGTGAGCGTGCCGGCGAAGATGGCGCTGATGACCTTCCGCCCGGGGTGACGGAACCGATAGCCGTCGTCGGTCTGTTTGACGAAGTGGCCGGTCAGCCGCTGGAGGTGGTAGCTGAAGTTCGCGCTGTCGGCCACGTCGACCCGCTCGAAGAGGTCGGTGAAGCTGACCGGTTCCTCCCCCGCGCCCAGTTCCAGGAGCGCCCGGAGGATGTCGAGGCGCGTGTCGTTCCCGAGGAGGGAGAACACGTCCGCAGGTGTCAGATCCGGCCCGGTGAACTCGGCAACGGTCCCGCCCTCCGTGTCCGCGAGCGGGTCGCCCTCGGCGTCGTCGGACGGGTCGGCTCGCACACGGGTCACGTCGTCTCGCCGACTCATGACAGCACGTCGTTGACCAGTCAGTAAAACTCTTGGCGATGCGGTTCTGCTCGTCACGTCCAGCCTCGCTCGACCGTGATTGACCATCTGGTGAAGGTTTTTCACGCGCCCATTCATAGAGCCGGACGGCACCCATCGGGATGCCACGGTCGAGTCGGGGCAGGACTGGTTCGCCCCGCTACCCGTAGTTGAGGTATTCGCGTCGACCGTCCGCCCCGGACCTGACCGCGTCCGTGGGTCGCGTGGACCGATGCGCGAGCCTGGTCCGACCGACGCGAGGAGTCCGCGAGGAGGTTCTCGACGTTGGCGAGGGCGTGCGCCCAGTCGGTGACGTGCCCACTGGAGAGGTGGAAGACGGCGTCCATGCCACCCTCGACGGTGCCGGGTGACTTCAGTACGTGCCGACGTCGCGCCGGCCGACCCGGCCTTCACTGTTCGACTCCTCCCGTCCCGCGTGGCGCGACGTGTGACAGCGGCGACGACCGACGCATTCGGCAGGGACCGTGGGGTCTTTCTCCCCGACCCGCCTCGCCTCGTACATGACACACGTACTCGCTCTCTGTGGAAGCCTCCGCGACGAGAGCGCGACCCGGGTCGCGCTCTCCGTGGCGCTCGAAGAGGCGGCGTCGGCGGGCGCGTCGACGGAACTCCTCGACCTCCGTGAGTTCGACCTGCCGCCGCTCGACGCCGACTTCGACGCCGAGGAACAGGGCGACGGGCGACGCCTGCTCGCCGCGGTCGACGACGCCGACGCGCTCCTCCTCGGCACGCCGGTGTACCACGGCTCGTACTCGGGCGTGCTGAAGAACGCGCTCGACTACTGCGGGTTCGACGAGTTCGAGGGGAAGACGGTCGGACTCCTGGGAGTGGCCGGGGGGTCGTTCCCCGTCACCGCGCTCGACCACCTCCGCTCGGTCTGCCGCGCGCTCAACTGCTGGGTGCTCCCGCACCAGGCGGCGGTTCCCCGAGCGTACAACCACGTGGTGCACGAGGAAGATGGAGGCCATCTCACCGACGAGACGCTCGACGAGCGGGTCCGCGTCCTCGGCCGTCGCGTGGTCGAGTACGCGACCATCGAACCCGACCCGGCGACGTTCGAGGCGGGCGAGAACGTCGGTGCGGGGGACTGACGTGAACGGACAGGTCCTCCTGGCGCTCGTGACGGGCATCGTCGCCGGTGCGATCTTCGCCGCGCTCGAAGTGCCCATCCCCGCGCCGCCGAACGTCGCCGGTGTCGTGGGTATCGTCGGTCTCTACCTCGGTTTCAGGGGTGTCGAGGCGCTGGGGTACTCCGTCGACATGCTCGCGGTGTTCCGCGCGCTGTTCTGAGGCCCCTGAGGCGAGGCCGGAACCGTTTTGACGCTCCCACTGTCGCTCTCGAAGCATGCACGCCATCACGAAGAGTGGGTGGGTCGAGGTGGTCACCGGGTCGATGTTCTCCGGGAAGACCGAGGAGTTGCTGCGGCGGTTGCGCCGGGCGGAGATTGCGGGTCAGGAGGTGGCCGTCTTCAGCCCCGCCGTCGACGACCGTTACGGGAAGACCACCGTCGGGTCGCACGACGGCCGGACGTGGGAGGCGACGGTAGTCGGGAACGACGGCGGAGGCGAGGACGACAGCGGAGACGAGGGTGAAAGCGCAATCGAGGACGAGAGCGGTGACGACGCCGGCGACGGCAGCGACGGCGCCTGGGCCATCTACGACCACCTCGCGGCCCGGGACGAGAACGTCAACGTCGTCGCCGTCGACGAGGGCAACTTCTTCGGTCCGGAACTGGTCGACGTCGCCGAGTCGCTGGCGGACGACGGCTACCGCGTCGTCGTCTGCGGACTCGACACGACGTTCCGAGGAGAGCCGTTCGAGCCGATGCCGCACCTGATGGCCGTCGCGGAGTACGTCGAGAAACTGCGGGCGATCTGTTCTGTCTGTGGCGAACCGGCCACGCGGACCCAACGGCTCGTCGACGGCGAGCCCGCACACGTCGACGACCCGACGGTGCTCGTCGGCGCCGAGGAGTCGTACGAGGCGCGATGTCGGAACTGTCATACGCTCCGGCGCGCCTAGGAGAGAACGTGACTACGTGGGTCGAAACGCCCGGCGAGGGCCGCGAGCGGGGGCCGGTCGGCATCGGTCGGGCGTGGGTCGATGTCCTCGTCCGTCCGCGCGGGTTCTTCCGCAACGGGGTGGTCCCCGGCGACCAGGCGCCGGGACTGGTCTTCGCCGTCGTCGTCGCCTTCGCCTTCGTCGCCACGCGTTTCCTCCTCGTGCCCGGTTCGGTCCCTGCCATCCAGGGCGGGCCGGTGCTCTCGGCGACGCTCGCGCTGCTGGCGGTCTGTCTGCTCATCGCGCCCGCGACGCTGCATCTCACCGCGGCGATTCAGACGCTCCTCCTCATGGCGCTCGTGACGGACAGGGCGGGGGTGAGCGAGACGGTCCAGACCGTCGCGTACGCGACCGCACCCTGTGCGCTCGCCGGGATTCCAGTTCCCGAGCTTCGTGCCCTGTGTGCGGCCTACGGGGCGTTCCTCCTCGCCGTCGGCCTGTCGGAGGTCCACGACACCTCGCTCGTGAGAGCGGCCGTCGCCGCGGCCGTCCCGGGGGCACTCGTGTTCGGCTACGCGTTCGGCGGCTTCGGCGCCGTCGTCTCCGTCGCGCGGGCGTGGGCGCTGATTTGATTTGACTGGGCTCCCCTCGTTACGTCGTTCATGCTCACGCTCGACCTGTCGGACTTCATGGTAGAACTCGACGAGGGAACGGTGAAACACGTCGGCACCAAGACGAAAGGCGCGACCGTCAAACTGTACCACGTCACCGAGACGGAGGCCCGCGAGTTCGGCGACCAGGTCAAACTGGTCTTCGACGACGGGGAGGGAAACCACGTCGAGGTGGCGCTCGACCCCGACCAGGTCGAGTCGCTCCTCGCGGACGCCGAGGCGCTGTGAGAGAGTCGTCGGGACCGGGTTGGCCGCCCGGGTGAGGGCCGTCGCCGCTGTCGACGCGGGGCGGGTCGTCGTCGACCCGGGCCGCGCGTGACCGAGGCTGTGACCGACAGAGACGTATCGACAATCGTTTTAGGCGGCGGACGTTTTCTTCGGGCAACGGACGTGACCCGCCGGACCGCGGCGGGTCCTTTCCCATCTAAGTGACACACCATGGATTGGATCACCCACGAAGAAGACGTCTGGTTCGATTTCAGAGGAGAGCGCCCCGACCAACTGACTGCCGGTCGTTTCTACCGCGGCACCGTCGACGGGTTCGCCGAGTTCGGCGTCTTCGTCGACCTCTCGCCGAGCGTGACCGGCCTCCTGCACCGAAGCGAACTCGACCGCCGTCTCGAAAGCCTCGACTGGGACCGCGGCGACACCGTGTTCGTCCAGGTGAAGAACATCCGCGACAACGGCAACGTCGACCTCGGCTGGTCCATTCGCCAGTCCGAGAGCGAGTTCCGCGGCGCCCGCATCGACGACCCCGACGGTGACCCCGAAGGCGAACCGCTCGAGGTCGAAGAGCGCGAGTCCTCGAAACCCGTGAAGACGCGCCCGAAAGGAAACGCCGAGAACGAGTCGTCGAACGACGACGACTCCGACCTGACCGCCACGGACGGTGACGCGGCGAACGGTCGTGTCGCCGAGGCCGACGACGGCGCTAGAGACGAGGGTGGACACGAGCCCGAACCTGAACCTGAACCCGAGGCTGCGGCCTCGGGAGACGAGGACGAACCGGTCGACGCGGACGCGTTCCCGCGCGTGGCGATCGGTGACCTCGACGACCGCGTCGGCGACGACGTGAGCGTCGAGGGGTTCGTCGTCGACGTCTACCAGACGTCCGGTCCCACGGTGTTCGAGGTGCGCGACGAGACCGGGACCGTCGAGTGCGCCGCCTTCGTCGAAGCGGGCGTCCGCGCGTACCCCGAGGTCGAAGACGGTGACGCCGTCCGCCTGGCCGGCGAGGTCGAACTCCGTCGCGGCGAACTTCAGATCGAGACCGAGGCGCTCGACGTGCTCGACGACGAGGAGGCCGCTGCGGTCCAGGGTCGACTCGACGACGCGATGACCTCGCGCGCCCGCCCCGACTCGGTCGAACCGCTCGCCGAACACGCCGCGCTCGAGGCGCTCGTCGACGAGGTGGCGGACGCCGCCGAAGCCATCCGCCGGGCGGTGTTCGACGCCCGCCCCATCGTCGTTCGCCACGCCGCGACGGCCGACGGCTACGTCGCCGGCGCGGCCATCGAGCGGGCAGTCCTCCCGCTCATCCGCGAGGAGTACTCGACGTCCGACGCCGAGTACCACTACTTCACCCGCCGTCCGCTCGACGAGCCGATGTACGGGATGGACGCCGCGACGAACGACGTGACGCGGATGCTCCAGGGACAGGACCGCCACGACGAGAAGCTCCCGCTCGTCCTCCTCGTGGGGACGGGCTCGACGGTGGAGTCGACCGACGGCCTCGGTCTCCTCGGCGTCTACGGCGCTCGCCGGGTCGTCCTCGACGCGGCCACCGCCGACGAGGAAGTCGCCGACGTGAGTGAGGTGCTCGTCGACGGGGGCGAGTCGGGAGAGCTCTCGACCGGCGCGCTCGCCGCGAACGTCGCCGCCGCGGTCAACGCCGAGGTCCGCGACGACCTGCTGCACCTCCCGGCCGTCAGCTACTGGGAGCAGACGCCGACGGCGTACGTCGAGGCCGCCGCCGAGGCGGGCTACGACGCCGACCGCGTCCGCGAGATGCGCGAGGCCGTCGCGCTCGAAGCGTACTACCAGTCGTATCAGGACAAGCGCGAACTCATCACCGACCTCCTGTTCGAGGACGGCGGTGGGCTCGCGGGGCACGTCTCCGAACAGTTCCGCATCAAGCTCGACGCCGAGGTCGACACCGCGGAGGCGAACCTCGAAACGCGCGAGGCGGGCGGCGCTCACTTCGCGGTGCTGGACACCGACTCGTACACCCACCGCTTCGACTTCCCGCCGACGACGCTCCTCTTGGACGAGATCCACCGTCGGAACCGGGTCGACGACGCCCCGTTCGTGACCGTCGGCGTCGGCACCGACGAACTCCACATCCGGAGCACGGCGCCCGTCGACATCCGCGCCGTGGCGGCCGCGGCACGCGAGACCGTCCCCGGCGCCGGCGTCACCGCCTTCGGCATCCGCGACGGTCGCATCGAGTTCCTCTCGGGGATGCGCGAGGACGTGCTCAACGCCGTCGTCGCCGCCATCGCCGAGCAGATCTGAACCCGCGGTCGTCGGCAGGCACGGTTCGTCGAGGAGGGACGTTTCTACTCAAAAAGCGTGCTCACCGAGAGCGTCTCGTCACGCGCCACCGCCGCCGTCGCGGTCGGCGTCGGGGAGCGAGCGGAGGCGAGCGAGTCGGCTGGGATGGGTTGAGGTCTCACACCGCGTCCGTGTACCGCACGAACGCCTCGGTTTCACCGGCCAACTCGGCGTTGATTCGTTGCACATCACCCGTTCCTCTCCTGAACGCCCCCGTTTGTCATCCCCGTCGGGACCTCCTCCTCGTACCGATCACTCCGCTTCGAGCGGCGTCGAGTCCGCTCTGAAGGTGTCGTAAACGCGCTCGGCCCACGCCCGCGCGATGGCCGTGTCCGTGTCGACGAACACCCGCATCGTGCCGGTCTCCTCGTCGTAGCCGCCGATGCCGACGCGGTCGTCGAACAGCGCCAGTCCGTACGGGAGCGCGTCGCGTGTCCGCAGTTTCAGGTGCTCCCCGTCGAGCGCCCGCCGGAAGCCGTCGTCGCTCTTCTCCAGGGTGTCCACCACGTCCGGGAGGTAGATGAGTTCCACCTCGCAGTCGGCGAACGGGTCGCCGTAGACGTCGGCCAGCCCCGGCGGGACCATGTGGGTGGTGTTGAAGCCGCGGAACCGCTCACAGTCGCGCAGGAGCGTGAGGAAACGCGTCACGGGCGCGTACGGTTCCGCCGGCGTCGCGACGGTGACGGTGGCGCTCTCGAACGGTTCGACGACGAACTCGCGGTGGTCCTCGCAGATAGCGTCGAGAAGCGGCGAGAGCCGGTTGGCGGTCCGTATCTTGCGCTCGAACTGGACCACGGCCTCGGCGACGATTTCCCCTTCGCCGGTGAGGTGATAGGTCCCGTCGACCCGTTCGGCGTACTCCTTCTGTTCGAGCCAGCGGGTGAAGCGGTGGCTCGTCGCGCGGGAAACCTCCAGCGAGTCCTCCAGGTCGCGGCGGTCGAGCGGCGTCACGAGGAGCGCTTCGAACAGGTCGCGGTGGCGGAGCACGTCCAGCAGGTCGTCGGTCGAGAGGCGGTCCTCCGAGGGTTCCTCGCGGAGGTCGAGCGCCTGGAGTTCCAGCGTGTTCTGCAGGAGTTCGTCGAGTATTTTCGGGTCTGCGCCGGTCATGTGGTGTCTCCCCCTCCAGGGTGCGTGGCGTAACCGACGCTCCCCGGGGGAATAACTGTGTCTCAGGTGAGACGACAGGTCCGCGTCTCGGTCGGTGAGACGGGAGTCACTGGGCGAACACCCCGTCGGCGGCCGACACCGGTATCGCGCCGGCTGACGGGTTTCTGTCTCCGACACACGTCTCGGAAATTAACTATAGCCGGTTGCGACTCCTCCCTCCGGCCATGGCAACCAGCCAGTCGACAACCGACCGCACCGACATCGAATCGTTTCAGGAACGGGTCTTCGAGGCTGCCCTCGGGGCCTTCACGACCTACGCGCTCTATCTCGGGTCGCGACTGGGGTACTACGACGTGCTCGCCGCCGAGGGGCCGTCGACCCCGGTCGAACTCGCAGCGGCGACCGGAACGAGCGAGCGGTACACCCGCGAGTGGCTCGAACAGGGGGTCGTCTCGGGCGTCCTGGCGTGTGAGAACCCCGAGGCCCCGGCATCCGAGCGACGCTTCGACCTGCCGCCGGCCCACGCGGCCGTTCTCACCGAACCGGAGAGCCTCGACTACCTCGCGGGGATTCCACAGTCGCTCGTGGGGACGCTGTCGCCCGTCCAGGAACTCGTCGACGCCTACCGCACCGGCGAGGGGATCGAGTACCACGCGTTCGGCGAGGACATGCACGAGGGTATCGCCGCGATGAACCGCCCGCTGTTCGTCAACGAACTCGGAACCGAGTGGCTCCCGACCCTCGAAGACGTCGACGCCCGACTCACAGAGGGGGGCCGAGTCGCCGACGTGGGCTGTGGACACGGCTGGTCGAGCATCGGCATCGCCCGGGCGTACCCCGACGCGACGGTCCGCGGAATCGACGCCGACGCGGCCTCCGTCGAACGAGCGCGAGCGAACGCCGCCGCGTACGACGCGGGCGACCGCCTCTCGTTCACCCACGCCGACGCCGCCGACGTCGACGGGTCGTACGACCTCGTCACCGCGTTCGAGTGCGTCCACGACATGTCCGACCCCGTGGCCGTGCTGTCGACGATGCGCTCGCTGGCCCTGCCGGACGGGACAGTCTTCGTCATGGACGAACGCGTCGGCGAGACGTTCTCACCCGCGGCCGGCCCCGTCGAGGAGTTCATGTACGGGTACAGCGTCTTCCACTGCCTCCCGGTGGGCATGGTCGATGACGGCGTCGGCACCGGAACGGTGATGCGCGAATCCACCCTCCGCGGGTACGCCGAAGAGGCCGGATTCTCCGCCATCGAGGTGCTCCCCATCGAGAACGAGTTCTTCCGGTTCTACCGGTTGACTCCCTGAATCGAGGCTCGAACCATGAGTGAAAGTCCGTCGAGGGTCGACCGCGTGCCGTGGGACTCGCCGACCGTTCGGGTCGTCCTGCTGGCGACGTTTCTCGCGCCCCTGGGCGTTCCGCTCGTCAGTCCGGCGCTCCCGACCATCCGCGACGCGTTCGGCGTGAACGATGCAGCCGCGAGCCTGCTCGTGAGCGCGTACTTCGTCACTGGCATCGTCCTCTCGCCGTTCGTCGGCGCGCTCGCCGACCGGATCGGTCGCCGGCGCGTCCTCGCGGGAAGCCTCCTCGTCTTCGGACTGGCCGGCGGTGCGACCGTCCTCGCGCCCTCGTTCGGGACCGTCCTCGCGCTCCGCGTCGCCCAGGGGACGGCCGCGGCCGGCATCTTCGTCTCGACCGTCGCGCTCGTGGGCGACACGTTCGAGGGCGTCCAGCGGAACGCCGTCCTCGGCGTGACGTTCGCGGCCCTCTCGACGGGTGCCGCGGTCTTCCCGGTCGTCGGCGGGTACCTCGTCGGTTTCGGCTGGTCGGCCCCGTTCGGGGCGTACCTCGTCGCCCTGCCCGTCGCGGGCGTGGCGTGGTACCTCGTCCGCGAACCCGACTACGAACGCCGCTCGATGCCCGGCGTCGCGTATCTCCGAACCGCCGGGCGTGCGGTCACGGCCCGCGGGACGCGGGCGTTCTACGGCGCGACGTTCGCCGCGGAGTTCCTGCTGTTCGGCGTGGTCTTCACCGCCGCGCCGTTCCTCCTCACGAGCGAGGGGCTCACACCGCTGGTAATCGGTGTCGTGCTGTTGGTCGCGGAGGGTGCCGCAATCGTCGCCTCGGCGGCGAACGGCCGACTCGCTCGCCGGGTCTCGAACCGGACGCTCGTCGCGTACGGGTTCGCCTGTCTCGCCGTCGGCTTCGCGGGCCTCTTCGCCGCCTCGTCGCTCCTCGCGTTCGTCGCGGCGATGCTGGCCGTCGGCGCGGGGACGGGAATCGTCCTCCCGTCGGTGGACGCGGGCGTGACCGAAGCGGTCTCCGACGCGGTCCGCGCGGGCGCGGTCAGTCTGCGTAACAGCACGACATTCCTCGGCCGTGCGGCGGGACCGGTCGCGTTCGCCGGCGTCGCCACTGTCGCAGGGTACCGGCCGCTGTTGCTCGCGGCGGCGGTCGTCGCAGGCGCGGTCGGCGTGGCGCTCGTCACGACCGGGCAGGCGGTAGGGAGTCCCCCGACAGAGGCGTTCGAGGCCGACTGAGCGGGTGGATTTTTCTCCGGGGTACGGTTCCGAGAGGACAGATGCTCCGCGGCCTCGTCAGAACCGCTCGGCTGGACGAGGGCGCGACGGCAGCGTTATTTGAACTTTCGAATCAGTCGGAGGAGCACCGACGTCGCGGTGCCGAGTCCGTTGACGCGCTTCGAGAGCGCGGCCGCGCCGAGGAGGAGGAGGCCGCTCTTGTGCTGACCACGACGGAACGCGAGAAGCGCGTCCACGAGCGTCGTAGCGATACCCAGTGTGTTCGCCGACCGTCTGTTGATTCCAGTCATCGATCTGTTCTTCACGACGCCACCCGGACGGATAAGCGGCGTCCTTGCGTCCGCCGGACGGGCGTCACAGCGGTTTCATCGCCCTTCGGCCGACAGCGGTCGGGGTCAGGCCACGGTTCGACGTGTCGTTGCCGGGAAGTTTCCACACCTTTATCAGCCAGTATCGTGGTACCTCGTCGCATGGTGGACGGCATTCAAGCGGGAGCGATTTCGGTCGTGCCGGCACTGGTCGCCATCGCGCTGGCGTGGTACACGCGCGACGCGCTCATCGGCCTGTTCGTCGGCGTGGTGACCGCAGCAGTCGCGTACGGAGCGTTGAACCCCGCGTACGTCGGCGTCCCGGCGGACCTGATCGCCGCCGGGCCGGAGGTGACGACGGTGAATCCACAGGCGGAGGACGCCGAGTCGTGGTCGGTGGGGGCTGGCGGCGTTCTCCTGGGAGCCGTCTTCGGGGTGAAGGTCGCCCCGGAGATCATCGCGACGGCACCGCTGTTCGGCCCGTGGTACGTCGAGAACGTGTTACTCGCGATATTCGCTATCGGCGGGATGATCGGGTTGATGATCCGGTCGGGGGCTATCCAGGGTGTGCTGGAGGCGCTGGCCGCCCGCGTCGACTCGCCGGCCGACTCGGAGAAAGCAGCGTTCCTGGCCGGCATCGCCATCCACATCGACGACTACTTCAACTGTCTCGTGGTCGGCTCGATGATGCGTCCGCTGACGGACCAGTTCAACGTCTCGCGGGCGAAACTCGCCTACTACGTCGACTCCGCGGGGTCGCCGGCGGCCCGGCTGGCCTTCTACTCGACGTGGGGTGCGGCGATGGTCGGCTTCATCGGCGGCGGCATCGAACAGGCGGCCAGCCAGGGCTCGCTCCCCCAGCGGATGTCCGAGTTCGTCAACTCCAGCGGCGAGGCGGTCACCGGCGCCATCTGGCCGCTCTTCTTCAACACGCTCTTTACGGGCTTTTACTCGTGGATCGCCCTCGGTCTCGCCGCCCTGGTCGCCTGGCAGGTGTTCCCGAACATCCGCGGGATGGCCGAGGAGGAACAGCGTGCCCGCGCCGGCGAGGGCGTCGTCGGCGAGGACCACGACCCGATGATCTCCGAGGAGATGGACGAGTACACCGTCTACGAGGGCGCGACCCCGGACTGGCGGAACTTCGTCGTCCCCATCCTGACGATGATCGTCGTCGGCCTCGGCGCGATGTTCTGGCGCGGGAGCCCCGTCGTTTACGTCGAGGGGGCGACCGGGAACACGCTCTTCGAACTCGGCCAGTGGGCGCTCGTCTTACCCCCCAGCGGCCCGTGGTCGTTCAACATCGGCGGGGTCCAACTCGGCGTGGCCTCCGTCACGGCGCTCGTCGTCGCGTTCGCGCTCTATCGCTGGCGAGGCGACGTCCCTCGAACAAGGACGCGACCGACGCCATGATGGTCGGGTTCAAGGGCATTCTGCTCGCGGCGGTCATCCTGATGTTCGCCAGTTCGATCCAGAACGCCGTCTCCCTGTTAGGAATCTCGTCGTTCGTCACCGAGACGTTCGGCGGCGTCCCGGCCTTTATCGTGCCGCTGGCCGTCTTCGCCACGACGAGCTTCGTCAGCTTCTCCGACGGTTCCTCGTGGTCGACCTACGGCATCATGTTCCCCATCGCGGTGCCGCTGGCGTTCGCGACGGGGGCGAACCTCCCGCTCGTGCTCGGGGCCGTCTTCAGCGGCGGCATCTTCGGCGATCACACCTCGCCCATCAGCGACACGACGGTGCTGGCCTCCTCGACTTCCGGGAGCGACCACATGGTCCACGTCCGCACCCAGATACCCTACGCGCTCATCACCGCCGGTCTCGCCGCGACGCTGTTTCTGATCTTCGGCCTCTTCCTCCCGGAAGGGTTCCGCGTCATCCCGTACTGATCGGGAGGCGACTCGCCGTGGTGGCGGTGTCTTCGTGAAAAACGAGTCGAGTCCGTTCGGGGTGTGGTCGGCACCCTCGCAGTACTGAAGTCGGTACGGGCCGCCAGCGGACGGTCTCAGGACTCGAACGGCTCCTCGTCGCGGTGGTTGTCGACGTTCTTCTGGTCGGCGGCCTCCTCCTCGCGGCGTTCGTCCTCCTCGTCGGGTTTCTCGTTCTCGAAGTCGGCGTCCACCTCGTCGGACTCCTCGGGAGCGGACGCGCCCGCGTCGCCGCCGCCCTCGACGTCGACGCCGTGACCCTCGCTGTCGACGACCGCTGGCTCTCGGTCGGTGACGTCCGCCTCGGTGTCGGCCGCTTCGTCGGCCTGCTCGCTTTCGTCTGACATGTTCTGTCCGTTGCGGACTCCGCCGCATATGTCTGTTGCTTGCAGCGAGGTGGGAGATGAGAGTCGCGGCCGAGTCGTCGGAGCGACACGCTTATTCGGCCGAATCGACCACTCATTGACGATGACCGGCACCGCCGAGGGCACCGTCGACGCCGCGCCCGAGGAGACAGAGGCGTTTCGACGGACGTGTGAGACGCTCGTCGAGCGCATTCTCGACGGCGAAATCGACGCCGACTCGCTCGAAGGGGCGAAGCTTCAGGCGTGTTCGGAACACTCCTCGCCGAAGGTGCCGAAGAACACGGACATCCTCCAGTACGCGCCCGAGGATAGACGAGAGGACGTCGTGGAAGTCGTGCGCCGCAAGCCCGTCAGGACGGCGTCGGGCGTCTCGCCGGTCGCCATCATGACCTCGCCGCACATGTGCCCGCACGGGAAATGTCTGTACTGTCCCGGCGGGCCGGCCTCGGAGTTCGACTCCTCGCAGTCGTACACGGGACACGAACCCGCCGCCGCCCGCGGCGAGCAGAACGACTACGACCCCTACGGGCAGGTGACGCTCCGTCTCGAACAACTGCGGCACATCGGTCACCCCGTCGACAAGGCCGAACTCATCCTGATGGGCGGGACGATGACCGCACGGAGCCACGACTATCAGGAGTGGTTCGTCAAGCGCGCGCTGCAGGCGATGAACGAGTACGACTTAGACGCCGAACCGAACCCCGCCGAGGGACGGTCGTTCGCACAGGACCCCGAGGAGTACGAGTTCCGCTACGTCGAGGACGTCATCTCCGAGAACGAGACGGCCGACGTCCGCTGTGTCGGGATGACGTTCGAGACGAAGCCCGACTGGTGTGACCCCGAGCAGGTAGACAGGATGCTCCGCCTGGGCGGGACGAAGGTCGAGGTGGGCGTCCAGACGACCTACGAACGGATCAACCGCGAGATGCACCGCGGCCACGGCACCCAGGCGTCGGTCGACGCCAACCGTCGGTTGCGGGACGCGGGGTTCAAGGTCGGCTTCCACATGATGCCCGGCCAGCCGGGGATGACCCGCGAGATGTGCGTCGAGGACTTCCGGCAACTGCGAGACAACCCGAAGTGGCGGCCCGACTACCTCAAAATCTACCCGACGCTGGTGGTGAGAGGAACGAGAGTGTACGACCAGTGGCGGCGCGAGGAGTTCTCGCCGCTCACGAACGAGGAGGCGGCCGACGTCGTCTCGGAGGCGATGGGGCTCGTCCCCGAGTACACCCGACTCCAGCGCGTCCAGCGCGACATCCCCGCGGACTTCATCGACGCCGGCGTCTGGAAGTCGAACCTCCGACAGTTGGCCGAGCAGCGCGCAGCCGAGAGGGGCATCGAACCCCGGGACATCCGCGCCCGCGAGGTCGGGATGAACGACGCCGACCCCGACCCCGACCGGGTCGCTTTGTCGACCCGAACGTACGACGCGGCCGGCGGACGCGAACAGTTCCTCGCGTTCGAGGACCCCGAAGAGGACCTCCTCATCGGCTTCTGTCGGCTCCGGTACCCCTCGCACTCCCCCTACGGGGACCGCCCCGACGCCGACCCGGTTCGGGAAGAACTGCGAGACGCCGCCATCGTCCGCGAACTCCACGTCTACGGGAGCGAGGTCGGTCTCGGCGGCGAGGGCGACTGGCAGCACCGCGGCTACGGCAAGCGGCTCATCGGGGAGGCCGAACGCCGGGCCAGCGAGGACGGCTTCTCGAAGCTCGCGGTCATCTCCGGCATCGGCGTCCGCCAGTACTACCGCGAGAAGCTCGGCTATCGGCAGGACGGACCGTACGTGTCGAAGCGGTTGTAACGGGGTTTTGCTCCAGGTTTTGCGCGAGCGAACAGCGCGAGCGAGCGGTTCCGCAGGTCGAAGACGAACGTCACCGTCTCGCCCACCACGTCGGAGGGTGGCTCTCGTGACACGGGAGCGGAGTGCCAGTGCGGTCGGGAGTCACCGCGACGGGAACCCGGAGCGAGCCAGTTCCCCTCGTGGCGTTCAGCCGACGTTCACGTCGACGAGGTTCGGCCCCTCGAACCGCGCTCGACAGACCACGTCGTCGAGCGGGAAGTCGACCCGCACCCGCCACGGGTCGGTCGACTCGACGGTCGTGAACTCGCCGGAGAGACACTGCGGGCGCTCCCAGTAGTAGCCGTCGTCGGGGTCGACGCCGTGGTCGCGGTGGAATCGCCGAACCCGCTCGTCGTAGATGGCGAGGCCGCCGAAGGAGACGACGACGACGCCCTCGCAGACGGCACACTCGAAGACGACCGCGGCCGGTTCGTCGACGGCGGACGGGACCTCGTCGGTCACCCACCCCTCCGTGGAGCCCCAGCAGTCCGGGCAGACGCCGTCGCGAACGCCGGCGACGCGATGATACGAGAAGCGAGCGAAGGCGTCGACGACCTGTGGGGGCGTCCGCTCACGGGCGCCGCTGGCGGGAAACCCCACGTCGAGAACCTCGCGGGCGCAGGCGGGGCACCGGAACCGAAGGCGTTCGTCCCGGTACGACACCCTGAGCGGGGTCTCACACCGGTGACACCGGCTCTCGTGTTCGAACGCCTCGAAGCTGACGTCGGCCGTGAACCGACCGGCGGCGACGGCGCGGACCACCTGTCGGCCGGCCGCCGTGAGCCGATAGCCGTCGTCGCTCTTCTCGACGAAGTGTGGTCGCAGCCGCGAGAGGTGGTAGTTGAACTGACCGCTGTCGTCGACGCCGACCCGCGCTCTGAGGTCCGAGAACGAGACCGAACGGCCCCGTGCCGCGTCGAGCGCGCACAGGACGTCCAGTCGAGTCGCGTCCGCGAGCCTCCCGAAGGCCTTCGCGGGTGCCAGTTCCTCGCTCGTCATGGCTCGGGCTACGGAGAGCGGGACAAAGAACCTACCCCGGCGCCCGCGTCGTGTTTTCCACCGACGAGAGCGGTGAAGAGATCTTCAGTCCGTTCGATTACAGAAATGTCCTTCAGAAATCACTTATGGGCTCCCCGGCCCGACGACAGACCGGGTCCTCAGCCCGCGAACCATGCAGTACCAGCCACCGTCTCACGCCGACGGCGCCTCCCGTGCGCCGCCCTCCCTGACGTCCTCGCTGACGCTCTCTACCCTCCTCCTCGTCGGACTCTGGTCCCCGACTGCGGCGCTCGGTTCGGTGGTGGGTCTCGTCGTGTTCGTCGCCGCGACGAGAGTTATACGATTTGGCGTCACTGTATCCCGGCCGTCGCCGCCTCCGGGGGCGGCGACAGCCGAAACCGACTGATACCGGCCGTATCAGGGGTCGACCCCGAGGGGGCCACTCGCCCGCTCGTCGCGTCCAGTGCGTCGGTGAGACCACCGGAGCCCTCGGCGGGCGGTCGTCACACGTCGTCGGATCGGACAGTCCGTCGGTACGACGTCGTTTCGGCGTCCAATCGACACGTCGTATCGCTCGAACGGTCGGACGGTCAGACGTCTCGAACCATCTCGATGTGTGGGATACCAGCCTCTTCGAACACCTCGCCGACCGACTGGTAGCCCCGCTCGGCGTAGAATCCCTCGACGGGGGTCTGCGCGTGGAGGACGAGCGACTCGAATCCTCGCTCTCGGGCCTCGGCTTCGAGAGCGTCCATCAGTCGACCGCCGATTCCCTCGCCACGACGCGTTTTCAAGACGGCCACGCGCTCGATTTTCGCGCGTCCCTCGTCGGACGGACGGAGACGGGCCGCGCCGACCGCTTCGCTCCCGTCGTACGCGACGAAGTGCGTCGCCGCGCCGAGTTCGTCGAACTCGTCGACCTCCAGTTCGGGTGGGACGTCCTGCTCGTCGACGAAGACTGCCCGGCGGACGGCGAGGGCGTCCGCGAGTTCCGCTGTCGACCCGGCGCGGACGACCCGGGACGTGCGCTCGACCATAGGCGTTTCTCGTGTCACAACTATTTCAGCGACACGACATCTGTCGCTCACGCCTCCGGGGTGATCGGTTCGCAGCGGGCGATACGAAAATCGTCAGATACGTTCATGATAGTAATCCGTCCGAACGTACTCGAAATGCGTACATACACTGTGATTGGTTGAAGTCAATACTTTTACATGTGGGCTTCGAGCCAACAGTCGAGGAACTCAATATATGTCAAATATGTTACGTCGGACGGCACTGAAAGCGATCGGCGCTGGAACCGCAGGACTGGCTGGACTGGCGTCGTCGAACGGTGTCGCCGCGGACAACCACGTCGCACAGATCCAGGCGATCCACGCGGTCCCGGACGCGCCAGCGGTCGACATCTACGCGGACGACGAACTCGTCGCCGAGGACGTCGCGTTCAAGGATATCACCTCTCTGACGCTCCCCTCGGGGGCGACGTCGTTCAGCGTCACGCCGACGGGTTCGGGGCCGGGTGCGGCCGTCGCGAGTTGGGATCTGACGTTCGAGGGCGGGGAGAGTTACACGCTCGTCGTCCTCGGCGAACTGTCCGAGGGAACGGTCGAGATAAAACAGTTCTCCGACGAGACGAGCGTCGGCGGGCGGTTCTCCGGTTCGAGCGCCCTCGCCCGGGTCGTCCACGCCGTCCCGGACGAGGAGGACGTCGACATCACGGTCACGGTGAGTACGGCGAACACGGACCGCGAGGCCGACGTACCGAACAGAGTGAGGAGCGACCTCCTCTCTCTCATCGACCTGTTCAAGGGGACGGCTGGCGGATACATCCCGCAGTTCGTCCGTAACCGGGTCCAGACCCCGGGACTGTTCCAGTTCCTCGCCGACGTTCCGGAGATACTCGTGCGCCTCACGCTGTTCAACGGCGTCGAGTACGCGTCGGCGAGCGACTACCTCAAGGTTCCAAGCGGGCCGTACACGTTCCAGCTACGGCGCGAGACCGAAGACGCCATCCCGGCCGACGACCCCTTCCTGTTCGGCGACCCGCTGACGTTGCTGCCCGGTGAGACCTACACCGTCGTGGCCGTCGGGTACGGCTACACCGGCGACGAACCGGTCGACGAACCCGTCGACGTCGTGGTCGCGTCGAGTTAATCGCCTCGCGTTCGCCGGCGTCGACGACGCGGACGACCACCGCGCGTGGCGCGGACACACCGACACCCCTTTTCGGCACCCGCTAGTATCGAGAGGACATGGACCCGAAGCAGGAGCTTTCGAGCGTCGACCTCGCGGCCCTCGTCACGGAACTCAACCGATACGAGGGCGCGAAGGTCGACAAGGCCTATCTGTACGGAGAGGACCTCCTGCGCCTCCGCATGCGCGACTTCGACCGCGGCCGCGTCGAACTCCTCGTCGAGGTCGGCGAGGTGAAGCGGGCGCACGTCGCTGCCCCCGAACACGTCCCCGACGCCCCCGGCCGGCCGCCGAACTTCGCGATGATGCTTCGAAACCGAATCGCCAACGCCGACTTCGTCGGCGCCGAGCAGTACGAGTTCGACCGCATCCTCGTCTTCGAGTTCGAGCGCGGCGACGAGCGCACGAAGGTCGTCGCCGAACTGTTCGGCCAGGGGAACATCGCCGTCCTCGACGAGACGGACGAGGTGATCCGCAGCCTCGAAACGGTGCGCCTGAAGTCCCGCACTGTCGCGCCCGGCGCGCAGTACGAGTTCCCCTCCTCGCGGCTGAACCCCCTGACAGTCGGGTTCGACACGTTCCGTCGACAGATGGCCGACTCCGACACCGACGTCGTGCGGACCCTCGCGACCCAGTTGAATCTGGGTGGGCTGTACGCCGAGGAACTCTGCACCCGCGCGGGCGTCGAGAAGACGCTCGCCATCCCGAGGCCGGCGAATCGGAGTACCGGGCGATTCACGACGCTATCGCCGACCTCGCGGCTCAGTTGAAGTCCGGAGATTTCGACCCCCGGGTGTACCTCGACGACGACCGCGTCGTGGACGCGACGCCCTTTCCCCTCCGCGAACGAGAGCGCGAAGGACTGGACGAGGAGGCGTACGACACGTTCAACGAGGCGCTCGACGCGTACTTCTACCGAGTCGAGTTCGCGGACGAAGAGGAGGGGGAGAAGGGCGACGACCGACCGGACTTCGAGGAGGAAATCGCCAAGCAGAAGCGCATCATCGAACAGCAAGAGGGCGCTATCGAGGGCTTCGAGGAGCAGGCCCAGGCCGAGCGCGAGAAGGCCGAGACGCTCTACGCGCGGTACGACCTCGTCGACGAGGTGCTCTCGACCGTCCGGGGTGCCCGCGAGCAGGGCGTCCCGTGGGCCGACATCGAGGAGAAACTCGACGCCGGGGCCGACCAGGGTATCCCCGCCGCCGAGGCGGTCGTCGGCGTCGACTCCGCGGAGGGGACCGTGACGATAGCCCTCGACGGGACGCGCGTGACCGTCGACGTCTCGATGGGCGTCGAGAAGAACGCCGACCGCCTCTACACCGAGGCCAAGCGCATCGAGGAGAAGAAGGAGGGCGCGCTGGCGGCCATCGAGAACACCCGCGAGGAACTGGAGGCGGTGAAGAAGCGACGCGACGCCTGGGAGGCCGACGACGACGAGGACGCGGAGGACGACGAGGAGAGAGAGGAGATCGACTGGCTCTCGCGGCGGTCCATCCCCATCCGTCAACCGGAGCACTGGTACGAGCGGTTCCGGTGGTTCGAGACGTCGGACGGCTTCCTGGTCGTGGGAGGACGGAACGCCGACCAGAACGAGGACCTCGTGAAGAAGTACCTCTCGAAGCACGACCGGTTCTTCCACGCACAGGCGTACGGCGGACCGGTGACGGTTCTGAAGGCCTCACGGCCGTCGGAGCCGTCGAATCCGGTGGACTTCCCCGATTCTACTCTGGAGGAGACCGCACAGTTCGCCGTCGCGTACTCGTCGGTGTGGAAGGACGGCCGCCACGCGGGCGACGCGTACATGGTGACGCCGGACCAGGTGTCGAAGACCCCCGAAAGCGGAGAGTACCTCGAAAAAGGGGGGTTCGTCATTCGCGGCGACCGCACCTACTTCCGCGACTGCGAGGCGCGAGTCGCGGTCGGCATCCGCTGTGAGGGCGAGACGCGCGTCATCGGCGGACCGCCGTCGGCCATCGAGCCACAGGCCGAAACGACCATCACCCTCGAACCCGGCCGCTACGCCCAGAACGACGCGGCGAAGATGTGTTACCGCGAGTTCAAAGAGCGCTTTGCGGACCAGTCGTTCCTCCGGAAGGTCGCCAGTCCGGACCGGATTCAGGAGTTCCTCCCCCCGGGCGGAAGCGAACTGCGGGACGTGTGAGCACGACTCGCGCTCGAACCATCACGGGTCGACGCGGGCGACTCGTTACGGCTCCCATAACGTTCTGTTTATCCGGCGGAAGGGAGGCCATACATAATACCTCAGATAGCGTGGGTGTTGCAGAGCAACTGCAGGCTACAGCGACCGGTTCGCCCGTGGCGGCAGGCTCGGTGACAACTCATGATCGAAGAATCACTCCGATATCTACGCAGCAGCGAAGAGTGGATCAAGACCGTCCTCATCGGGGGCGTACTGACCCTCTTCGGTATCCTCATCATCCCCCTGTTCATCGTGGTGGGCTACTACGTCCGCGTTCTCCGCGGTACGATGCACGACGAGAGCGAGCCGCCGGTGTTCGACGACTGGGGCGAGATGCTCA
Organism: Salinigranum rubrum; assembly: GCF_002906575.1. Taxonomy (NCBI): domain Archaea; kingdom Methanobacteriati; phylum Methanobacteriota; class Halobacteria; order Halobacteriales; family Haloferacaceae; genus Salinigranum; species Salinigranum rubrum. Next base: position 2,320,868 of record NZ_CP026309.1, read on the forward strand.
TGGATGGGCTGAAGGGCTTCGCCATCTACCTCGTCTACGGGCTCATCCCCGGCATCATCGGCGCGGTCATCGCGTTCGTCGGTGTCGGCGGCGCCGTCGCCGGTAACTCGGGCGCTGCGGGCGTCGTCGGCGGACTGGTCGCCCTCGTGGGCTTCCTCGTCGCGCTCGTCCTCGGTCTCGCGGCGGCGTACGTCGTGCCGGCCGCGCTCGCGAACTTCGTCGAGAAGGACGACGTGATGGCCGGGTTCGCCTTCGGCGAGATCCGTGACGTCATCACGACCAAGGCGTACGCGATGGGCTGGCTGACGGCGTTCGCGCTGCTCCTGGGTGCGGGTATCCTCACCTCCGTCCTGAGCATCGTCCCCATCATCGGGACCGTCATCGGCGTCTTCGTGACGTTCTACGCGGCGGTCGCGGCGTTCTACGTCATCGGCCACACCTGGGCCGACGTCCACCCCGTCGACCTCCACGAGGAGGACGAGATGCCCGGCCAGCAGCCTGCCATCTGAGCCGCTACGGCTGACTCGCCCCCAGATCGAAGTGCCCTCCCTCCCGTTTTTGCCCCGACGAGCGGAGCGTGCTACACACAAGAACTAACTCCGCGCCCGGACACCGGGCGGGTGATGCTCTCCGATGCACTGTCGTTCCCCCGTGGAGGCGACGACTGGCTGTCGACCCTCCTCGTCGGTGGTATCCTGACCGTCCTCTCGTTCCTGATCCTCCCCGCGTTCGTCCTGCAGGGGTATCTCGTCCGGGTGCTCGACCACGCCGCCCGTGGCGAACACACCCCGCCGTCGTTCACCCAGTGGGGATCGCTCCTCGTCGACGGGCTGAAGATGTTCGTCGTGAACCTCGTCTACGGACTCGTCGTGCTGATTCCGCTCGCCCTGCTCCTCGGAGGCCTGTTCATCGTCGTCCCCGGCGAACCGGTTCCGATGGAGCCGGGGGCGACCCCCTCGCCGCCGTCGGGCGGTGCGGGTGGACTCGTCGTCCTCGTCCTCCTCGTCGTGGTCGTCGCCGTCACCGGCCTCCTGCTCGCGTATCTCCTCCCGGCGGCGCTGGCGAACTTCGCCATCGAGGGGAACCTCGGCGCGGCGTTCGCCCTGCGGACCATCGCGTCGGGGGCGTTCACGGGCGACTACGCCGTCGCGTGGCTGCTCGCGCTCGTCGTCGGCATCGTGGGGGGTCTCGTCGGCTCCGCGCTCTCGGCGGTCGTCGTCGGGTTCTTCGTCCTCTTCTACGTCCAGGTGATCTTGTACTACCTCGTGGGACGGGGGTTCGCCGCCGGCCTGTCGAAGAAGCGGTGGGCCGAGCCCTGACCGTGTTCGACGACGACGCCCTCAGTCGAACCTCGTGCCGAGCAGAGCGGCCTCGGCCTTCCGCAGGTGCTCGTGGACGGTCGAACTGCTCAGCCCCAGCGCCGTCGCGATCGCGCTCACGTCCGTCTCGCGCGGGTGTTCGTAGTAGCCGTTCGCCCGGGCGTAGCGAAACACCTCGCGCTGTCGGCTCGACAGGCGGTCGAGCGGCAGTGGCGGGCGCTCGCTCGCCCGTATCCCGCGCGTGATGCTGGTCACAGCGATGGTCGCGTCCCACCCCGCACGCACCTCGTCGAGGAGCCGCTCGACCGTCTCCCGATCGTGCTGCGTGAGCAGCGTCCAGTGCTCCGTGTCGTCCCTGGCGTCCACCGCCTCGGCGGGGACGAAGCCGCGGTCGGTGAACGCCTCGCTGATCTGCGTGGTCCCGTCGTGATCGACGAGGAGTTCACGGGTCGCGTTGCCCGCCTGAAGCCGACCGTGCGTCTGCCCGCGTCCGCGGTGGTCACGAGTCATACTGGCGACGTCGAACACGGCCGACGCCGAACGGATGGCCGAGACGCCGTCGTCGAGTGCGGACGTCGTGTCCCCATAGAGGGTGAACAGCGTGGTCGCACAGCCGTCAGTTCGGGTGAAGACGCCGTAGCTGAGGAGGCCGACCGCTGCCTGCCGCGTGGTCTGGAGGACCCAGCAGTCGGGATGCCACACCTCCAGCGTGAGCCGAAGGGCGTCCGCCGTCGAGGGCGGCGCGTCGCATGCGCGCATGCGTGTCCGTGGTGTGCACGGGCCATAACCGCACCCCCTGCTGTGTCCGGGAGCGGTCCGGCCCCGTCTATAGCAGGTCGTTCCCTGATGCTCGTCGCCCCCGTCGTGCGAGACGTGACGCTTTACGACCTCGATCCGTTCGATTCGTCCGACGGGAGTCGCGCCCGAGTCGGTGGAGACGACGCCTGTGACCACCCGCACGGGGACCGCGTGTATCTCGGCCAGATGGGGACCGCCGCGTTCTTCACCTGCCCCGTCTGCGACGGGGTGCTCGTCGAGTGGTGAGGGCGTCCGACCGCGAGTCGGGCGGACGACCGCGCCAGGGGGCCGTTCCGAGCGTCGGCTCGGTCGACGGATTCAAAAGACACGTAATCCCCGCCCGCGGAGAACGGATATGCGCATCGTGAGCCGGGGTCGCGGCGAGGAGGGACGCGAGCGGATGACGCTCGTCCCCGAGAACGTCGACGACCTCTGGCACCTCTCGTACGTGCTCGAACCGGGCGACCTCGTCTCGGGCGACACCACCCGACGCATCCAGCGCAACGACGAACAGATGCGGGACACGGGCGGCGAGCGCGAACACCTCCACGTCACCCTGTCGGTGGAGGACGTCGAGTTCGCCCGCTTCGCCAACCGGCTCCGCGTGGGGGGCGAAATCGTCGGCTGCTCCCGCGAGGACCAACTCGGCCACCATCACACGCTGAACGTCGAGGAGCGCTCCGAGATCACGGTCGAGAAACGCTTCAAGCCCGATCAGGTCGACAGAATCGAAGCGGCCGAACAGGCGACCGAGAACCCCGACGTCGCCATCGTCACCGTCGAGGAGGGCGAAGCGTACATCCACACCGTCGCCCAGTACGGTACCGAGGAGTACGCCTCGTTCACCCGGCCGACCGGAAAGGGCGACTACGCCCGTCCCCGAACCGAGTTGTTCGACGAGGTGGGGAAGGCGCTGTCGCACTTGGACGTCGACGCGGTCATCCTCGCCGGCCCGGGTTTCACGAAGAACGACGCCCGCGACTACATCTCGAACGAATACCCGGACGCGACCGAGAAGATAATCAAGACGGTCGACACCTCGGGCGTGGGCGACCGGGGCGTCCACGAGGTGCTCAAACGCGGCGCCGTCGACGACGTGCAGGAGCAGACGCGCATCGCCGAGGAGTCGCGGCTCATCGACGACCTGATGGACGGTATCGCCGAGGGGGCTAAAATCGCGTACGGCATCGAGGAGACGGCCGAGGCCGCCGAGTTCGGCGCGGTCGAACACCTGCTCGTCCTCGATTCGCGGCTGAGAGACGAACGCCAGGGCGAGGGCGACTGGGACGTCGACGTGAACGACGTCATCGAGACGGTCGAACAGAAGGGCGGCGACGTGACCGTCTTCTCGGCCGAGTTCGCCCCCGGCCAGCAGTTGAAGAACCTCGGCGGCATCGCGGCGCTGTTGCGGTATCGGCTCCAGTGAGCCGAAGCGCACGGACCCACGTCGCCGAGTGAGTCGGTGGGAACGGGTCCGACGCCACGACACGACGCTGCCGGCGGTGGGGACGCTACCGATAGCGGTGTGCCGGACGGCGCGTCAGTCGACCGGTCAGTCCTGCCCGGTCTCGACGTCGATTTCCTCGAAGGTGACTTCGACGGTTTCGCCGTACCGGTCGCCGTTCTGCTCGTCGTGACGGTGGAACTCGGGCGGTTCGACCGTCACGTGCATGTCGTAGGTTCCCGACTCCGGGACCTCGACGTTCGACCCGTAGTGATAGACGCCGGGGTGCCACAGGAACGAGAGGTCGAAGGGACCGAACTCCTCGCCCGCTCGTTCGAGCGAGACCGTGACGCCGCAGTGTGGGACGAACCGGTGGTCCTCGCGGTCGGCGACGACGACTTCGAGATGACAGTTCTCCTCGTCGGGTTCGTCGAGTTCGAACTCCCCTTCGTCGACGAGTCGGTACATCGGTTCGGCCTCCTCCTGTGCGTAGCCGACGACGTAGTCCCCCGCAGCCGTCGTCCCCCCGTCGTTGGCGACGGTCGTGGCCATGTACGTGACCGATGTCAGGTAGGCTTCTCCCTCGGTTCGGGACTGCTGAAGCTGGTTCTCGTCGACCTCGTCGCTCCGCTGCTTCTCTGGATTGTCGGGCATCGAGTACGTCTCACGACCCGCCACGCAAATCTCGACTGCTTGTAACGGCAACCGCCGCGTCGGGAGGGTCGTCGCAGCACACGCTCTCTGTCGAGCACGGACCCGTCAGAACCGGATACGAGCCACCAACGCGACCGGCAGTAACCGTTTACTCCCTCGAAGCCCGAGTACGACCGTGGCTGGGGGACCGAAACGGACGCTGATCGAGCGGGTCGACCGCTTCCTCGACTACACGTTCTTCGCCGCGATGGAGGTGAACGTGCTGGTGATTCCCGTGCTGTGGCTGCTTCTGGTCGCGGCACACCCCGTCGAGGTCTCCCTCTCCGCGATGACGACGCTCGCGGCCGCCTCGGTGGTCGTTGGGACCCTCCGGGGCGGCTACGTCGACGTGGGTTGGTGGCCGAAACCCGGACATCTCGGGACGCTCCCGGTTCGTGCGGCGTACTACGGTGTCGTCGTCGGGATGGCGACGTACGTCGGCGTGCAGGCCCAGTTGGCGACGGGGTCGCCGTGGCCCGGTGTCGGCGTCCCGGTCGTCGTGTCGGTACTCGTCCTCCTCCCGTTCCCGTGGCTCCTCTCGCGGTTCGAGCGCCTGGCGAAGACCCGGCCCGCGTGGGCGTGATACCGTGAGAGCCCGCCGACGCGGACAAGGGTTACGTGGCCCGGGTGTGTCACGACCGCGTATGTCACGTGCCCTCCACCCTGTCGTCCGAGCGGTCGCGTACGTCGTCGCCGCCACCGTGTTAGCGGTCGTCGTGGGGACGCTCCGATCCGGGAGCCTCGGCGGGGGGCTCGGTCTCGGATTCGCCGTCGCCGTGGGCGTCTCGCTCGGTCTCTGCGGGTTCGAACTGTGGAACCGCTATCGGTAGCACGCCGGGTCAGAACGCCTCGCTCGCGGGCGAGAAGTCGACCGTGGTCCCGAGTCCCTTCTCGCTGGCGCGTTCGTACAGCAGGTACGCGGCGGCGACAGTCTCGATGCCCGTCCCGCCGGAGTCGAAGACGGTTATCTCCTCCTCGGTAGTGCGCCCCTCCTCGCTGCCGGCGACGACCTCGCCCAGTTCGGCGTGGATGTGCGACTCGTCGACGACGCCCTCCTCCATCGCGAGGAGGAACGATCCCGCATCGGTGGTCGCCCGCTTGCGGAGGTCCGGGACGTACGTCGCCCGTTCGATGGTCCGCGCGTCGAGTTCGCGCTTCTCGGCGTGGTACTGACCCATCGCAGTGACGTGGGTGCCGGCATCGAGTTCGTCGCCGTCGAACACCGGTTCGCTCGCGGTGGTCGCCGTGACCACGATGTCGGCGTCCTCGACAGCCGCGGAGGGGGAGGCGACGGCCGCGACGCTCGCGTCGAGTTCGCGGTCCATCTCGCCCGCGAACTTCTCTCGGTGTTCCTTCGTGGGCGAGTAGACCCACGCGGTGTCGAGGTCGCGGACGGTCGCGAGCGCGCGGAGTTGGCCCCGAGCCTGTGCGCCGCTGCCGATGAGCGCGACGGAGTTGGCGTCCTCGCGAGCCAGCGCGTCCGCGCCGACCGCTCCGGCGGCCCCCGTCTTGTAGGGGTTCATGTGGGCCCCGTCGAGGACGGCGAGCAGCTCGCCCGACTCCGAATCGAACAGCGGGGTGACGAACCAGGCGTCGCGCGCGCCGAAGCCGGCGCTGTACATGTAACCGCCCATCGCGCCCGTCTCGGGCAGCACCGCCCCGTACGTGGTGAGCATTCCCGGCGGGTCGTCGGGGAGGAACTTCGTCCGCGGCTCCGCGGGCGCCCCCTCGCCGCGCTGACGGTATCCTTCGCGGACCGCGTCGACGTACTCGTCGGGCGTCGCGAGTCCGGCCAGTTCGTCGCTCGAGAGGAACAGCGTCTCGGTCATATCCGTCGAGAGGGTGTCGAGCGGCAAAACCGTGGGGGATGAGGCGACCGCTCGTCGGTGTGGGTGCACGAGCGGAAGGAGGACGGCGAGACAGAGCGGAGTAGGAAAGCGAGCGAGAAAGAGAAGGAGAGAGAAAGACGTGCTGGGTACCGTCTCAGGCCTGCTCGGGGAGCGGGGCGTTGGCGTCCGCGGGGTCCGTCGACGTCTGCGTCGGCGGCGTGACCGTCTCCGTCGGGGCGGCGGGTCCGTTGACGAACAGCGCGTGGCCGACGACGAGCCCCGACACGCCGGCACCGAGCGGAACGGCCGTCGTCAGCTCCAGACCTACGACGACCAAGGCGGCCGTGAGTCCGAGGAGGGTCAGCGGAATGATACCGAGCACGTAGTCGTAATATCCAGCCATAATACAACTCATACTATGTTTGCACCCCATATAATTCTTTGCCATGGCCCACCGGTAGGAATTTTATATTTCTTGTGTGTGTTTTTCATAAGTTATAGGAATATATCGCCCTCAGCGGACGGTAGAACGCCGAGCGGGAGGAATCGAGTGTTCTACCCTCTCGTCGACAGGTGCGTATCCTGACACCGTCTGCGCAGACCCGAAGGGGTAAATCACCCGGCGCTCTGCACTCACGTGTGAATCGGAACGACCGCTCTATCGTCGCGCTGGTGAGCCTCGCCCACGGGATGGTCCACACCTACGAGCTGTCGATTCCGATCTTCGTCTCCATCTGGCTCGTCGAGTTCTCGGCGGTCGACCTCGGCTTCACGCAGGTCGGCGTCACGACGGCGACGCTCGGCGTCGTCGTCACGGCCGGATACGGACTGTTCGGCGCGGGCGCGCTCCCGAGCGGCGTCCTCGTCGACCGCGTGGGGTCGCGGCGGCTCATCCGCGTCTGTCTCTTCGGCATGGCCGCGTCGTTCCTCCTCTTGGCGATGGCTCCCGGACTCGTCGCCGTGACCGTCGCCCTCCTCGTCTGGGGGCTCGCGGCGTCGGTCTACCACCCCGCGGGGCTGGCCCTCCTGTCGAAAGGCGTCGAAGAGCGCGGGACGGGCTTCGCGTACCACGGTATCGCCGGAAACATCGGACAAGGCGGTGGCCCGCTCGCGACGACGCTCCTGCTCCTCTTTTTCGACTGGACGGTCGTCGCGGCGCTTCTGGCCGTCCCCGCGCTCGTCGCGGGGCTGTACGCCTCGCGCGCGGAGTTCGACGAGACGGCGGCGGTCGCCACGACGGACGGCGGTGAGCGTTCCGATGGAACGCGAGCCTCGTCAGCACCCTCTGACGGCGGTGAGCGTTCCGACGACGACTCCGGCGAGGAAGCGGCCGCCGACGGCGGGTCGAAGGCGTCGTCCGGCGTCGACTCCTTCGCGGAGTTCCGCTCGGAGTCGCTGCGCCTCTTCACCGGCGGGTTCGTTCTCGTGTTCGTCGTCGCGCTCTGTTCTGGACTCTACTACCGGGGCTTCCTGACGTTCCTCCCCGGCGTTCTGGAGTCGGTGCCCGGCTTCGAGCCGTTCCCGCTCTCGACGGTGCTTCCGGCCGATATCGCCCGGGCCATCGGCGGGGGGGTCACAGCTCGTCCGCCCCGAGCGGTACTTCTACGCCGGCCTCCTCGTCGTCGGCGTCTTCGGCCAGTACGCCGGCGGGAAGCTCTCGGATCGGATCGAGGTCGAAAAGGGCATCGTCGTCGGCTTCGGGACGCTCGCGCTCCTCGCACTCGTCTTCTTCCCCGTCGCGTCCGTGGGTATCGCTCCCCTCGTCGCCCTCGGCGCGCTCATCGGTTTCTTCCTCTTCTTCGTCCAGCCGTTCTACCAGGCGACCGTCGCGGAGTACACCCCGGCGAACGCCCGCGGCCTCTCGTACGGCTACACCTACCTCGGCGTGTTCGGCGTCGGGGCGCTCGGCGGGACCGTCGCGGGCGTCGTCCTCACGTACGCCGCGCCCGCCGAACTGTTCGTTGTCCTCGCGGCCATCGCCGTCGTCGCGTCCGGGCTCGGACTGTATCTCGTCCGTCGCTAGGGTGGCTCTCAGTTCCCATCCGGCTCCTCGTCGAGTTCCGTCTCCACCTGTCGCCAGCGGCCGTACGTCGGGTCACGCCGGAGGGAGGCGAGGAGCGCGACGGCCTCGTCGTCCGTGCCGTCGAGTCGGGTCTCCGTCGTGAGCGACGGGTCGAGGCGAAGTTCCACCTTTGAGTCCGAATCCGCATCCGAGTCCGAGTCCGAATCCGAGTCGGCGTCAGCCACGGGGTCACACCACTCGAAGCCGCCCGCATTACGCGTCGAGTTCACACCCGTCTCGGATGGGGGCTCGGCGGCGTCCGTGGCCTTCGAAGGGGAACGGTCCGCGTCGACCGTGGCCCCCCACACGAAGCCGTGTTCCTCGTCGACGGCCTCGTCCCGTGCGTTGCTGTCTGACGACACCCTCGCCTCACCCCGAGTCCCGGTCCGTCGTGCTGTCTCTCACGTGGCTCACCGGTAGTGTTTGAACAGGACCGCCCGGACGTCGTCCTTCGTCCGCGCGCGCTCCGTCCCGCCGTCGGGCAGGTCGACCTCGTACTTCTCCTCGCCGCCGCTGGCCTCGCGCCACACGTCGTCGTTGTCGTCGAGCAGGCTCATCACCGAACTCAGTCGCGCGTCGCCTTCCGAGTCGTCCCCCGACGGAGTCGCTGTCGCGTCCGCCGTCTCGTCGTCGGCGTCTCCGTCGTCCGTCGCCTCCACGCTCGTCGGCGGCCCGCCGTTTCTGACCTGGAACTCGGCGTCGGCGTTCTGGTCGCTCCCGTCGTCGTCCGACGACGCAGTTTCGGACGCCGGCAGTTCGACGCTCACGTCCGTGTCCGACTCCGCCTCGAACCGGTCGAGCAGGTATTCGAGGGCGTCACGCGGCCTGACGTGGCCGTACGCGACGTCCTCGGCGAGATGCGCCCGGACGCGGTCGAGTCGCTCGCGCTGGTCGTCCGTGACCGAGATGTCTGGCATAGAGACACGTTCTCGTCGTCCGATATGAATCTCCCCCCGCCGTTCTCGGCGTTGATGCTGTGAGCCGTGACCGACACGCTAACGTGTGTACTGTCGCTACACCTACCCATGCGCGTCCGTGATTGGAAGGACATTCTCGCCGAGGTTTCGTCGGAGTCGACCGACCCGTCGGGCTGGCGTGCGGTCGCCGGCCAGCGGCGCGAGGGCGTGGGTGAGGACCTCTACTTCGGCCACCCGTCGAGAGGCGTCTACCACCTCAAGACGTACGCGAAGAACCCCTACGAACTGAAGGGCGTCGGCACGCAGGTCGCGCGGAAGGTCGACGGCGACATCGACCCGCTCTTGCCCTCGAACGAGGACCAGGGCCGGTTCGCCGTTCAGCAACCGCCGGACGACGAAGAGCACGCGAAGACGATGGGTACCCGGCTCCAGGAGACGCTCCGGGTCCACAGCGAGGCGCCGACGTCGCCCGAGGACTTCTTCGAGGACCTCATGGAGGCCATCGAGAGCCCGGCGTTCGGCCCGATGGAGTACGAGTTCACCGGTCGGCCCGACCGCCTCGACGACCTCTCGTCGACGTTCGAGGAGAGCGAGGAACTGCTCGAAGCCGAACTCGAAGACCTGATCGACGACGACGACATCGGACGCGGGTTCGCCTAGTTGCCCCCGTCCATCGGTTTCAAATCCCTCCGCTCCCTTCCGACGCGTATGAGCGCTCGGGAGACCGTCCTCGACTACTACGAGGCACTCCGTCGTGGGGAGCCGCTGGAGGCGTACTTCGCGGAGCGGCCGGACGTCGTCAAGGTGGGTGTGTTCTCACGAACCGTCGGGTTCGACGCGATTGCCGAAGCCCTCCGCGAACAGACCCGAACGACGGAGGCGTGGACCGTCGAGAGCCAGGACCTCCGCGTGGAAGAGCCCCAGGGAGACGAACCGGGATGGTTCACCGACCGGGTGGACCTCGCGTGGCGCGACACGGAGCGGGAGACGTCGTACGCGTTCGAGACGCGGTGGAGCGGCGTGCTCGAACCCCGCGGTGACGGTGACGCCCGCGAGTGGGTGTTCGCCACCATGCACGTCTCCGCACCCCACCAGCCCGCGACGGACGCCCGATAATGGTCGGTCCGAGCATCACCGACGACGAGCGACGGGTCGCGAACACCCGGCTCCAGGTCGGCTTCGTCGTCCTCGTCGGCATCTCGGCTGGGCTCGTCGCGATACAGGGCGGCGCCACGCCCCTTCAGATCGGTGCCGCGGTCGTCGCGGGGCTCGTCCTCGGCGGCGTTTTGCTCTACTGGCTCCGGCGCTGGTCGGCGCAGTTCCGCCGCGAGACCAACCGACGTCGACCGCGTCGCTGACAGGTTCGATTCACTATCGAGGGAAAGATGTCGGAAGGCTCGCCGTCACCTCGGCGAACCGTCCTGAAACCCCCCGTATCGATCTCGTGACGCTGCCGGGAGTCACAGCCCGAGGCGCTGGCGTACTCGGAGAGGGAACGAGCGACGAGTCCGTCCTCGATGTGGGTGATGAGTCTGAGGTCGACGACGAGTCGGAGGCGTTCTGCGAGGCGCTACGGGTCGACGCGGCGGAGCCACCGGGAGGGGTCGTCGAGTTCGGCGCTGGTCGGGAGGTTCTCGGGGCGGTCCCACACCCGGCTGGCGGCCCCGACGCCACGAGCATCGGCGACCACGCGGAAGAATCGGGCACCGCGCTCGTACTGTCGGCGCTTCAGACCGAGGCCGAGGAGCCGACGGACCAGTCGGGCGAGCGGGCCGCCGCCCTGTCTCCGGGCGTCGAGTTTGGCGCGAAGGTCCGCGTACTCGTCGTCGAACGCCCGGTCCATCAGGAGTTCGGCGTAGCCCTCCACGGCGGTCATCGCCACGTCGAGGTCCGAGAACGCCTCCCGGTCGAGATCGCCCGCGGCGAGGGCGTCGAGACCGCGTTCCATCCGGCTCTCGAGGTGCCCGGAGAGCCACGGCGCGGCGCCGAACTCGGCGGCGTGGGCCACCTCGTGGAACGCGATCCACCGGCGGAAGCGAGGGTAGTCGACGTCTAAGAGTTCCGAAACGCGGACGATGTTCGGGTGGACGAAATAGAGGCCGTGGTCCTCGTCGCCGTCGGCGAGGAGGAGCGGGTCGTACTGCCCGAGGACGTGCTTCGCGAGGAACGAGAGGACGAACGCCATCGTCCCGGTGTTGACGACGCGGGTCACCCCGGGCAGGACCGTCGTTCCGTGCTCCTCGATGGGGCGCATCACCCGCTCGAACGTCTCGATGTTGGCGTCGATCCAGTGGTGACGGTTCTGAATCTCGATGGTCGGGGGGACCTCGAACTCGACTTCGCCGACCGAGCGAAGTCGTCGTCGGGCGTCCCGCACGTCGGTGGCGTACCCCTCGCGCTCCGCCGGTGTCAGAGAGAGCGACCCCGGTTCGACGGAGGCCTGCGCCGCCTCGGCGACCGCGTCCCAATCGATCGCTCCGGAGCCGTCGCCGGTGGACTCGGCGACCGCCCGGACGCTCCGGTACAGGTTCATACCACACAGTGGGTGAGGTACCGACAAAACCCTTCGGACCGGCAAGCGCGGGGTCCGAAGGGACGTACTGCCCTGTTCTGCCGGCGACGGTCCCGAACGGAGACGCGTGGCTTTTGTCCGCCGGCGTCGACCCACCCGTATGCAACTCGACCACGTCGCCTTCGGGTGGGACGACCTCACGCCGGTCCGTGACGCGCTCGACCACGTCGGCCTCCCGTTCGACCACGGCGGGACGCACGCCGACGGGACGACACACATGGCGCTGACGGGGTTCGCGGACGGCTCGTACCTCGAATACATCGCCCCGACCGAGGGAACCGACCCCGTCGACGCGGGCTTTTGGCCCGAGGCGCTCGCCGCGAGGGCGGGACCGGCCGCGTGGTGTGTACGGGTGGAGGATATCGTCCGCGAGGCCAAGCGCGCCATCGACGCGGGATTCTGCATCGAAGGCCCCATCCACGGCAGCCGGGACCGCCCCGACGGCCGCCGCGTCGAGTGGGACCAGGTGTTCGAACGCGTCGATTCGCCGGACCGGTGGCTCCTGCCGTTTCCCATCGTCGACCGGACTCCCCGTCACTGGCGCGTCGCGGAAACAGCGGACGTGACCGCGCTCACCGGACTGGATACGGTCGTCCTCGGCGTCAGGAGCACCGACGACGCGGCGGCGCTGTTCGACCGCCGCTATCGGACGGCCGGGCCGACGCCCATCGACACCGGCGCCGTCGACGGCGACGCGAGCGTCGTCCCCGGCGCGCCTGTCGCGTTCGTCCCGGCGAGCGAGTCACGACTCGACGGCCTCGGCGCGCGCCCCGTCGCCGTCCTTCTCGGGACCGACGACCTCGGTGCGGCGCGCACGGCGTACGAACTCACGCCGACCGTCGAGTGGGGCGGCCGTCGCCTGGCGTGGTTCGACCACGACCTCCTCAGGGGGCGCGTCGGCATCGTCGAGTGACGCTGTCACTCGCGCTCGGTCGCCGAACTCACCGCCTCCGCCGTCGCCGCGCCCTCCGTGACCGGAACCACCTCGAACTCGACCAAGTCCCGCCACGCGACCACCCACTCCTGGACGAGGGCGACGTCGTCGCACTCGACGAGTTGGAAACACCGACCGAGGTCGGCTGAGACCCAGCTCCCCAGGTATTCGAGTTCGTCGGGCATCCTCCGGCCCTCGCTGTCGAGCCGACGGTACACCGCTTCGGCGTCCCCTTCGCGGAATCGCTCGATGATCATGAACAGCATCGGGAGCAGGTTCGCCGGCCGCGACGAAAACTGCTCGTGGACGGGACCGAGTTCGGTCGACCGTCGACCGCTCGCCGGAACAATCTGAGTACGACTGTGACTCCGTCCGGGGGCACGCCGAGACGATTCGTGGCGTGTTCGCGGAGTGCTCCGTCCACGACGAGGAGGAGAAGTAGTCGAGGTGTGGAACGTCACGAACTCGATGGCGCTGGCTCAGCAGCGAGGACCGTTGGAGTAGCTCGGACGGCGTTCGTCGAATCCGACCCACGGCGTCGGCTCTCGGCGTCGGACGGTCGGGAAACGAAGGCGCTGTGCGAAAACTCTCGCGCTAGACTTCCTCGAACTCGTCGAGGGCGTACACCTGATCGGTGCCGCGGCGGTCGAGCGTCTCGTTGGCGAGCAGCCAGTACACCACGCTCAGGGCGCGTCGACCCTTGTTGTTCGTCGGGACGACGAGGTCGACGTTCGACGTCTGGTTGTTCGAGTCACACATCGCGATGACCGGGATACCGACGGTGATTGCCTCCTTCACCGCCTGAGCGTCGCCGATGGGGTCGGTCACCACGACGACGTCCGGTTCGATGTACCCGGCGTAGTCCGGGTTGGTCAGCGTCCCCGGGATGAATCTCCCGGTGCGAGCGCGGGCACCGACGGCGTCGGCGAACTTCTTCGCCGGGAACCGCCCGTACTGCCGGGACGAGGTGACCAGGATCTGCTCGGGCGCGTAGTTCGCGAGGAAGTCCGCGGCCGTCCGGATCCGAGAGTCGGTCTGGCTCACGTCGAGGACGTAGAGGCCGTCGTCGCGGACGCGGTGGATGAACCGCTCCATGTCCTTCGTCTTCTGCTGGGTACCGATGTGGACCCCAGCGGAGAGGTAGTCCTCGACCGGGATGAGGAGGTCGGCCTCCTCGTCCGGCATGACGTCCTCGTCGAAGGTCGGCGCGTCGTCGGCCTCCTCGGCGTCGGGTTCCGCGACCTCGACGTCCGCCTCGGTCGCCGGGGCGGCCTCGTCGGCCGCGGCTGTCTCTTCGACCTCGGCCTCCTCGCTGGGGGCCTCGGCGGCTTCTTCGGTGTCGTTTTCGGCCTCGGTCTCGACGTCGGGGGCCTCGGCGGCCTCCTCCTCGTCGACGACCTCGACCGCGTCGTTGTCGTTGTCGCTCATTCGTTAGACTGCGTCGTCCGCGATTCTGATGAGTTCGTTCAGCTTGGCGGTTCGCTCGCCCTGCACCGTGCCGGTCTTGATGAACGGCGCGTCGGTGGCGACGGCGAGGTGTGCGATGGTGGTGTCCTCGGTCTCGCCCGAGCGGTGGGAGATGACCGAGTCGTACCCGTGCTCGGTCGCGAGTTCGATGGCGTCGAACGCGTCGGTCAAGGAGCCGATCTGGTTCGGCTTGATGAGGATGGAGTTGCCGGCGCCGGCGTCGATGCCATCCTGGAGACGCGACGTGTTCGTGACGAACAGGTCGTCGCCGCAGATGAGCGTCCGGTCGCCCACCTCGTCGGTGAGTTCGGCGAAGCCCTCGTAGTCGTTCTCGTCGAGGGGGTCCTCGACGTAGGCGAGGTCGTACTCGTCGACCATCTCGGCGATGTAGGCGATCATCTCCGCCGTCGATTTGACCTCGTCGCCGAAGTCGTAGCCCTCCTCGGAGTGGAGTTCGCTCGCGGCGACGTCGAGGCCGAACTTGATCTCGAAGCCGAGGTCGTCCGCGACGTCCTCGACGGCCTCTTCCATCACCTCGAACGCCTCCGCGTCGGAGATGGGTGGCGCCCACGCGCCCTCGTCTCCCTTCGCGGCGGGGACGTCCCGCTCGTCGAGGAGTTCGGAGGCGCGGCCGTGGACCTTCGCGTTGGCGAAGACGGCCTCCGCGACGGAGGGTGCACCGACGGGTGCGGCGAGGAACTCTTGGATGTGAGTCGCCTCCTTGGCGTGCTCGCCGCCCCCGATGACGTTGCCGAGGGGGATGGGGAAGTTGTCGCCGCGGAACGCTCCTCCGAGGTGCTGGTACAGCGGCAGACCGAGGGTGTCGGCCCCGGCTTTCGCCGCGGCCATCGAGATGGCGACTGCCGAGTTCGCGCCGATTTCGGAGAAGTTCTCCGTGCCGTCGGCGGCCCGAAGCGTCGTGTCGACCGCGCGCTGGTCGCCGGTGTGTACCTCGCCCTCCAGTCGGGGAATGGCCAGTCGGCGGGCGGCCGCGATGGCCTCCGAGGGCGGAAGCTCGATAGCCTCGTACTCGCCGGTACTCGCCCCCGAGGGGGCGGCGGCACGGCCGAACCCGCCGGATTCGGTGAGGACGTCGGCCTCGACGGTCGGGTTTCCACGCGAGTCGAGCACACGGCGGAGCGAGACGGAGCTGATGAGCGTCATGCGTCACCTCCACCTGCGATGGGCAGCGTCATGTCAGTTGCCCTCCCGTTTGACGGTGAACGGCAGCACGCCCGCGTCGTACTCCTCGGCGGCGATGAGGATGGGCTCGGACTGCTCGGAATCGATGAGCACCGGCGCGCCGTACGACACTTGCAGGGCTCTCGCGCCCAGGATGCGTGCCTTCTCGTAGCGGTTGTAGCGCTGTTTCATTGGTAGGGAGCCACCACGTCGACGAGGTCCTTGTGCGAGACGATCATCCGACGGCAGCAGTGGCGGGTGACCCCGAGGTCGTCGAGGACCTCGGCGGGGTCTTCGCCCGCCTCCGTGCGTCGCTTGAAGTCGTCCCAGTGCTCACCCACGACGTTGCCGCACGTGAAGCACCGGACGGGAATCATCATGGTTCGGTCACCTAGCGGTAGGACTTCTGGTAGCGTGCTCGTGCGCCCGGTCCGCCCCACTTCTTGGGCTCGGACTGGCGGACGTCGTTCACCAGCAGCGAGCGGTCGAACTCCATGAACGCGTCGCGGAGTTCGGCGTCGTTGAGGTGCTGGACGATACCGCGCGCGATGGCGGTGCGGACGGCGTCGGCCTGTCCGCTCACGCCCCCGCCCGAAACGGAGATGTCGAGGTCGACCTGCGAACGGAGGTCGTCGCCGGCGATGCGGAACGGCTCCAGCATCTTCAGGCGGGCCATCTCCGGTTCGACCAGTTCGACCGGTCGGGAGTTGATGCGCACGCGACCCTCGCCGTCCCTGACCGTAGCACGGGCGACGGCCGTCTTCTTCTTGCCAGACGTGTTGGTTACCATGTGACGTTAGCCCCCAGATTCTCGCTCACTTCGCCGAGCGAGATGAACTTGATGTTCGACAGGCGGTCCAGCGACGTCCCTTCGAGCACTTCGCCCTCGTCGTCGTACGGGTTGCCGACGTAGATGCGGACGCGTTCGAGCGCCTCGCGGCCGCGCGGCTTCTTGTACGGGAGCATGCCGCGGACGGCGCGCTTGAAGATGCGGTCGGGACGCTTCGGGTAGTACGGCCCCCGGTCGGAGCCGACGTCGACGCGCTTGCGGTAGACGCTCATGACGTCCTCTTCGGAGCCGGTGATGACCGCGTCTTCGGCGTTGACGACGGCGACCGACTCGCCGGCGAGCGCCTTCTGTGCAACCTCGCTGGCGACGCGACCGAGGATACAGTCGCGGGCGTCGACGACGACGTCCGCGTCGAACTCGGCCACGCTCATCGAATCACCCGTACGTTCGACCCGTCGGGGTTCTGTTCGGCTAGCTGTTCCAGCGTCACGGCGTCGCCGACCCGCTCGATCTTCGTGCGAGCGGTCGACGAGAAGTCGACGGCGGCGACGGTGACGTTCTTCTGCAGCACACCACTGCCCAGCACCTTGCCGGGGACGACGACGGTCTCGTCCTCGCGGGCGTACCGTTCGATGCGTCCGAGGTTTACCTCTGCGTGGGTGCGCCGTGGCTTCTCTAAGCGGTCGGCGACGTCGGCCCAGACGTTGGCGCCGGAGTCGCGCGAGACCGCCTTCAGCTCGGCGATGAGACTTGCGAGTCTCGGATTCGTCTTACTCATGGTCTGTAATCGGGGAGAGAAATCGGAGGATGCAGGGAGCAGGATTCGAACCTGCGGACCCCTATGGGACAGCGCCCTGAACGCTGCGCCGTTGGCCAGACTTGGCTATCCCTGCGTGCATACTCCGCTACTGCGTGCCCCTTGAAACCGCTTTCGATTGGAACCTCGGGCCGCTCTGCTGGCCAGGCGGGCGAGCGAGCCGTCGTGGGTGTGGGGTTTCGGGGGCGCATCTGTGCTGTCCTGTGGTTAGATCGCGACCTTCTCTTCGAGTTCGGCCGCGCGCGATTCGATGGAGTCGACCGCGCGCGTCACCAGTTCCTCGACGCTGAACGACCCGTCCGTCTCCACGTGGAAGACGAACGCGCCCGGAACGTCGTGGACCTCGACTTCCTTGCCGGGGTAGCGGTTCGTGAGGTCGTTGTCGAACTCCTCTGTCGGGACGAGTTCGCCCTCGTCCTCGATGACGCCGCGCAGGATGTTGGGCTCCTGCTCGTCGAACTCGGCGTCGGGGTCGTCACCGACGACCTCCACGCGCTGGAGGTGTCGGTAGCCGACGGCCACGCCGCCCTGCTGTTTGGCGTGGCTCTTCCCCGTTTCGAGGACCGCGTCGGCTTCGAGTTCGAGCCGCTGTCCGTTCTTGAGTTCGATGATGGGGACGTTCCGGTCCGCGGGTTCGACGAGCGCATCCGACGTCTCGATGTCGCCGGAGTACGCCGTCGCCGGGCCTTCGACGTCGAGCGCCAGCGTGACGCTCTCTCCGACCTCGAAGTCGTCGAGCGGCGTCGTCAGCGGGACCAGCCCCAGACGGAGGCCGATCATCTCGTCGAACATCACCGAGGAGTTCTCCACGAACCGCACGTCGTCGATGGAGAACGTCGGGACGTCGGCGATCATCGCCCGGCGGATGCCGTTGGCGAACGCCGGCGTCAGTCCGCGCGCGACGAAGCGCGCCTTCCGGTCGGAGCGTTCGATGAACTCGACTTCGAAATTGGCTGTCATCTTAGAACCGTCGGTTCTTGGGCGCTCGGGTGCCGTCGTGCGGCAGCGGCGTGACGTCCTCGATACGACCGATTTCGATGCCGGCGCGGGCGAGCGCGCGGATGGCCGCCTGCGCGCCGGGACCGGGCGACTTCGTCCGGTTGCCGCCGGGTCCGCGGATGCGGACGTGCAGCTTCGTGATGCCCGCCGCCTTCACTTCCTCGGCGATGGCGTCGGCCATCTGCATGGCGGCGTACGGCGACGCTTCGTCGCGGTTCTGCTTCACGACCGACCCGCCAGAGGACTTGGCGACGGTTTCGGCGCCGGTCTGGTCGGTGACGGTCATCAGCGTGTTGTTGAACGACGCGTGAATGTGGGCGATGCCCCAGCGGTCTTCGTCTGATTCACTCATGGTGTTACTCCTGTGCCTCCGCCCGGGCCGGGTGAAGGTCGTCGTCGAGCGGGCTGTTCGCGTCGAAGGCGACGAGGTCCGCCTCGTCGACCTCGACCTTCCGCGACGGCACCGTGACGCGGGCGCCGTCGACCGTGATGTGGCCGTGGGTGACGAACTGACGCGCCTGGTTCGGCGTGTTCGCCAGCCCCTTGCGGTAGACGACGGTCTGCAGACGCCGTTCGAGCAGGTCCGTGACGTCCAGACTGAGCACCTGAGAGAGGTCGTCCTCCTCGGAGAGGATGCCGAGTCGGCGAAGCCGGTTCAGGAACTCCGCACCGGCGACCTCTGCGTCCTCGACGTCGCCCTGTGCCTCACCGAGGAGGCGTCGGGCCTCGCGACGGATGTCACGAAGCTGCGACTGGGCGCGCCAGAGCTCCTCCTTGTTCTTCAGGCCGTAGTCGCCGAGCAGACCTCCCTCCTGGGCGATGCGCTCGCCCTGGAACGGGTGGTTCGGCGTCTCGTAGAACTTGGTGTTCTTGCCGGTCGTCATTCGTCTTCACCCGCTGCTTCCTCAGCCATGTCCTCCTTGATCGCTTCGACGTTGACACCGATGGTGCCCTCGGAGCGACCGGTGGACTTCGTTCGCTGTCCGCGGACCTTCTGCCCGCGCTTGTGGCGCACCCCTTTGTAGCAGTTGATCATCTTCATCCGGTTGATGTCGTGGGTGCGCTTCTGACCGAGGTCCGAGCCGACGATGTGGCTCGTCTCCCCGGTGTAGAAGTCGCGCTGGCGGTTCGCCATCCACGCCGGGATGTGGTCTTCGAGGCTCTCGACGACCTCTATCACGGCGTCGATGTCGTCGTCGTCGAGGCGGCCGAACGTCGCCATTCGGTCGACGTCGGCCGCGTCGGCGACGATTCGCGCTGTACGCTTGCCGATTCCGTCCATGTCGGACAGGCTTCGCTCGACGCTCTTCGTCCCGTCGAGGTCGGTCTGACCGATTCTGACGAAGTACCGAAGGTCGTCGTCTTCGGCAGAGTCGTCCTGTGGTTCTTCTGCACTCATGACTAATTTGGTGAGCGTTGCGGCGGGGATTCGAACCCCGGAGGCTTGACGCCACAGAGTTAGCAACCCTGCGCCTTGGGCCAGGCTTGGCTACCGCAACCCGCGTTCTGATTCACTGTCGCCCATACCGGCGGACTCGGGACCCGGTGCCCCTACAGTGTGTGCAGTCGATACAACTCGAAGAGCGCACTTAAACGTCACGAAAGGCTCGCCGCGTGCAGGAGGTCGACACGGCCGTCACGCCGGGTGATCGGGCGGCTCGGAGAAGAGCGAACGGGTTCAGTCGTCCGCCGTGACCGGGTCGAGGTCGACGCCCAGGTACTCGTCGTTGACGACCCACTCGCCGTCGTCCTTGACGAGGTACTCGCCGTAGTAGGGCACTCGGTTGGCGACCGTGGCCTCGAACGCCTCGCGGATCTCCGCGCGGGTCATCTCGCCCATCGGTCGGAGGTCGTCGTTGCGGTTGAGACACCCCTTGAGGTATCCCTCGTGCGTGACGCGCACGCGGTGGCAGTTCGCGCAGAACGACTCGTTCTCGACGGGGTCGACGATCTCGACCATGCCGCCGTCGGACCCGTCCGACGCGGCATCGCTGTTAACGAAGTAGCGCCGGCGGCCGTGCATCTCGCGGCGCTCGACGCGGTCGGCGATGTCGGCGAGCCAGGTGTGGACGCGGTCGATGTCGATGTTCCACTCGGGCTTGCCCGTGAGTTCGGGCATGTACTCGATGAGCTGGAGCTGGAGCCCCTCGTTCTCGGCGACGTGCTCGACCATCTCCTCGACGTAGCCCGCGGTGTGTTCGAAGACGACCATGTTCAGCTTCACCGGCGTGAGGCCGGCGTCGACGGCGGCCCGGACGCCCTCCATCACTTTGTCGTACGCGCCCGACTTCGTGATCTCGGCGAACGCCTGGGGGTCGAGCGCGTCCTGGGAGACGTTCACCCGCGCCAGCCCCGCCTCCTTCAGCGCCTCGGCCCGCCCGGGGAGGAAGGTCCCGTTGGTGGTGAGGGAGGTCTCCATCGAGTCGGGGGTCCGCCGGATGATCTCTTCGAGGTCCTGCCGGAGCATGGGCTCGCCCCCGGTGAACTTCACCTTGCGGACGTCGTACTCCTCGACGACTTCGAGGAAGCGCACGACGTCGTCGGTCGACATCTCGCTGTCTCCCGGCTCCATCGGGCCGCGCGTGTCGCCCAGCCCCTCGTTGTGACAGTAGACGCAGTCGAAGTTACACCGGTCCGTCAGCGAGACCCGGACCCCTGTCACCTCCCGACCGAAGTCGTCCTCGAGCATATGGGAGAGTCGTGGGTGTGTGGAGTCTTAACTTGCCGGGTCAATTCGGGGCGAGCGTAACCGGTTGTCATTACATCCTGCGGACGAACGTGACCGTACGTAATGTCGTGTCCGACATAACGGTGGTCGTCGAGTCGGCGGGGAGTTCGACGGTCGGTTCCCAAGAGGCTCTCGGCGTGACCATCGGCGCAGTGGCGGTGTCGCACACTCACCCTTCACAACCCTTATTCGCCGCACAGACGGAAGACACCGCATGGACGAAGCGGACGTACGCGAGCTGTTGGCAGGGGTCGACGACCCGGCACTCGGTGACGACATCGTCTCGCTGGGACTCGTCAACGCCGTCGAACTGGACGGCGAGACCGCCCGCGTGTCGCTCGCGCTCGGGGCGCCGTACTCGCCACAGGAGTCGGCCATCGCCCGGCGTGTTCGGGAAGTACTGGCCGACGCAGGCCTCGACGCGGACCTGACGGCGAAACTCCCCGACCAGTCGGGCGACGAGGTGCTCCCCGGCGTGAAGAACATCGTCGCCGTCGCGTCGGGGAAGGGCGGCGTGGGCAAGTCGACCATCGCCGTCAACCTCGCGGCCGGCCTCTCGAAGCTCGGCGCTCGCGTCGGCCTGTTCGACGCCGACGTCTACGGCCCGAACGTGCCGCGGATGGTCGACGCGGACGAACACCCCCAGGCCACCTCACAGGAGACCATCGTCCCGCCGGAGAAGTTCGGGATGAAGCTCATGAGCATGGCCTTCCTCGTCGGCGAGGACGACCCCGTCATCTGGCGCGGCCCGATGGTCCACAAGGTCCTGACACAACTGGTCGAGGACGTCGAGTGGGGCGCGCTGGACTACATGGTGCTCGACCTCCCGCCGGGGACCGGCGACACGCAGCTCACCATCCTTCAGACGCTCCCCCTCACCGGAGCCGTCATCGTCACCACGCCCCAGGAGGTCGCGCTCGACGACGCACGGAAGGGGCTGCGGATGTTCGGCAAGCACGACACCAACGTGCTGGGCATCGTCGAGAACATGGCCGGCTTCCGCTGTCCGGACTGCGGAACCCTCCACGACGTCTTCGGTGCCGGTGGTGGCCGCGCCTTCGCCGACGAGAACGAACTCCCCTTCCTCGGGTCGGTCCCCCTCGACCCCGCCGTCAGGGAGGGCGGTGACAGCGGGAAGCCGATGGTCTTAGCAGAGGGGAACGAAACCGCCGACGCGCTCCGGGTGATGACCGAGAACGTCGCGAACAACGTCGGCATCGTCCACCGACGGCGCGTCTCGCGATGAGTTCACCCGCCGGGGACGAGTTCGGACCGGACCCCGAACGGATGCGACTCCTCCGCGAGATGGCCGACGACCTCCGGGGTGAGTCGTCGGAGAGCCAGCAACTCGCCGCCGTGCTCTACCGCGTGAGCGACCTCTACGACGAGGCGGAGGAGACGACGCCCGAGGAGATTTACCGGAACATCCGCTTCATCCTCGAAGTGAAGGAGCGAGGCGGTCTGGGCCGCTAGCTGACAGGGGTCGACCCGCGAACCACTTTCACCGGCTGCTCCGCGTCGCTCTCGCTGCCCGTGGTCGATTCGAGCGCTCTCGTCGTGGAGTCGCCCTGTTTTACTTTCACTCCGTACCCATCGACGACAGACGGGAGAGCGACGGTGCGGTGAACCGCAGCCTCGTTCCTCCGCAACCGGTGTCTCCACGGGCGACCGGAGGGAACCGAACGAACGGCTCGGAGCAACGCTGTTGCGCCGGTGGATGAGGAACGCAGGACACGAGCAAAGCGAGTGTCGAGTACCGCAATCGGCTGGGGAGGGCGTGGCTTCACCGCGCCCGTGTGTCGCGCGGTCTGCCGAGTCCACTGATCTCCCCCCGTCGTGGCTCCCCGCCCACTCGCTCACACGGACTCACCGCACTGAACACCCCCGACGAGACCCCGGAGGTTTTCCCCGCTCGTCCCGACACCCCACTGTGGACGCAGAACAAGACCGCCTCCGGAACCCCTTCAACATGGACGAAGCGTGTACGAACTGCGACGCGTTACCCGAGACGCGGACGCAGGTCGTCCACGGCTACGGCGACGTGGGCGCGGAGTTCCTCTTCGTCGGCGACTCCCCCTCCCGGGCGGCCGACCGCACGGGCGTCCCCTTCACGGGTGACGGGGTCGGCGAGCGACTCCAGGGCATCCTCGGCGAACTGGGCTTCTCGCGGTCGCCGCCCGACGCGACCGAACCCGACCTCCAGAACGTCTTTCTCACCTACCTGGCGCGGTGTCGCCACCCCGACCGACCCGCCACCGAGGCCGAGGTGACGAACTGCGACCCGTTCCTGACGGCCGAGATTCGGATGATAAACCCCCACATCATCGTGCCCGTCGGGGAACGGGCGCTCCGAACCCTCGCCGTGGAGTACACCACCCGCCCGCCCGAGAGCTTCGACATCGAGGCGGCGCACGCGACGACCATCCGCGGGAGAGGGTTCGAGTTGGTCCCGATGCGGTCCCTGGAGTCCCAGACCGACGCCGACACCGACGCGTTCGTCGAACACGTCGTCGAGAACGTCTTCGGGCGCGACTACCGCCAGACGAAGGGACGACGGAGTCGCTGAGTCGAGGCCGAAGAGACCGCCGACGGCCCGCGCCCGCACCGACGGGCCACCGCGCCGACCGTGACTCACACTCGACGACACGGACCCGTCGGGAAGCGAGCAGCGTACTCCCTCTGTCGAACTGACGACCCTCACGTTCGAACGACGTGCCCGCGGTGTCGCGATGCATCTGTTCGCCGGTGAAAAAACGGAGAAGTCGAAGTCGTACGCGGGCTCAGTTGCCGCCGCCCGAGAGCGCGCTCTCGATGACCGACGAGTACGACGACTCGCCGATGTTGAACGCGACCTGCGTCATGACCTCGCCGTCGAAGCTGTCCTCGAACACGCTGGAGAACCGGTTCGATAGCTGCTGGCCGTAGTCGTTGTTGACGTACAGCGTCGACACCGAGGAGGCACCGAGGCGCTCGGCCATGACCTGCGCCATCACACGACCCTGCAGGCGGTCCGAGGGTGCGGTCCGGAAGATGAAGTCGTTGTCCTCCAGATTCGTCACCGACAGCGCCGTCGACGAGGGCGAGCAGCCGACGATTTCGTTCGGGATGGCGACCTGCTGGGAGAACGGGACGTTCACGCCAGAGGAGGCGGTGCCACAGACGAACGGGACGCCGGCGCTGGCGAGCGACTGACCGGCCGCGACGCCCGCGCTGGGTGAGGTCTGCGTGTCCTCGACCTGGGCGCTCACGGAGAGGCCGGCCGGGTTGCTCTCGTTGACGAGCGTCCCCGGGATCTGTGCGGCCTGAATCATCGGCTGGCCGGTCGACGCGAGGTCACCCGTCTCCGGCAGGAGGATTCCGAGCGAGACCTCCCGGTCGCTGCCGCCGGGGCCGCTGTCGGCCGACGGGCCGCTCCCGTCGGGGTTCTGCCCGGAGAACGACTGGGTTTCGAGGGTGGTCGTCGACTGCGACTCGACGCCCTCGAACTCCCAGATGGCGTACGCCGCCGAGGCGGGGTCGCCGTTCTGGTCGAAGTTCGTCGCCGAGGAGGCACCCTGGTAGTTGATGTCGTCGCCGTTCGCCGCGGCTTCGACGCCCTCGACGAAGTTCTGCGGGCCGACCTCCATCCCACCGGGGTTGGCGATGCGGCGCATCTGGTCCTTGACGGCGGGACCGCTGTTCTCGCCCGCTGCCGCGTTGGCGAGGATGCCGATGGCCGCGGAGTCGAACGACTGCGACGTGAACACGCCGGGCGCGGAGCCGTACTGCTCTTCGAAGAGGCTGGTGAACGCTTCCTGATTCGGGCCGCCGGCGGCCGGGGCCGTCCCGGTGACGTTCTCCATCGGATTACCCACCTGTGCGGGGAGCGCCCCGTCGCGGAGACCGTCGGGGATGAGGATGGCGTGGCTCCCGTCAGTCTGGCTGTAGTAGTCGCGGAACAGTTGGATACCGGACTCCGGATAGCCGATGATGACGAGGCCGTCGGGACCGCTCATACTCCCGCTCGAACTGGTGCCCTCGCTCTCGGTCTCGGTCATCTCCGAACCACCGCTCTCGGTCTCGGTCATCTCCGAACCGCCGGATTCGGTGCTTTCACCGCCGGACTCGCCACCGGATTCGCCGCCACCGTTTCCGCCCCCACCGATACAGCCGGCGAGACCAGCAACACCGGCTGCGCCGGCTCCTTTCAGGAACTTACGTCGGTCGATATCACGGACCATATTCCGTCGATAGGTACAGCCGCTTATAAATCTACCCTTGTGAACTGAACACATATGTCTACTCCGTTGTGTCCTTTATGATTTATTCGACGTTTTTCGCGGATGAATGAATATATCGCGGTCGGATAGGAACGCTACAGACGTCTCACGGGAGACCGCGCGCTCCGCGGGGCGTGTCTCGCCCGACGACGATGGTCGAAACCAACACGTTGAAACTGGCTGCCCGGCCCTCTCTACACCAATGGCCATCCCGTCGTTCGTCATCGGAATCGCGGGGGGACCGGCGCCGGGAAGACGACGGTCGCACGGCTCATCACGGAGAACGTCGGCGACTCGGTGACTCGGATCCCGATCGACAACTACTACGAGGATCTGAGCCACCTCGGCTTCGAAGAGCGGAGGGCTCGGAACTACGACCACCCCTCGGCGTTCGAGTGGGACCTCCTCCGCGAGCAGATGAGCGCCCTCTTGGAGGGGCGGGCGGTCGAGATGCCCCAGTACGACTTCTCCGAGCACAACCGGAAACCCGAGCGGACGACCGTCGAGCCGACCGACGTCATCATCCTCGAAGGGATTCTGGCGCTGCACGACGACGCGGTCAACGAGATGATGGACCTGCGGCTGTACGTCGAGACGGACGCCGACGTCCGCATCCTCCGGCGCATCCGGCGCGACGTCATCGAGCGCGGGCGGGAACTCGAGGGCGTCATCGAGCAGTACCTCTCGACGGTCAAGCCCATGCACGAGCAGTTCATCGAGCCGACGAAGCGGAACGCGGACCTCATCATCCCCGAGGGGGCAAACAGCGTCGCGGTGAACCTCATCGAAGAGAAGGTGCGCGCGGAGGTCACCGGCAACGCACCCCGGACGTGGGAGCGCAGCCCGGTCGAACTCGAACTCGACGCCGAGTACGACGACCGCGACTAGGCGCGCTCGCGGACGAACTCGTCGGCGCCCTCGTAGAACCAGAGGTCGTTCGCGCGCATCGCGCGGCCGAGCGCCTGGTGGAGTTCGACGAAGTCGGCGAACTCCTCCTCCTCGACGCCCTCGAACACCTCCCGGAGCGAGACGACGCGCTCGTAGTCGATCCGGACGGGGTCGTCGCCGTACTCGGCGACGAACTCGTCGCGCGAGAGCGGGAAGTCCTCCTCCTCGTCGATCTTCTTGGCGATGATCGCGTGGCCGTACTTCCGTCGGCCCTCGCTCCCCTGTTCTCCGTCGGGGTCGTGTGGCCAGTCCATACGGGACGGTTGGGAGGGCACCTCAAAGCCGTTACGCTGTCGGTCGCTATCGGGTGTCGCCCGACACGCGAGACGTGCGAACGACCGCGAGCGACACCGTCACGTCGGTCGGGACGGCCTCCTGTGTCGGCTCGGCGTCGCGCAGCGTCCGCCGCCAGTCTTCGAGGGCCGCGTCGTCCGCGGGCGTCTCGACGTGCAGCGTCGCCGACATCGACGCTACCGCCGTCCGGAAGCCCGGTGCCGCATCCGCGTCCGTCGGGACGGTCCCGTCGACGACGACCCGCACGACGTCGACGCGTCCTGTGAGCGGGTCGACGAGGCTGTGACTCGCCGCGACGAGGTAGCTCGCGAACAGTTCGAGTACCGTCCCGGCCGCCGTTGGCGCGTCCACCGAACGAGTCAACCGGAAGTCGAAGGAGTCGCGCGTGTGGGCCGGAGCGGCGGCATCTCCACGGTCTTCGCTGCGACGGGCGGCCGCGTCGACGGCGTTCACCGCTTCGACCCGATGGGTGTCCGCGGCGAGAGCCATGGGCGACGGCGCGTGCTCCGGGGCCGACGAACGGTCAGTCACGAGAAATCCACATTGGTACAGGACATTCTATCACGAAAGATACTGCCGAACTATATGAGTCTATGGGCAGTCGGGTCAGGGCTCAGTCGTCCGTCACGTCACGGAGGGCCGCCCGGGGCGTGACGAGGAGGTCGACGCCGACGAGTCCGGGCACCATCGAGAACGGGACGTCGTCGCCGACGAGTCGGTCGCGCCACACCGCGAGGCGGTCGGCCGAATCGTCGGTGTGTGCCTCGATCAGCGCGCGGACGCGGCTCTGCTCCGTGGGCGTGGCACGCCAGAGGTCGTTCTCGCCGGGCGGTTCGACGGCGCCACCGTCGAACCGTGTCATCCCGCCTTCCACCTCGACGACCACGCGACGCACGTCGACGGCGATGTCGAGCGCGGTGGAGTGGTGCGTGGCGGCGGCGCCGAGATAGCTCGCGAGAAGTCCGAGCGCCGGTTCGTCGAAGGAGTCCCCCTCGACGACGAAGTCGAACGCGCCCGGGTCGTCGCTCGGGTCGCACTCGTTCACCGCCTCGATCCGCTTCGTGACGTGTCGGTTCACCACTGCGGCGCGCTCGGCGTTGGACGACTGGTTCGGGGTAGTGGGTGGTGTCATCTGGCTCGTTCCACGGACGGCGAGGGGCCACTCGCCGCGAGCGGCCACCGGTCACACGGTATTCGTTGCAGCCAATATTATTTAAAAATAGCCGGTTAGAACGGTTCAATCGTCGTCCGATTTCGGTGGGATAATCGTCGAATATCGGGGACAGCGCCAACATCGAGGAGTCGAGGGGAACAGTCGACCTCGGTGCGACCCGCGCGAACTCCCCGTCCTCAGTCGAGCAGTCCCAGTTCGGCGATGAGCGGTGCCGTCTCCCTCGGGACGATCCGTCCGGCGTCCCGGCGTGCGGCGAGGAGCGGGAGGACGGTGTCGAAGTCGGCGGGCGTCCGGAGCACCGGTTGCATCGGGAGGAAGTCGACGCCGAGGTCGGCCTCGTCACCCCGGGCGGCGAGCGTCGAGACCTCCGGCGCGGCGAAGGCGTCGGCGAAATCGATGGGCTCGGTGAACGCCGCGTAGAACACTCTCCCCTCGGGTGCGGGGCCGAGGACGACCGGCGTCGAGCGGAGCTTCATCGCCGCCGAATCGACCGTGGCTCGCGTCAGGAACGGGGCCGTCCCGCGGACGACAGCGACGGAATCCGCGTCCTCCTCGCGGAGGAGGTGCGTCGCCGTGTTCCCGGCGCGGGCAGCGTACGACGAGCCGACCTGTACCTCGAACCGGACGTCGTCGAGGTCCGACAGGGCGTCGGCCGCGAGCGCGCGGACCGCCGCCTCCGCATCACCCTCGTCGCGTCGATGTTCTTCGGGGAGGTGTTCCTCGGGCCGGTAGTTGACGAGGAGGTCGCCCCCGGAGCGCTCGACGGCGACGAACGTGTCCTTCAGCATTGCGGCGTACAGGTCGGCGGCTTCCTCGCCCGTGAGCGGCCCGTTCTCGACGAGGTCGGAGAGCACCAGTCCGGGTCGCGGCGGGTCGCAGAGCACGCAGACGACGGTCATACCGAGGAGAAAAGACGGCGTGGCCTTGAACGCGCCGCTTCGGACTCGTCGTGAGACGCTCCACGGGGAGGGTGGCGACGAACGGGTGTCCCCGAGGCCCGGCGGGGCTCAGCCGCCGAGGAAGTCCTGTCGAACCTGCGGGTCGTTCAAGAGGGCGTCGCCGGTGTCGACGTAGCGGTTCTTCCCGTTGGCGAGGACGTACCCCCTGTTGCAGCGACGGAGCGCCTCTTTGGCGTTCTGCTCGACCATCAGGACCGCGGTGCCGTCGTCGTTGATGGCGTCGATGCGGTCGAACATGTCGTCGACGAGGTCGGGCGCTAGCCCGGCCGAGGGCTCGTCGAGGAGGAGCAGGTCCGGTTCCAGCATGAGCGCCCGGCCCATCGCGAGCATCTGCTGCTGGCCGCCGGACATGGTGCCGGCCTTCTGCTCTTTCCGCTCGCGGAGGATGGGGAAGCGATCGAAGACGGCTTCGAGCGCGTCCTGTGGTACTTCGTCGAGGATGTACGCGCCCATCTCGAGGTTCTCCTGCACCGACAGGGAGGCGAAGACGTTGTCGTTCTGGGGGACGTAGCCGATGCCCTTGTGGATGATCTCCTCGGGGATGAGGCCGGTGATGTCCTCGTCGGCGAACGTCACGACCCCTCCCATGTGACTGGTGAGCCCGAAGACGCTCTTCATTAGCGTCGACTTCCCCGCCCCGTTGGGTCCGACGATGGTGACGTACTCGCCACTGTCGACGAACATGTCCACGTCGGTGAGGATCTGGAGGTCGCCGTAGCCCGCGTCGAGGTTCTCGACTTCGAGGAGGCTCGTCCCCGGCGTCCGGTCCGGTTCCGTCTCCGCGTCGGTCGTCGCGCTCATACGTTCCCCCGAGGTACGCCTCGATGACTTCCTCGTTCGACTTGATATCGGCCGGCGTTCCCTCCGTGAGCACCGTCCCCTGGTGGAGGACGATGACGTGTTCACAGTTGTTCATGATGAGGTCCATGTCGTGCTCGACGAGCAGGAACGTGTACCCCTGCTCGCGGAGTTCGTGGATGTGTTCGAGGAGCCGTTTCTCCAGCGAGGGGTTGACGCCGGCGAACGGCTCGTCGAGGAGGAGCATGTCCGGGTCGGTGAGGAGCGCGCGCGCCATCTCCAGCAGCTTCCGCTGACCGCCCGAGAGGTTCCCGGCGTACTCCTCGGCGATGTGATCGATCTCGAAGAACTCGAGCGTCTCCCACGCCCGTTCGAGCAACTGCTCCTCCTGTTCGATGACCTGCCCGCGGACGCCGGGGGTGACAGAGCGCCAGAGGCTCTCGCCGACCTGTCCCTTCGGGGCGAGCATCATGTTCTCGAGGACGGTCATGTCCTTGAGTTCGCGAGCGATCTGGAACGTCCGGACGAGGCCGCGGTTGGCGATGGTGTACGGCTCCATGCCGGTGATGTCCTCGCCGTTGAACGTCACACTGCCCGCGTCGGGGCGGTACATGCCCGTGATGAGGTTGAACGTGGTCGACTTGCCGGCGCCGTTCGGCCCGATGAGCCCCGTCAACGAGCCCTGTTCGACCTGGAACGTCGCCCCGTCGACCGCCGTGATGCCGCCGAAGGACTTCTCCAGCCCCTCGACCCGGAGCGGGTACTCGTGTTCGATGCCGACGTCGCTCGTCGCCGAGAGCGCCTCCGCGCCCGTCTCCACGTCGTCGGGCGCACCCTGTCCGCCGCCAGTGTCGGTTGCTTCACTCATCCTCGTCACCTCCGTCCGCCGCGACGGCACGGCCCCGCCGTGCCGTCAGGTCGATGCTCGCCGCCGTCTCCTTGCGGTGGCCGAGCAGTCCGTCGGGACGGTTGTGCATCAGCCAGACGAGCACGAGTCCCATGATGACGAGTTGGAGCTGGCGGACGCTGTCGAGCGTGTAGAAGATGAACGGCAAGGGGTCGGCCTCCGAGAGGAGCGGCGAGATGGCCGGCCCGAACGAACTCGGCGCGCTCGCGGTGGGGAGGATCTCCTCGATGACGTTCTTGAGGTAGCGCGGACCCTGATAGAGGAGGGCCGCGAACATCGCGCCGCCGACGATGCTCCCGGTGTTCGAGCCGGCGCCGCCGATGATGAGCGCGATCCAGACGAAGAACGTGATCCTCGGTCTGAAGGTGTTCGGCGTCACCGCACCCTGAGTCATGAACCAGAGGATGCCCGCCAGCCCCATGAGCGCACAGCCGAGCATGAACGACTTGATCTTGAAGCCGTTGGTGTCCTTGCCGAGCGAGTTGGCGACGTCCTCGTCCTCGCGGATCGCCTTGAGGACGCGACCGAAGGGGGACTCACCCGTGCGCTTCAGGAGCCAGAAGTACACGGCGACGAAGAACAGCAACATCGCCCCGTAGACGAGGCCGTCGATGACCGGCTTCGGATTGGTCGGGATGATCGCCGTCGACGCTTCGATGAGCCCCTGATAGGCACCCCAGAGGCCGAACGCCTCGAAGAACGCCTGGAGCGGGTCCGTGTAGTTGAGGATGACGCCGGAGCCGCCGCCGAAGCCCACTCGTCTGCCGAAGAGCTGGAACTGCTGGAACTGCGAGGAGAGGAACGAGAATCGGACGATCTCCGACATCGCGATGGTGACGATGGCGAGGTAGTCCGCCCGAAGTCTGAGCGCGGGAAGCGCGACGACCAGGCCCAGGAGGGCGGAGGCGACCATCCCCGCGATGATACCGACGATGAGCGGGAGGCCGAGTCCGCCGACCTGAGCGGCGCTACCGGGCTCGTAGAGGGGCTTCGAGACCAACGCCATGACGTAGATACCGACCGCCATGAACCCGACGATGCCGATGTTGAACAGCCCGGTGTACCCCCAGTGGAGGTTCAGCGCGAGCGCCAGCATGGCGAAGACGCCGATGAAGAAGGTCAAGACGGCGAGCGAGTTCAACTGTCCCCGCAGGGAGAAGCCGAGGATGACGCCGCTGACGATGTACGCGGCGTAGAGCACGGCGAGCAGGAGGACGATGAGTCCCGCGTCGCCGCCCGGGATGCGCTCGGTGAACCGGTCGACGTCGACGCTCATGCGGTGGACCTCCCGGCGAAGATGCCCTGTGGCTTGACGAGCAGGATGACGATCATGACGAGGAACGCCGCCGCGCGTGCGAACGCGGAGGGGATCCAGATGACCGACAGCGACGCGGTGAGGCCGATGACCAGTCCGCCGGCGATGGCGCCGTAGATGGAGCCGATGCCGCCGAGGATGACCGCCGCGAAGATGAGAAGTAAGAGGAGCCAGCCGTCGTTGAACCCGAGCGTCCCCTTCCAGAGGACGAACATGTAGCCGGCGACCCCGGTGAGTCCGCCGCCGATGATCCACACCGAGCGGACGACCCGTTCGGTCGGAATGCCCGTGATACGCGCGAGGTCCTCGTTGTCGGCCATCGCACGCATCGCCTTCCCGAGCTTCGTCGTCTGCAAGAGGACGTGGACGCCGAGCATCAGGCCGCCGGCGACGACGACCAAGGCGATGTCGTGCGCCGAGATGAACACCTGGCCGTCCCAGAGGTACGGCCCGATCTGTGGCGGCTGCGCCGTCGTCCCCCGAACGTCGGAGCCGAAGACGAACTGCATCAGGTACCGGAGCGCGAACGCGACGCCGATACTGGTGATGAGGAGCGTGATGCCGTCCTCGTCGCGGATCGGTTTGTAGATGAACCGGTCGACGCCGAGCGAGAGCACGATGGTGAACGCGCCGGCGATCACGAGGCCGAGAACCACGGCCAGCGGCGTCCCCAACACGCCGATACCCAGCGCACCGCCGAACACCGACCCGCCCGCACCGACCAACAGGAGCGACCCGAGGTCGGCGTTGGGACGGGCGAGGCCGGCGATGAGGTACGTCGTCGCCCACCCGGAGAACGCGCCGGCGGTGATGTAATCACCGTGTGAAAAGTTCGCGAAGTTCAGAATGCTGTACGTCATCGACAGACCGATTCCGGCGAGACCGATGACGAGTCCACGCATCAGGCCGTCCCAGACGAGTGACCCGATGTCGTGGACCTGTACGTCGCCGGTGCTGAACTGCCGAGCGAGGTCGGCGACCAGCACAACGGCGACCAACGCGACCAGGAGCACTCCGGGGCGCTCGATCGCGATCTTTCGGCCGCGGGAATAGGTATCAGCGATGCCCATGATGATAACTGTCCTCATGGGTGTGCGGTCGTGAAACACGCATAAACCTTTCTTCCCAGGACCAAATTTGTCAACCCGTGATAATTATCGAGGCTTGACGTTGTGTGTATTCGTCGGAATATCCAACTATCGGGGATTCAATGTGCGATTATGTCCTCTGAACACCCGGAGGTCTCCATCGAATCCGCAGTCCTCGCGGACGTGGACGCACTCGCCGACCTGTGGGTCAGTCTCGCGCGCGGTCAGCGGACGTACGACTCGCACCTGCTTGCCGACGAGAACAGGACCACGATTCGGGAGTCGCTCGCTCAGCACGTCGTCGGCGACGGGGTGGTCGTCGCGCGGGCGACGGGGGAGGGTGACGACGAGGAGGACCGAGTCCTCGTCGGGTTCGCCATGTTCGGACTCGAACAGGGCGACTACGCGCAGACGGTCACCCGCGGCATCGTTCACGACCTCTTCGTCGCCCCGGACCGGCGTGGGGAGGGCATCGGAAGCGCGCTCCTCGTGCGAGCGGAGGAGGGATTGGTGGAGTTCGGCGCCGACGCCTTCGCGCTCGAAGCGATGGCGACCAACGCCGACGCGCGGCGCTTCTACGAGCGACACGGCTACCGACCCCACCGCGTGGAACTGGAGAAATCGGCCCAAAGCGATACACACTCAAAGGAGGACGGGTAAGTCGCACCCGCGCCAGGGGAGCATGGGCGGTTCATGCACTCGACTTGTAATCGAGACTTCACGGGTTCGAATCCCGTCCCTGGCTCTTCTGTCCGGGCGACAGCGAGGACCGATTGCCGACAGAGGGATTCGAACCCTGCGAGACGCAGCACCGAGCGAAGCGAGGTGACCGTCTCGCTCCGGTTCGATATCCCGTCCCCGGCCTATCATGTTTTAGAGTTCCTAGCTGACAAGCACCGACACTACAATACAACAGGTTCATTCACCGATGAGTCACTCGATTCTGAACCCCGAAAAGCCCGACTCGGACGACGCCGACAGCGACGCGGTCGGGGTCGACGAGAGGTCGACCGCGAGCGCGCGTTCCTGTGACCGGCGTCGGTGTTCGTAACAGTCGGTACACTCCGTCAGTCCCTGCCGTCGGGCGGCCAGTCGGCTCACCACCTCGGTCGCGGTCGGAAGCCGGGGGCATCGATCCGTGCTGTGGAAGACAGGGTCGATGTCGGTCGACAGCGGGACGTGGACGGTGGGGTTGCGAACGTCTCTCATAGCGCGGGTATGGCTGGGCAGACCCACCGCCGTACATAATACCTCGGTCCCGGATATCTGGGATGAGAACCCGCGGGGGTGTCCCTTGAGAATTCAGGGTGCGCGAGCGAGAGAGTTCAGACGAGTGTAACGAACCCGCCGGTAGCGGGCGTCTTTCGAGTCGGTGCCGGCCCATGGGACGGCCGGACGCGGACGTGTCTGACGCGGGCGCGCCACCCTGTCCTCGCGGTTCGAGCGGCGCGTACGACGCGCGCTTACTCGACTCTGGCCGCCTTGCGTTGCCAGTCTTCGCAGTTCGGACAGACCAGTTCACCTTCGGTGGTGACGCTCGCGAGGAGGGTCGCGCGGCAGACCGGACAGAGCTGGTTGGAGGGTTCGTACCCTTTCATACCCAGTCCATTTGGACAGGGTGGTAAGTGCTTTCTGTCCTGTCGTCGGTGGTGCAAGCAGTCCGGCAGGTGGCGGCCGGCCGACCTCCCTGCCGAGTAGCGAGTGTGTCGAGCGGTCTCAGGCTGTTTCGAACCGGACGCCGACGAGAACACCGGGCGGAACGGCTGTGATCGATCCCCGTCTCCGGCGCTCCATCGCCGCGGGCGGTTACGACCTCATCGGCGCCGTCCGAGGACCACGAAGGACACCACCAGCGCGACCAGCGCGACGCCCGGCCCGAACCCCGGTGTCGACGTGGCGGTCGTCTCCGGAGGCGTCGGCGACTCGGTCGGGGTCGGGGTCGTCGTCTCCGTCGCCGTGGGTGTCGGCGGCGACGTCGTCTCCGTGGGTGTCTCCGTCGGTCGCTCGGTCAGCGGGCCCGTGACCGTCGCCGTCGGGGTGTCGGTCGGGGTCGGGGTCGACGGCTCGGGCGTCGGCGTGGCCGTCGGGAGCGGTGTCGCCGTCCCGCGTGGGCCCGTCCGGACGGTCACCGTCCGCGTAGCCTGGTCGAGGTCGCTCCCTTCGACCGTAATCTCGAACGTCCCCACCGGCTCGTCCGAGAGGTCCAGGGTGACGCTCCCCCCGCTCCGAGTGATACGGTCGATGGCGGTGACCCGCGACGTAACGTCCAGACCGTCCGGGCTCTCGACGGTCAGGTCGAGACGGTCGGCATCGGCGAAGTTGTACTCGACGGTCACGGTGAGGTCTTCACCCGTCGGCTCCCAGCCGTTGGTCACGTTCGCGCCGTTTTGGTTCCGGACGACGACGCTCGTCACGCGCGGTTCGGCGACGACGAACTCCGCGCGGTCGTCGCCGTCGGCGGCGACGTCGTAGCCGCCGGTCTCGAAGCCGCCGAAGTCGGCGTCCGTCGCGTCGACCGACTCGCTCGTGCCCTCGGCGTCGCCCGCGACGCCGACGAGCGTCACGGACCCCGAACCGACGGTCCCACCACCGGTCAACTGCACGGCCGAAACGTCGAGCGTCTCACCGACGAAGACGCGGACCGGCGGGCTCGTGTCGGCCGGTTGCGTTCGGGGACTCGACACGGCGGCGACCGTTCCCACGAGGAGGAGGGCGACGAGGAGGGTGGTCAGGAGGGTGCGGACACGTACCATACCGGTGACTAGAGGGCGGCGCCGGAAAAAACGTCGTCGCCGCTGACGGCCGGTGTGTGCTCGGCTCTGCGGTTCGCGCTTCCGGACAGGCGAGCGGCTGTCCGCGGCGCGGCGACGGCGGCTCCGTCGTTCACCGCCGTCGTTCCAGGACGTGACGTCTCAGCGGATTCTGACCCGGTCGCCGCAGGTCGGGCAGTTCGGACCGCCGTGAGTGTCGTCCAGTTCGAGCGCGTCGCCGGTCCAGCCACAGCCTGGGCAGTGAACGAGTGGTGTCGTACTCATGTGTCTCCCCCATGATCGATTATGAGGTATTCCGAGAAGTATCTATCGTCGTGAGCGTCCGGGGAGTCTGATGGCTCTCTCGGGAGTTAGTGCCTCGATAATGCGCCGGGAGTCAGCGTCAGATGCGTGTACCCCTACCCGCAGTCTGCCGCTGGACCTCCTCGGTCTACCCACACGTACCGACGACGCAAGTAAATACTTTGTGACAGACGTGCGTCTGACGCCGTCTCCCGTTCACGAGTTCTCGGTGGTCGTTTCACCGGAGCCAGCGCGCCGTGAGACGAACCGGAGGGGCCCCGACTGTAACACGACGTCCGGATCCAGCGGACGCTCCTGGAGTTCGGTGACCTTGAGGCAGGCGACGTATATCGTCAGGTGGCTCGCCGCGTACGCGAGGACGACCTGGACGAGCAGCGGAACGGCGAGGCCGGCTATCTCCAGCGTCCCGAAGACGAAGAGAACGGTCGACGACGTCGCGACGAGGCTCCCGAGTTGCAGCGTCACGCCGATGAACGCCGTGATGGTGGTGTCGATGCGCGATGTCGTGTACGGGGTGTACAGCGCCGCAGTGACCACACTCACCGCCACGAGGACGAGTCCAACGGGGAGTGCGACCACTGCGAACGCAGACTGCATCGGTGTTTGATACGGGAGGCGGGGGTATAATTGTATCTGAGAGGCAGAGTGACACGATTTTGGACATGTTTCGTGCCGTTGACAGAGCGGCCGCGAGCGGGGGTGGCTCAGTTCCCACCACCACGGGACCCGGAACGACCCGGTTCCGTCGCGTTCGTGGAACCGTTGCCACCGGGGTTCTCACCGCTGTTGCCACCGGCGTTGCCGTTGTTGCCGTTGTCGTTGCCACCGGGGCCGTTCCCCTCACCAGGGCCGTTCCCCTCACCGGGGTTCTGTCCCGACTCGCCGGCGGACTCGTTTCGCTCGCCCGGGGCGGTCGACGTTTCGTTCCCCGACTGGTCGGTGCCAGTCGCTCCCTGTCCCTGTTCTTGTCCCTGTCCGCGGGATCCGTTCGAGTCGTTCGCGCGGGACTCGCTCTGTCCGGGCGGGTCGGCGGGCGGACCCGACGAGTCGGGGCCACCCGTACTGGTGTTCTCCGGCGGTCCGAAGCCGCTCCCTCGTGTCGCGCTCGGTCCCGCGAGGGTCCGCGCGATGGCGGCGACCTCCGGTCCGGTGAGTTCGTCGGCCTCCGTCCGGAGCGTCTCGAGCGCGGTCACGTTCACCCCGTTCCGTCTGAGCGTCTCCGCCGGGAGCGTTCGTGCCCGCTGTGCGGTCCGGTCGGTCACGTGCCGGAGGGCGGTCGTCCGCGCGCTCAACTGCGCCGCCCGGATTCGGTACTCGCTCTCGCTGATCGTCCCGTTCTCACGGGCCGTCTCGAGTTGTGCTTTCTGGGTCCGGAGCGCCGCCAGTCGGTCTCGACTCTGGTTCGCCTGGCGAGCGACGACCTGTGCCTTCGACGCGTCCGAGCTAGAGCCGTTAAACTGGTGGTTAAACGACCGAGTCTCGAGTTCGCCGCCGAGTTCTGCGCCCTGCACCCCGACCGAGCCGGCCAGTCGGGTGCCGGGTGCGGCCGCTGCCGTCCCGTTGGTCGCGTCGGGCGACTCGGTCTGCCCCAGGGTCGTCTCCCCGCCGACACCAGCCGTCGACGCCGTCCCCGTCCCGACCACCGGGAGCGCGACTCCGGCGAGCACGGTGAGGACGACCACGAGTACGGCCCCGATTCGTCTCATCTCCTCTTCCTCTTCGAACGGACTCTCCTTATACGTCCACAATCGTCACGCCGAATTAACCCCGATTCACGCGGGTTCACCGCCGTGCAGTCGGGCGGTTCCGACTCGTCACGAGAGGCCGCTTCCGGGGAGGGCGACCACGTTCTCCCGCCCGATTCGGAACGTTTCGATCTCCTCTGCGTCGCGGAGCTTCCCGATGACCTGACTCGTCTTCGCGTCCGACCAGTCGAGTTCGGCGGCGACCGCCTGCTGTTTCATCCGACCAGCGTTGTGTTCGAGAAGCGCCAGCACCCGTTCCTCGTTGCTGAGGAGTTCGTCCTCCCAGGGATCGGGAGTGCCCTCGTCAGCCTCGGCCTCGGCGGGTCCAGCGTCCTCGGCGGCTTCGACGGTCCCGTCGTCTCCCGTGTCGGCGTCGACGCTCTCGGCACCGGTCGCCGTCGCCTCCGCAGCCGCCTCGGAACCGTCCCCGCTCCCGGCCGGGGGGACGGAGCCACTGTCGGCATCGCTATCTGCGCGACTCGTCTCCTGTGAGCGCCGCCACAGCACGACCCCGAGCACAGCAATCACGAGGAGAAGCGCCCCGCCAGCGACGACGAGCACCGACGGTCCGCCGTCGGTGGTGTCGTCTCCGCCCTCCCCGTCGCCGCCGTCACCGTTGCCGCCGGTCGCACCGGTCGCGCTTCCGCCCCCCTCGGCTTCCGAGGCTGTCGGCGACAGGGAGACGACCGGCTCCCCGTCGGCGAAGTCCGTCGGTCCGATCCACACCACGGCGTCGTCGCGCCGTTCGTCCGGGGTCGGCTGGACGGCCGTCGTCGCGTACCCGTCGGGCCACGCCACGACGAACGTGGTCTGGCGGTCGAGGAACAGCCCCGCGAGCGCGTCCCCGGCTTCGAGGGTCTCCCCGCTCGCGACGGCGAAGCCCGTCCAGTCGAACCGGTAGGTGACGACGCCGTACTCCTGCGGGAGCTGTTGGCGCGTCGCGCGGACCGAGACGTTCTCCACCCGCATCTCCCGACCGGTCGCGTTCTCGGCCGCCCGGGCCGTCGCACCCATCCGCTCCGCGAACGTCGACGTGTACGCCGTCTCGTTGGCCTCGACGTCCGTCCGGAGCGACTCGAACGCCGCCGTGGTGTTCTCGTCGTTCAACCGCACCCGGTACTCGACCGTCCAGCGGGCGTCGCCGTTCGAGCGCAGATCCGCGCGCAACAGGACGCCGTCGGGCTCGATTCCCTCGTCGCCGAGTTGCGCTGCTCCAGGGGCCGGTGCGTGCTCCGTTGCGCCGGCAGCGCCCGCGACGACGCCGACGACCGCGAGCGTGACGAGGAGAAAGACGCCGGCGCGACGGACACCACACATGCTCGTCCGGTGGAATGGGTGGCGCTGGCTTAAACGTTGTACGAACGGCGCGGGCCGTGCGACGCCGAGAGACGATTCGAGAGACCGCGTGTCACGACCATCGACGCGCCGGTGACCGGTCGCCTCAAACACTCTGGCGCGTCCGACAGTTCACGGTATCAGAACTGCACACTCGGGACGATACCGTTATACGGGAAAACGGCCGACGATGTCCCGTGTCGTTCGACGACCCCATCGCCGAGAAACTCCTGAGCGACTCCCCGTACGAACGGCTCCGCGCCCGACAGCTCAGCTACTTCGTACAGCCCATCGACCGCAAACTCGCCTGGCAGAGCTACCTGCTCTTCGCGCTCGCCGGCCTCCTCCCCGTCCTCTCCGTCCTCCCCACTGCCGTCCGACGGACGTACCTCCCGACGGTCGCATCGAGCAGCCCGAAACTCGCGTTCGTCGCCCTCGTCGCAGTCGTCTTCGTCGCCGGCACCGGCGTCGGCCACGCGCTCGTCGAGTACGTCCGAGTCGAACGCGGTCCGCTCGACGAGCGACAGGCCCGCGAACTGGTGACGTTCGAGAGCCTCTGTTCGATGCTCGGGTTCGGCACGGGGGGCCTCGCGACCGCCTCGACGTACGCGCTCGTCCTCCTGGGGTTCGGCGGTCGGGACCTCCTGAGCGCGTTCCTCGCCGCCGGCGGCGGGAACCCGTTCGAGCCCTCGACGCTCGGCGTCACCGTCGGCTTCGTCGCCATCGTCGCGCTCCTGTGTGCCGTGGCGCTTCAGACGCTCTCGGCGTACCTCCACGTCCGGGCGTGTCTCGCCGACGGGGTGTGAGCGAACGCGAGGGAGCACGACGAAGGGAAAGCGGCGACGGGATTTATGTGTCATCGAACGTAACTCAACGCATGGACGGTGCAGACCTGTTCTTCCTCGTCGTCTCGGTGCTCGTATTCGTCCTCATCCTCGTGGGCGTCGTCCTCAGTTTCCTCTGACACACGGGTGTCCGCCCACCCCCGGTGTCTGCCCCGCGTCTGACAACCGGGGAAAAGTTTATAATACGTGTCTCATATTTCCGTCACGTTATGCCGGAGTGCCAGAACTGCGGTTCTTTCGTCACCCCCGCGTATGCTCGCGTCTTCACCCCCGATGGTGTCGAGAACCCTCGCGTCTGCCCGAGTTGTGAAGACATGGTCCGCGACGGCGCGGACGTCAGGAAGGCCCGTTCTCCGAGAAACACGAACTGATCGCGTACCGCCCCTCCACTTCTCTCACGAGTCCCCGTTCGGTGAGCGTCCGAAGGACGCCGTACAACGCCAACTTCGTCATCGACAGCGCGGCCTGCAGTTCTTCGACGGTGGCCGCCCCGCCCACCCGAGCGCGAGATAGACGAGTTTCGCCCGCGGCGACTGCACGTCCGGTGGAACCTCGATGGGTGTCGACTGCGTGGACATCGCTCGACCGGTAGGATTCGACGATACTAAAACCCTGATTCAACGATCGTCGAAATGAAGGGAAAGAACGACCGGTCACGCGGCGGAGCGGCGAGAGAGAAGTGGAAGGGGCGGGAGTCGAACCACGCGAAGCCAAATTCACCGGGCGACAGGTGTCGGACCCGGTGTGCTCTACCACTGAGCCACCCTTCCACCCACTCGTAGTCGGGGCGGAAGCAAATACTCGTTGATGGCGGGGCGGCGGGGCAGGGTAGCGAGCGCGCGGGAACGACCGACGGGGCCGGTGGGGACGACGTGACGACGGGACGCGAGAAAGAAGCGGGGGGAACGCGGACGAGAGCGCGAGCGCGTTCAGTAGCTCCGGATCTTCGGCTCGTACGTCTTGTCCTCGCCCTCGAGGATGACGGGACGGAACCACACCTCGGGCGTGCCCTCGTTCCACGAGAGCATCGTGTGCTTCAGCCAGTTCTCGTCCTTGCGCTCTTGGTGTTCGGCCCGCCAGTGAGCGCCGCGGAACTCGTCGCGGACGAGCGCGCCGAGGGTGATGGCTTCGGCCAGATCGAGGATGTTCCGCGTCTCGATGGTCTGGATGAGGTCCGTGTTGAACGTCCGCGACGGGTCGGAGACGGCGACGTCCTGGTACGCCTCGCGAGCCTCGCGGATGTCGCGGAGCGCCTGCTTGAGACCGTCCTCCTCGCGGAAGACGTTGACGAACCGCGTCATGGACTTCTGCACCTTCGCGCGGATGGTCGCGTGGTTCGTGCCCTCCCGCGACATCAGCGCGTCGACGCGGGTCCGCTCGTCCGTGACCGCCCGTTCGACGCACTCGTCGGGGGTGAGTTCGGCCGTCGCTCCACCGTCCGGAGCGGTACCGCCGTCGGCGGCGACGTCGCCCGGCCCGCCGACCTCGCCCGGCTGGACCGGCGTGTCGACTTCGCCGACCTCGTACTCGCCGCGCTTGCCAGTCTCGATGCGCGCCGTACCGAGGTCACGACCGGCGGCGTGCTGGCCGGCGCGCTTGCCGAAGACGATGAGTTCGGGCAGCGCGTTGCCGCCCAGTCGGTTGGCACCGTGGACGGAGGCGCAGGCGCACTCCCCGGCGGCGTACAGGCCCGTGATACAGGTCTCGCCGTTCTCGTCCGTCTCGACCCCGCCCATCGCGTAGTGCTGGCCGGGCTTGACCGGCATCGGCTCTTCGAGGCCGTCGACGCCCTCGAAGTCCTCCGCGAGGTGGAGGATGTTCTCCAGTCGGTCGATGATGCGCTCCTCGCCGAGGTGGCGCATGTCGAGGTGGACGTACTCGTCCTCGATACCGCGACCCTGGTTCACCTCGGTCAACTCGGCCCGGGAGACGACGTCCCGGGAGGCGAGTTCGCCGGCGTTGTTCGCGTAGCCGTGTTCGTACATGAACCGCTCGCCGTTCTCGTTGTAGAGGATACCACCCTCGCCGCGGACCCCCTCCGAGATGAGCACGCCCGTGGAGGGAAGCGTCGTGGGGTGGAACTGGATGAACTCCATGTCCTCGATGGGTGCGCCGGCGCGGTAGGCCATCGCCACGCCGTCCCCCGTGTTGGAGACGGCGTTGGTGGTGTGGTCGTACACCTGCCCGGGTCCGCCGGTGGCGAGGACGACGCCCTTGCGGGCGCGGAAGCCGGCGATTTCGCCCGACTGGATGTCGTAGGCGACGACGCCGTGACACCTCCGGTCTTCGGGCCGCTCCTCGTCGCTCACGGCGAGACGGGTGGCGTACCACTCGTCGTACACCTCGATGCCGCGCTTGACCAGTTGCTCGTACATCGTGTGGAGCAACTGGTGGCCGGTTTCGGCACCGGCGTAGGTGGTCCGCGGGAACGAGAGGCCGCCGAACGGTCGCTGGGAGACGCGGCCGTCCTCGTCGCGCGAGAAGGCCATCCCCCAGTGTTCGAGCTGCATCGTCTCCCTGGGGCTCTCCTTACAGAGGGTCTCGACTGCGGGGGCGTCCCCCAGGTAGTCCGAGCCCTTCATCGTGTCGTAGGCGTGGTCCTTCCACGAGTCGCCCTCGCGGAGGGCGGCGTTGATGCCGCCTTCGGCCGCACCCGTGTGGCTCCTGACCGGGTGGAGCTTCGTGACGATGGCCACGTCGGCTCCTTCTTCCTGTGCTGCGATGGCCGCACGCAGGCCCGCACCGCCCGCGCCGACCACGATAACGTCGTGTTCGTACATTGTATGAGTGTCCGTGTGTCCGCGAGTGTCCGCGTTCCTTTTTAAAGC
This sequence comes from Salinigranum rubrum, assembly GCF_002906575.1. Taxonomy (NCBI): domain Archaea; kingdom Methanobacteriati; phylum Methanobacteriota; class Halobacteria; order Halobacteriales; family Haloferacaceae; genus Salinigranum; species Salinigranum rubrum. The sequence continues at coordinate 2,362,988 of NZ_CP026309.1, forward strand.
TCGTCCGTGGATGGCGGTTAGGACTGGGTTGACTTGAGCGTTTCCGCCCCCGTCCCCGCCTTCACCAGAACTTCAGGTTGTTCTTGACCGCCTCGCGTTTGAGCTCCTGGATGTGCTCGGTGAGGGGGATGTCCTTCGGGCACACCTCCGTACAGGAGAACTGCGTCTGACACCGCCAGACGCCGTGTTCCTGCTCGATTATCTCGAGCCGTTGCTGTTTGATGTCCTCGCCCTCCCGTTCGTCCATCGCGAAGCGGTACGCCTTGTTGATCGCCGCCGGGCCGAGGTACTGGTTGTCGCCGGCCGCGATGTTGCACGAGGACATACACGCGCCGCACCAGATACACCGCGTGGACATCTTGATCTTCTCGCGGTTCTCTCTCGTCTGGCGCTGCTCGTCCAGTTCGCCGTCGGGGAGTTCGTTCGTCTGGAAGTACGGCTCGACGGCCTCCATCTGGTCGTAGAAGTGCTCCATGTCCACGACGAGGTCCTTCACGACCTCCTGGTGGGGGAGCGGCTCGACGCGAACCGGCTCGTCCAGGTCCGAAAGCTGGGTCTTACACCCCAGCCGCTGTCGACCGTTGACGAACAGCGCGTCGGAGCCACAGATGGCCTGCCGGCAGGAGTGTCGGAAGGTGAGCGAGGAGTCGTAGGTGTCCCGCGCGTACATCAGCGCGTCGAGCACCGTCATCCCCTTCTCGAAGGGGACGTGGAACGAGTCGAACCGCGGCTTCTCCTTCTCGGGGACTTCGGGGTCGTACCGGAACACCTTCAGCTCGACGGTGTCCTCGGCCTCCTTCGCGCGCTCGGCCGCCTCCTCCTGCCGCTCCTGTTCTCGCGCTGCTGCCTTGCGACGGCGCTCGGCACGGCGCTGGTCGCCCTTCGAGGGTGCCTGTTCTTCGGCTTCCGGTTCCGCTTCCTGGGTCTCTGGGACTTGCGTACTCATGGTGTTAGAACGTCGGGAAGCCCGCCCACGCGTTCGCCGTGCGGATGCCCTGGATGACGAGCACCGCGCTGGCGAGCACGAGCGCGCCCTTCACGACCTGAAGTTTCGTGCCCGTGAGGCCCTGGTTCACGAGCGCGTTGTAGACGCCGTTGACCCCGTGGAACGTCGCCGTCACGAGGAACAGGACCATCAACGAGTAGTACGAGAGCTGTTCCATCCGCGCGGAGGACATGGCGAACGTCACCTCGTCGGCGTGGTTGACGAAGTGAAGCAGGAAGAAGTGGAAGGCCAACACGATGACGAGGAACGCCGCCGTGATGCGCTGCCAGAGCCACCGCCGACCGCCCGGCTTGAACGAGGAGTAGCGTTCCGCCATCTCAGAACACCCCTGCCATGAACGTCGGCACGCTCGCGACGACGATGGCGCCCGTCAGAACGAGCGACGCGTAGAAGCTCTTGTCCTGTGCCTCCAGCCCGACGCCGAGGTCGACGAGGAGCAGACGCAACCCGTTGAGGATGTGGAACACCGCCACCGCGAGGAGCCCCACTTCGAGGATGCGAACGACGAGGAGGCTCTCCAGCGCCTGGATGGTGTTGGTGTACGCCGCGTCACCCGATAGCGCGGTCGAGAGGACCGCGATGTGGGTGAAGAGGTATCCCACGAGCACCCAGCCCGTGAACTTGTGGAACACCCAGGCCCACATCCCGGCGGAGAACTCCCGCCACCGGCCGAAGTCCTCGACGAGGCCTCGACTGTGATACTTACTCATGCTCCTGTGTGGCTGGGTACCGGGGTGGTATAGAAGTTACGCGTTTGCGTCCGGGAGTGAAGGGGTGCGGGAGTCGATTCGGTGGGTGCCGTCTCCGTCGGGAGCCGACACACGCTGCCGGTGAGCAACGCGAAGACCGCGACCGTCGCGCCACCGCCTCAGTGCGGTCGGCGCGTGAGAGCGAGCAGCGCCCTAGCGACCGCGGGGCTTCCGTGCTGTTCGACGCGTGACCGTTTATCGTTCACCGTGTGCACGTAGCGTATCGAACGACTGCACCGACGGCTCACACGTGCGTGTGTCGGGCGGGCGACTGCTGCTGTTCGACGACGCCCAGCGTCTTCTCGTCCAGTTCCACCAGGTGACAGAGCGGGTTCCCCGGGTACACCACCGGGTTCTCCAGGACGCCGACGAGTACGCCCGTGAAGGGCGCTTTCACGGTGGTGTTGTCGTCCTTGAACGGGTTGGTGATGGTGCAGATGCGGTCGCCGATGTGGACGAGCGACCCCACCTCGTAGTGCATGTCGACGATGCCGCCGACGTCGGCGCGAATCCACGTCTTCTCCTGGTTGTCCGTGATGACTGTCCGCCAACCGGGCCACCGGACGAGGCTCGCGTCGCGGAGGCTGTACTCGGCGAACACCGACTCGACGCCCGCCAGCGCGTCGTCGATGAGTCGCCGCTGGAACCGGTGCGCCTCGCCCATCTCGATGGTGATGGTGGGAACGCCCGCGTCGGTCGCCTCGCCCCTGAGCGTGCCCTCGGGCCCCTCGCCGTCGATGATGACGTTCGAGCCGAACGCCCGGGCGAGGCGGGCGACGCGCTTGTTCTTCATGTCCGCGCGCACGTGGAGCATGTTCGTCCTCCCTCTCGTCGAGGTGTGGAAATCCAGCCCGAGGTCACACGGCTCGATGAAGTTCTGGAAGATGCGGTACGCCATCCGCTTCGCCGAGGTTGAGTCCTCGTGCCCGGGGAACGAGCGGTTCAGGTCGCGGTCGTAGATGGGGAGGTACCGCTCCTGTGCGAGGAACGCGGGGACGTTCAGCACGGGCATGCAGACGAGCGTCCCCGCCAGGTCGGAGAGGTCCCACTCGAAGGCCACCTCGCGGACGACCTCGATACCGTTGAGTTCGTCCCCGTGGGCGGCGGCGGTGAGAAACACCGTCGGTCCCTCCCGCTCGCCGTTGATGATGGTGACCGGGATGCGGACGGGGTCGCCGAGATACGTCTCGGAGATCCCGTAGCGGATGTTCTGGGTCTCCCCGGGGTCGACCCGCCCGCCGTTGTACGTGAAGGCCCCGTCAGTGGTCATTGTTCGGTACTGTTCCCCCGTGTATTTAAATCGTGAGCCACCGGATATCGGGGTCCTCGTGACGGTCTGTCGGTCCCCGTCGCCCGTGTGAATCCCGCTCGTGTCTGTGAGACTGACGCAGGCGAGAGGCCAACCGTCAACCCTTTTTCGCCCGCTCCGAAATCCAGTGCCATGCCTGAACAGGACGACGTACGTGTCGGTGTTCTCAGCCTCCACAACAGCAAGGAGACGAAGGCGATTCTCAACGCCGTCGAGGACCTGGGCCACACGCCGGTGTGGCTCCGCCGCGAGAACACCGCCGTCAACATCGAGGGGAGCGAGGTGACCGTCGAACCCGACATCGACATCATCGCCAACCGCCTGCTGCTCTCGAACACCGAAGAGCCCGCGGAACTGCTGGGGCTGGCGACGACGTTCAACCGCATCCGCCCGATGCTGAACGAACCCGACGCCGTCCTGACCGCCATCCACAAGTTCGCCACGGCGGCGACGCTGGCGAACTGGAACATCCAGGTGCCCGACGCCCTCTTGGCGCTCTCGAACGAGCGACTCAACCAGGGCCGCCAGCGCTTCGGCGACGTCGGCGTCTACAAGACCGCCATCGGCACGCACGGCGGGGGAACGTGGAAGGTCGACCTCACCGACGCGGTCAATCCGAAAGTCGGGAACCGACAGGCGTTCTTACAGGACCTCATCGACCGCGACGAGTCCCGGCACCGCGACCTCCGCGTCTACATCGTCGACGGGAACGTCATCGGCGCGATGTACCGCTACGCCCCCGACGGCGACTGGCGGACGAACGTCGCGCTCGGCGGCGCGGTCGAGGACGCCACCGACGAGATGCCGACCGAGGCGCGCGAGACGGCGCTGTACGCCGCGGACGTCATGGGGCTCGACTACGTCGGCGTCGACCTCGTCGAGGGCGAGGACGGCTGGTTCGTCCTCGAAGTGAACCCGACGGCGGGGTTCAAAGGCCTCCACGAGGCGACGGGGAAGAGCGCCGGCCCCTACATCGCAAAGCTCGCCATCGAAACCGCCGGCGGCGAGGTCGACGACGAGCGCGTGGAGGAGCTCTCGTCGACGCTCGACGACTCGACGCCCTCGTGCAAGCCGCGCTCCGCCGCGACCAAGGCCGAGGACACCCCGATCATCGGCTACATCGAGGACGTCGTCGTCTCGGGCACCAGCGGTTCCACGCAGACGCTCGCGAAGTCCGACACGGGCGCGACCCGGACCAGCATCGACACGTCGCTCGCCGCCGAAATCGGAGCCGGCCCCATCAAGAGCATGACGCGCGTGAAGAGCGGGTCGGTCAAGGGTGGGAAAGCACGCCCGGTCGTCGACCTCGTCATCGGCATCGGCGGGCGACAGCACACCGTCACCGCGAGCGTCGAGGACCGCTCGCACATGGACTACCCCGTGCTCCTCGGGCGGGACATCCTCGAACACTACCGCGTCGACGTCCGTCGGCGCTCCGACAGCGAGGACCGCAACCTCGAAGAGGAGGAAGAGGAGTTCGGGCTGGAGTGACGTGGCTGACTCACCCGACGAACGGCCGACTCGATGCCCTCACTGTGGGTCGCGCGACATCCGCGAGCGTCGCGAGACCGGCGGGGGCTGGCGGAAGGTGTACCGGTGTGCGGCGTGCGGCGCTCGGGTGATGTCGGACGACGAGGACGACTGACGACCCCGACTACTCCTCGACGACTTCGGCCACCGACTCGGCGATGTCCTCTTTCACCCGCCAGAGGTAGAGGCTCGCGTAGCTCCGGTACGGTCGCCACGCCTCGGCCTGCTCCACCATCTCCTCGCGGGAGAGGTCGCCGTACAGCGTCCGCATCCCCTTCCGGATACCCAGGTCGCCGACGGGGAAGACGTCCTGCCGACCGAGGGCGAACATCAGCTGCATCTCGGCGGTCCACGTCCCGACGCCGGTGATGGACGTGAGTTCGTCGATTACCGTCTCGTCGTCCATTCCGGCGAACGTCTCGTGGGAGTAGTCGTTCGCCAGGAACGCCTCGGCGACGTTCTTCACGTACCGGGTCTTCTGCCGGGAGAGCCCCGCTTCCTTGAGTGTGGTCTCGTCCGCGGCGAGCACGCCTTCGGGGGTCATCTCGACGGCGTCGAAGAGTCGCTCGCGGGTCGCCGCGGCCGACGCCATCGACACCTGCTGGCGGAGGATGGAAGTGACGAGTCGCTCGAAGAGGTCCGGCGCGGGGTCGATGTCGAGTTCGCCGTGTTCGTCGATGAGGGCCGCGAACACCTCGTCGGTGGCGCGGAGGTGGTCGTGGGGGTCACTGTCCGTCTGTGTCACGCTTTCCTCTACGTCCGCGCGGCGATAGTGGTTTCGCCGGCCGTCCACCGACGGCCGGTCCAGTCGGGTCCGGCCGTCCGTGCGATGCAGTGGCGGTGAGTAGTAAACACGACTGCGTGAGTAGTAAACACGACCGCGCTTCACCGCGTCCGTGCACCGCACGACAGCGTTCGTGGTCTCACCGCCGTCGACCCGACTTCCTCCCCGACAATCGGCTCGTCCGTCGCACTCGCCTCGGGGAAAGCTTCAACCGACGACCTACCGACGAGCGCGTATGGACGACGCCGACAGCGACACGACCGCGGAGACGGACGCCGACCCTGACACCGCCACCGACGCGGTTCGCTCCGTCGACGACATCTCGACCATCGCCGTCCTCGGCGCGGGGAACATGGGTCACGGCATCGCCGAGGTCGCGGCGCTCGCGGGCTTCGAGGTCTTCCTGCGCGACATCGACGACGACCTCGTCCGGGCGGGCTACGACCGGATCGAGTGGAGCCTCGGGAAACTCGCCGAGAAGGACCGTATCTCCGACGACGAGGCCGACGCCGCGCTCGACCGCGTCACGCCGGTCGTCGACCTCGCGGCCGCCGTCGGCGACGCCGACGTGGTGGTCGAAGTCGTCCCCGAGCGCATGGAGGTGAAGAAGGACGTCTACGCCGAGGTCGAAGCACACGCCCCCGACCGGGCGTTGTTCGTGACGAACACCTCCTCGCTCTCTATCACCGAACTCGGTCGAGAGACCGACCGGCCCGAGCGGTTCTGCGGGATGCACTTCTTCAACCCGCCCGTCCGGATGCGACTGGTCGAGGTCATTTCCGGGGCCGACTCGACGGAGGAGACGCTCTCGACCGTCGAGGCGCTCGCCGAACGCCTCGGGAAGACGCCCGTCCGGGTCCACAAGGACAGCCCGGGCTTCGTCGTCAACCGCGTGCTCGTCCCGCTGTTGAACGAGGCCGCCTGGGCCGTCCACGACGGCGAGGCCACCGTCGCCGAAGTCGACTCCACGACCAAGTACGGCCTCGGACTCCCGATGGGCAGCTTCGAACTCGCCGACCAGGTCGGCATCGACGTCGCCCTGCACGTCCTCGAGTACATGCACGACCAACTCGGCGACGCCTACGAGCCGTGTCCCCTCCTCGCAGAGAAAGTCGCCGCCGGTGACCTCGGGACGAAGTCGGGTGCCGGGTTCTACGACTACGAGTCGAGAGGAGCCGAGATTCCGACGGACGAGGTGCGAGAGGAGGTCCGCGAACGCCTCCTGGCGGTGATGGCCAACGAGGTTGCCGGTCTCGTCTCGAACGACGTCGCCGACGCCGAGGCGGTCGACCGCGCGCTGCAACTCGGCGCGGGTTTCCCCGACGGCCCGGCGAAGATGGCCGACGACGTGGGTCTGGATACCCTCGTCGCGTGCCTCGACGAGCGCCACGCGAAGACGGGCGCCGCGCGGTACGAGGTCGTCGAACACTTGCGTGACCTCGCCGCGAGCGAGGAAGGATTGCTCGAAGAGAAGGCCGAAGCGGCGGACGACGTCGGGTACGACACGCTCAGTGTCGACCGAGACGGGGGCGTGACCCACCTCGTCATCGACCGCCCGCACCGGCTGAACAGTATCGACGTCGACCTGTTGACCGACCTCGACGACGCCCTCACCGCGTGCGAGGAGGACGACGAGACGCGGACGGTCCTGCTGACCGGTGCGGGCGACCGGGCGTTCTCGGCCGGGGCGGACTTCCAGCGGGTCGCCGCCGAGTTGGATTCTCGATCCGTGGTCGACGTCTCCCGGGAAGGCCAGCGGGTGTTCGGCCGGTTCGAGTCCTCGCCGCTCCCGGTCGTCGCGGCCGTCGACGGGTTCTGCCTCGGCGGCGGGCTGGAACTGGCGGCCTGTGCGGACCTCCGAATCGCCACCCGGCGCTCGACGTTCGGCCTCCCCGAGCACAACCTCGGCATCATGCCCGGCTGGGGCGGCACCCAGCGCCTCCGCCACATCGTCGGCGAGGGTCGCGCGAAGGAGATTATCCTCACCGCCGAGCGGTACGACGCCGAGACGATGGCCGACTACGGCTTCGTCAACAGGGTGGTCGCCAACGACTCGCTCGACGAGCGGGCGCTCGAACTCGCCCGTGACCTCGCGGCCGGGCCGCCCATCGCGCAGGCGTACACGAAGCGCGTGATGCTCCGCGGCCGCGACGACACCGACGCGGGGCTCGAACTCGAAGCGCAGGCGTTCGGCCACGTCTTCGGGACCGACGACGCCAGCGAGGGAATCGCGGCGTTCGACTCCGACCGCGACCCGGAGTTCACCGGCGAGTGACAGGAGTCCCCGTGAGGGGAGTTCTCGCACCCGAGACGACCCGAAGACGGAATCCTTAAATCGGTCCCGTGGTCACAATCGAGTGCCGCTCGGTTGGTGTAGTCCGGCCAATCATCTTGGCCTTTCGAGCCGAGGACAGGGGTTCAAATCCCCTACCGAGCATGTTTCTGAACGAACGAAGTGAGAAAGAACCACGCGCAGCGTCGGGGATTTGAACCCTGCCGGTCGCGCGCAGCGTCAGCGAGCACGTCCGGGTCCGGTTCAAATCCCATACCGAGTATTCTCCGTCGAATTATCGTCGAGCGACCGCTCTGCGTGTCTACTTAGATTGGGAGAAATCTGAGTCAGATAGACTCGGCTATCCATAGGTTGCTTTCGAGTATTCCTGAGTTTTCTCTACAATGCTCTCACTCAATTCTCGCCATCGTGCCCCATTCTCGCCGGAGTCCATTTCGGTAAGGACCTTACCAAGTTGCTCTGGATCAACATCAGCCCAATCAAATAATTCGTCGATATTGAATCGATCTTTAATTTCATCATAGTTATCGATGACTAGTTCTTTCTCTCGTTCGTTCATATTTGGTTCAATCACGTTAAACGGGAGCGTAGAAAGAAGCTCAGAGACTCCAATTTCACTGATAACCCGATCCGAGATCACCTCTGAAAGATCTTCCGAAGTCCCAGTTTTGAGGAAGCTCAAGGCCTCATACGTACCAGAGAGGTAACTGTCCACATCTTCGATTTCTGGATAAATGGTCATATCAGCCAACTCCAGAGGCATCACAGCGATGAAGCCATCCCGAGCATGGTCGGAAGGGATTGAGGGCTGGATTGCCTCCTCAAGAAACCGTTCGGCGGTTCTGTAGTCGTGGTCAGGGTACACCACGTACATTCGCATGTATTTGACTTCCTCTGGGAACCCTCTATCTGGGTACTTGTTTCCTATTCTTGTGTGCGGGAACCGCTCAATTGCCTGTGTTACCTCCTCATTGTAGTGCATCTTCTGACTGAAGAGCAAGAATTTGGTAGCTTCATTTCCGATGCGCTCCATCTCTCTTTGAATTTCTTGAGCTGTTTCACGGTTAATCGTCTTGGTATGTAACTTTCCACGAGCAACGAGCCGACCAAGAGTACGTCGGAGTTCGCTTGAACGCTCCCGGTCACTGAATAAAACAAGAGCAAGCTGTTGTGTCGTCCCGAATTTGATAGCGAATTCTAGAGCCAGATCGCGTGGCTCATCTGGTTCTTGTCCAAATAATTCCTGTGGCTCTCCATCAACTCCCTCAATTGTGTTCCGAGCCGCGTCAAATGCACCGAGGAACTCGGTCGTCGCATCGTCAATTTCTCCAAGATTAAAATTAGTCATCAGATCATCTATTTGTGTCTTCATTTCGGCTTGCTCAACGGCCTTTCCAGAAATGAATATTTCACGACATAATAGAAGGATGACAATAATATTCTCACGAGATTGCGGAAGAGTATCAAAACTCAGTGATACACCTATCTGATAGATTGCTTCCTTGGTCGGTTCTGTGTTAGATTCAAGAACCGCTGAAACTAACTCATCGTTATCCGCAGGTGTCAGTCCAAACTCGTTCATTCGCCCGCGAAATCGTGATGCAAGATTTCGGATGAGATCTTCTCGCTGATTCTGTCGCTTTCGCGCGTCGTACATATTCTCAATCCGGTTTGCGAAGGGAATGCTAGCTGTCGCCAGTACAGCGAGAATAGCGGTCACTTCTGTGGAGAACGAAAAAATACGCGTGAGAGCTACGATTCCACCGATTGTCAGGTATAGGAGTCCAAATACGACTACTCTCAATCGCATTTTGAGACACATCAGTCGTGATAGTATTAAATATACATGATGATTGATACCTCGTGTCGTGGAAACATGACGTGGGTTGGACGTACGACACGGAACCACCCTCTCGACGTGACAATCGATAACTCATGAAAACGCGCTGCTCCGCAGTAACTCGTTCAAATCCCCATTCGTCCCTCGTCGTCACCCTCTTGTCACGTCCCCCGAGCGTCGACCATGGTCCTCCACGACCGCCTCCGCCCGTGGCACGGCGTGATGCTCGCCGTCTTCCTCCTCGGCGCGGGTCTGTCGCTCGCGCGAAACGGAGCCCTTACCACACGAACCGCCTCGCTCGCGCTCCTCTCCGGACTGTTCGGACTCGTCGTCTTCCAGTTCACCGTCGGCAACGTCTGGGGGTACGCCGTCGAGTACTACAACGCCGGCGGGCGGTGGACGGACCTCCCCTTTCTCGTCCCGTTCGTCGCCGCGGGCCTCGCGGGAGCGGTCGTCGCGCTCCGGTTCGAGAGCCTCGCCGCCGGCGCGTGGACGGCGTTCTGGACGTTCGTCGTCGTCGCGGGGCTCGTCGCCATCACCGCGTGGATGGCGGTCGGCTACCGCGACGTTGCCGAGTGAACGAGGGCCGTGGCCGCCGGTCGGAGTCCGGCTATCACCCGTGCGAACGACGTCGGACGCCGCTCGTGAGAGTGTGAGATAGTTGTATATACGGCCGGCCCCCTAGGCAGAACGTACTCCGGAGGAGCCTCACAGGATGGCCACCCACAGCCGATTCGACGACGAGTCGACGCCCACCGAGCTGACACAGGACACCGTCTTCTCGGTGTTGAGCAACGAGCGACGGCGTCACGTCCTCAGACACCTCCACGAGAACGAGAACGAGGGATCGGACATCCGCGAACTCTCCCAGCAACTCGCGGCGTGGGAGAACGACGTCCCGCCAGAGGCGGTGACGTACAAACAGCGAAAGCGCGTGTACACCTCGCTGCACCAGACGCACCTCCCGGCGCTCGCCGACGCGGGCGTGGTCGACTACGACCGGGACCGCGGGACGGTCAGGCTCACCGCGCGGGCGTCGGTGCTCGACGAGTATCTCGCGGCCGACACCGACGGGTCGACCGCACCGCCGTGGCACTCGGTCTACCTCGCCATCGCCGCGGTCGGGACCGTCGCGACGCTCCTGGCCGCGGTCGACCTGCTGCCGGCGGCCGTGCCCCACCTCGCCATCGCCGGGGTCGTCTCCGTCGTCCTCGCCGTGGTCGCGGGGGTCCACAGCTACCTCGCGTCCGACGGGGGGAACAGTCACGATGGCCGCTGAACGCACACGGCCCGCCAGTCTTGGTCCTCGCGGTGGATTCGATTGGGACCCAGAAACCGACCCGTCGACGTGACTGACGCTCGTTCACTCCCCGGAACGCTCCTCGCGGCGCTCACGCTCGTCGCGAGCGTCGCGACCGCCGGAAGCCTCTACTTCAGTCTCGGCCTCGGCCTCGTCCCGTGTGAACTCTGCTGGTACCAGCGAATCCTGATGTACCCGCTCGTCGTCGTCGGCGGCGTCGCGGCGCTCGAACGACGGGTCGGCGTCTGGAGAACGGTCCTCCCGCTCTCGCTCGGCGGCCTCGCGGTCGCCGCGTACCACGTCTACCTGCAGGTGACGCCGGCCGCGGCCGGGTCGTGTAGTATCGGCGGCGGCTGTTCGGCGGTGTTGTACCCGATGCTCGGCGGCGTCCTCACGATTCCGCGGCTCTCGATGCTCGCGTTCACGCTCGTCTCCCTCCTGGGATTAGGACTCGCTCGGCTCGAACGCGGGGAGACGGAGTCGGCGAACCCGTGGCTGTGACCGGTCAGCGGAGTTTCTCGTAGGGCCGTTCGAGGTCGACCATCGGCTCGGGGTAGTCGACGCCCAGTTCGACGCCGTACTCCGCCTGTTCCTCGTCGCTCAGCGTCCACGGCTCGTGGGCGTACTCGGGGGGAGCGGGTCGAGTGCGGGGAGCCAGTGGGTGACGTACTCGGCGGCCGAGTCGTACTTGCGGGCCTGTTTGACGACGTTGAAGTATCTGTCCCGCGAGTCGTTGCCGACGCCCGCGATGTACGCCCAGTTGCCGTAGTTCGAGCAGGGGTCGTAGTCGACGAGTCGCGTCTCGAAGTACGCCGCCCCCCGCCGCCAGTCGAGGCGGAGGTTGTTCGCGAGAAAGGAGGCCACGTTCTGTCTGCCCCGGTTGGACATGAATCCCGTCCGGTTCAGTTCGCGCATGTTCGCGTCGACGAACGGAACGCCCGTCTCGCCCCGCGCCCACCGCTCGAACGCCGCACTATCCTCCCGCCAGTCGATGTCGTGACGCTCGCGTATGCCCGGCCGAGAGAACATCGTTCCGCCGTGTTTGGCCGCCTGAAACTGAAAAAAATCCCGCCACAGAAGCTCGAAGAGGAGCCAGTACGTCGAATCGTTCTCGACTCTCTCCGACTCGTACCGGCGCACCTCGTCGTGGACGTACCGCGGGGAGAGACAGCCCTCGTTGAGCCACGGCGAGAGCTTCGAGGAGTAACCCTCCCCGAGCATCCCGTTCCGCGTCTCCTTGTACTCGCGCAACCTGTCTTCGTCCCAGATGTAGGAGTCGACCCGGTCGAGCGCCGCCGACTCGCCCCCGTCGAACGGGAGGACGCCGCGCTCGTCCGGGTCGGTCGGGGACGCGGCGTCGCCGAGGAGGTCCGCGGGTGTCGGGACGGCCCCCGGCTCGACTCCCTCGAACGACTCGGGCAGCGGCGGCAGCGACGGCGTCTCGACCTGCGCGCGGACGCTCGCCTCGCGCTCGACCGCCTTCCGAAAGGAGGTGTACGTGTCCGGGATGTCGGTGTAAGGGGTCGGGAGGTCGTTGATGTGGTAGAGGGTGTGGCCCCACCGTCGACGAACCTCGACGCCGTCCTCGCGGAGTCGAGCCGTGACCGCCGACTCGGCCCCGCTCTCCTCCGGAGTCGGCCACGTGTGCATCGAGACGAGGTCGGCGTCGACCGCCCGCGCGAGAGCGGGGAGTACGTCTTCGGGGAGGCCTTCGCGGACGACGAGGTCCGAGTCGTGCTCGCGGAGCGACCCGCGCAGGTCCGCGAGCGACTCACAGCGGAAGCGCACGCGGTGAGCGCCCGTCTTCTCGAATCGGAACGAGTCGCGGCCGCCGTAGGGGCGCTCGCCGTAGTCGCGCGGGTCGAAGACGTACACCGGGAGGAGGGAGTCGGCCGCCGCGGTCGAGAGCGCCTCGTTGTCGTGAAGCCGGAGGTCCCGCCGGAACCAGACGAGAGCAGTCGTCATGGCCGGGCTAGGGAAGGGGGTGACTTGAACCTGCTCGCCGCGTTAGTCGCGAAGCCAGTTGGCGGCGTCGCGCTGGGTGAGGTGGTGGTACGCCGCGGAGACGCAGATGATCGCAAAGAGGGACCCGCCGAGCAGCACGGGGTCGGCTTCCGAGAGAACGGGAACGCCGACGCGGTGTGCGAAGAGCGTCAGCACGCCGAGGAGGCTCACCGTGAAGTAGTACGAGGCCCACGAGAGCGCGTTCTTCGGGACGACCTCCATGTAGACGGCGACGTCGTCGGCGTTTTCGGCCCGTTCGACCGTCTTCGCGTTCGCGTCGTACGTGACGATACCGAGGTCGTCGAGTTTCGGGAGGTGCGTCTGGTGGAGGGAGACGTAGACGCTCTGTCGGACGTTGCGCGGTGGCGGTTGCTCGCCGGACTCCACACCCGCGATGTACTCCGCGAGATCGCTCACGGACTGGCGTTCCTCCGTCTCGGCGAGTCGCTCGAGAACCAGCCGACGCCGGTCGTTCCGAAGGACGTCGTGTATCTCTGTCTCCGCGAGCGAGGACTCACGGTGCGTCTGGGCGGGACCCGGATTCATCCAACTGGTTCTGACGGACGACGATATATGAAACTAGGTCGGTAATTCTCTAACTCGATATTGTCCGCCACGTTCTACTGCTAGAATCTTCTCAAACATGAGAACAGGGAATCGACGAAACCGGTGGACGAGTGCGATAAAGCCAGGATAGAAAGCCGGACGAGACGACGCGTCGAGTCCGGCCGGACTCCTCAGTGGCGTCCGAAGCCGGTCAGGCGAGCCACTCCTCGGGTTTGGTGTCGTAGTCGACGTCGGTCGCCTGGATGCGCTCTTCGAGTTCGGGGTCGAGGTCGTACGTCTGGAAGCCGTCACCGTCGTACCGGATGCGCTTGCCCACCTCGACCGGCGTCGGCTCGCGGTTGCGCCGGCGCGCGACTTCGACGTCGTGGTCGTCGTACTCCTTGACGATGGTCATCAGATTGACCGGACGGCCCCACAGGTGATACACCCGTTCGAGCACCGACTTCGCCTGCGGGACGTCGAGCATGATGCCGTTGTACTGGTGGCCCAAGAGGAGTTCACCCCGGTTGTCGAAGTTGCCGTCGTAGACGGCGATAGTCGGCTTTCCGAAGTTGGTGAACTGCAGGAGGAGCTTCTTCTTGACGTCCTCGTACTCGGTCGAGGTGACGCGGAAGTCGCCGCTCGTCTGGGTGTACTCGTACGTGAAGTAGTGGTTGTCCGTGACGAACTCCTGGGTGAGGAACTCGTCGAGGAACGTCACGTCGTTGTGGCTCTCGCGCACCTCGCGCATCCGCGCCCAGCCGGCGCCGTGGTCGACGTCGTCGAGCGCCTCCGCGACCGTGTCGTACTTCTCGTCGTCGAACATGTATCGCGAGAGCTGTTCGAGGTCCGACCGGCGGACCCGCGAGCAGAACCCGCGGTTCTGTGGTTTGACGAGCGAGAAGTGTCGCTCGACGATTCCCTCGTACGTCAGGACCTTCCACGGGTACTTCTCGACGTCTATCTCGCCAGCGAGCGCCTTCTCCACCGCCTCGCTGTCGACGCGCGGGTCGTCGGCGTCGGCGAGTTCTTTCAGCGCGTCGAGGTTCTCGGCCGTGACGGCGTCGATGGCGGGGTGCGGTCGGAGCAGTTCCTGAACCTCGTCGAAGTCGACGACGTCGCGGAAGTTACGCCAGGTGATGCCCCTGACGCGCAGGAGTTTGTCCGCCACCTCTCGGCGGTTGGTGGTGTTCTCGACGTACTCCCACAGCTCCTTGCCGAGCTTGTAGGGGTTCAGCCCGGGCGAGCCGAGGACCCGAGACTGGTGGTCGGCGTAGGTGACGAACTCGTCCGTGCCGGCGAACCGTTCGTCGCCCATCATCAGCGACTCCCAGTAGGCGGCCCACCCCTCGTTCATCACCTTCGTCATCTTCTGGGCGGCGAAGTAGTACGACTCCGTCCGGAGCATGTCGAGGACGTCCTTCTGCCACGGCTCCATCTCCACCGCGCGGCCCTCCTCCGCGTCGTACTGCATGCCGTGTTCGCGGAGGTACGCCGCGACGTCCTTCCGGGGCTCGGTGAGCTTCGCGGCGCGCTCTTCCGCTTCGGCGAGCGTGTCGAGCCACTCGTCGTCGAACACCTGTCGCCGCACCTCCTCGGAGATGTTCATCGTATCGAGGCGCTTGCGGAGGTCTTCGGGCTGCGTCCGGGTGCGACCCTCGCCCGCCTCCTCGAACGCGCGGTGCTGGTCGATGGTGTCCTCCAGGGTGAGGACGGCGTCGATGAACGTCTCCACCTCCTCGCGGTCGATTTCGGGGTCGTTCATGTACGCCGCGATGGCGTCGGCGTGCCGTTCGAGCATCGCCGCCGCGTTGGGGTCGTCCCCCTCGCCGAGGAAGAGGCCGAACCACTCGTTGTTGGCGAAGAAGTCCGCGTGCGCCTCGACGTGGGTGATGACCGCCTTCTGGTCCGTGAGCGTGTTCGACAGCTGGAGGAAGGCGTGGGAGGGGTTGTCGTTGTTGACGATTTCGAACGCCTTGCCCATCCCGAACTGCCCCTGCTTGCGCTGGCGGTCGTACGTCATCCCCACCGCCAGTGGGGGTAGCGACGCTGGAACCCGCCGTAGGCGATGAGCTCGTTCATCTCGTCGTAGTCGACGATCCAGTAGTTCACCGGATAGGGCTCCAAGCCGAGCTTCCGGGCGAGGTTGCCGGCCTCGCGGACCGGTTCTTCGAGTTCCTGGGCCTCTCGCTGCTTGTCGACTCTGTCTGAGTTGCTCATTGACCGTCCTCCGTGCTGAGTATCTCGTAGATGGCGTCGACGACGTCGGCCGGCGAGGAGACGTAGGTGACGACGACGTTGCCCGTGTCGCCGAGCGCGCGGTCGACCTCCTCGGCGTGGGTCGCGTTGATGGCCGTCCCTCCCGGCTGGGTCTCGACGTACGCGTGGAGGTTCGCGGGTATCTCCTCCATCAGTGGGATGACGTTCTCGGTGGTGTCGTTCGACGAGTTCTCCGAGTCACCCGCCGCGAACACGTAGCGGTTCCACTCGTTCCAGGGGTACTCCTCCTCTAAGACCGCCTTCGCGAGTTCGTACGCGCTCGAAATCTTGGTCCCGCCGCCCGAGCGGATGCCGAAGAACTCGTCGCGCTCGACCCGCCACGCCTCCGCGTCGTGGGCGATGTAGACGAACTCCGCGTTGTCGTACTTTCCGGTCAGGTACCAATCGAGCGGCGTGAAGGTGCGCTCGACCAGTTCGCGTTTCTTCTCGCGCATCGACCCCGAGACGTCGCGGATGTTCACCACGACGACGTTCTTCTCCTTCTTCTCGATGATCTCGGGGTGGCGGTAGCGCTCGTCTTCTCGTCGGAAAGGCACCTCTTTGAGCCCGTCGCGGCGGATGCGCTGAATCGCGGTGGTCCGCTCGACGTTCGCTTCCATCTCCTCGAACGACGCCCACGTCCCGCGTTCGTCCTCCGGAATCTCACCGAAGGCCTCCTCGACCCACGGGAGGCTGACGAGGATGTGCTGTTCGCGGCACCACCGGAAGACGTCGCGGGCGTCTTTCCCGGCGACTTTGCACGCCTCGCGGACGAACTCCTCGTCGAAGTCCATCGAGAGCTTCCGCTTGAGTCCCTCCTTGAACAGCTTCTCGAAGTCCAGCGTCGAGTTGGGGCCCGAGCGCGTGATGTCCGTGAAGTCGCCCTCGATCTCCTCGATGACCTGCTTCCCCTTGGGTTCGAGTTCGAGGCCGAGTTCCTCGTCGAGTTCCTCGGCGAACTCCTCGGGGTCCATCTCGTAGTACTCGTGCTCTGCGCCCTCCTCGCCGGGGTCGCCCTCCTCGTCGCCGTCACCGGGCTGGGGCTGTGGCTGGCCGACCGGCTGACCCACGTCGGGCGTGCCGCCCTGCCCCTGACCGACGCCGCCCTTGTCGAGTTGGTCGTACTCGAACGACGGAAGGTCGACGACCTTGATTGGGATTTTTATACTGTTGGGGCCGCTTCCCCCCAGGTCGCCGTAGGTGATGAACTCCTTGAGGTCCTCGCGGCGCTCCTCGCCGACTTCTCGAAAGCGTTCGACGTCGTCTCTCAGTCCCATTGGTAGCTCACCTCCCGCATCACGTCGCGGCTCACCAGTTCGGCCGAGGCCGGCGTGTATCCGTTCTCAGTCATGTGTTCGATGGTCCGGGCTTTGATCTCCTCCGTGTCGGTGTTCGCCGGCGGGTCGGCCCACTGGCTCGGGTCGAGGTCGGGGAACAGTCGCTGGACGTCCTCCCAGTCGTGCGTGTCGAGCACAGCGCGGATCACGGGGATGTCGGAGAAGTCCACGTCCGTGATGGAGAAGTCCTCGTCGCGGTTCTCCCACGCGTAGCGGTTCAAGGCGCTGATGACGCGCTCGCGTCGGAACTCCACCACGTCCTCGTTCGGTTCGTTCCCCGCGTAGTCGTCCTCGCGGAAGCGGCCGAGGTGTTCGGTCTCGAACAGTCGCATCAGGAGCGGGTCGGGGTCGACCGGGCCGTGTTCGGTCTCCAGTTGGTCGTCGCTGGCCCACGCGTACACGTGCTCGATGTACTCCTCGACCGTCTCGGCCTCGACGCCCTTCTCGGCGAGAAGCGCGTCCAGCACGTCCGTCTCCTGGCGCTCGTAGACGTGGTCCTTGACGATGGCCAGCCGCGACTCGTACTCCGTGACCTCCGCGCGCGAGAAGACGGGCGCGTCGGCGAGTTCGCTCGCCATCGCGTCGAGGACGTCCATCGACGTGATGACGCGTTCGACTGGGAGCGACTCGTGTCGTCTCCCCGTGTCCTCGTGGAGCAGGTCGGCGATGACGTCGCGCGTGAACGTGACCGGGATGCCGTGGGTGCCGTCGCCCGTCCCGACGAAGTCGAACTCGTCGGCGTCGACCCGCTCGTCGCCCTGCTGGAGGTAGCCCTGGTCGTACAGGAGCGCCTTGTCGACGAGGCTCAACCCCGCCGAGAGGTCCTCGCCGTCCAGCCGGGAGACGACGGAGTACATCGCCGCCGCCTCGACCGCGTGCGGGGCGAGTTCGCGGTCGGTGAGTTCGCCGGCGCTGTCGCGCACCTCGATGACGAGACCCGCGCGAATGCGGTCGTCGACCTCCGCGTCGGACTCGCTGTCCCACACCGACGTCTCGTTCGTCAACTCGCGGCGGATGAGTTCCGCCTCCAGCGAGTAGTTCGTCAGGTAGCGGAACTCGTGTTTGTTCAGCCTGCGTTTGAGCGCCTTCAACGGGTCCCGTCCGTTACGGTCGGCGTACTTGTCGAGTTCGGCGTCGAGGTCGGGGTTCGAGATGATCACCAACTGCGTATCGATGTCCATCCCGATTCCCTTGTCCAGTTTGACGTGCCCCTCGTCGGGGACGTTCAGCAGCTTCTGGAGCAGGTCGGCGTGCTGGGTGGCGTCCTCGACGATGGTCAACAGGCTGTTGCCCTGCGAGAGCACCCCGTCGTACGAGAACGCCTGCGGGTTCTTTCTCCCCCGTGAGTCGAGTTCGCGCAACATCCCGGGCATCCACGAGCCGACGAGCCGTTCTTTCGGCGAGCCGTCGTCCTCGGAGTGGAGGATGCCGATTCCCCGTCCCACGTCGA
This sequence comes from Salinigranum rubrum, assembly GCF_002906575.1. Lineage (NCBI taxonomy): Archaea > Methanobacteriati > Methanobacteriota > Halobacteria > Halobacteriales > Haloferacaceae > Salinigranum > Salinigranum rubrum. Next base: position 2,381,395 of record NZ_CP026309.1, read on the forward strand.
CGACGTAGTTCTTCACCCGCAGGTGTCTGTCGTCCGTGACCTCGCTGAAGAGGTTCTGCTTGCCCGCGCGGCGGTACTGCTCTTCGAGGTGGTGGTACGCCTCCCGACAGAACGGGTCGAGGTCCTCGTCGACCGAGAGGGGGATGTGGTCGCCCGAGGCGTCGTTGAGCGCCCCGACCACGTCACGGCGCACCTCCAGCGGGAAGACGGTGAGCGGGTGTGACTGCACCGGCGACTCGTACCAGTCCTCCTCGTGGTCGAGTTCGTCACCGTACGACAGCCCCCGCGTGTCGGAGACGTTCGCGATGTTCCACTCGACCGTGTACCGGCGACCGGCGTCGGTCTTCGAGTACTCGCGGAGGCCGTTGACGAGACACCGCTTCAGTTCGGATTTTCCCGTGGCCGTGGGGCCGTCGAACCAGATGAGTTTCTCCGCTTTGCCCCTGTCGGCGGCGATGGTTCGGAGGTCGTCGACGAAGTCGTTCAGGATCTCCGTGTTCCCGAGGACGGCGTGCTCGCCGTCGTTCGCGGGGTCGTCGAAGAACCGGTAGCGCTCGCGCTCTTCGCCCTCCTCGACCACGGTGCGCGTGCCCATCGATTCGATCGCCTCCAAGAGGTACTTCGAGGCGTGCGAGGCGATGGAGGGACGCTCGAACGCGCGGTCGAGGTACGTTTCGAGGCTCATCGGCTCCTCGTACGTCCCCCGGAGTTCCTCGTCGGCGGCACGGATGAAGTCGGGCCGCTCGGCCGGCGTGTTCTGGCGCATTCGCTTCAGATCACTCCTTCTCGAGTTCGCTCTTGGCCACCTCGGCCCCGGCGAACTCGAGGACTTCCCGTGCGCCCTCCCGGGAGTACCCCTGGTCGACCAAGGCGTCGATCCACGCGTTGCGCTCGTCGTCGTCCAGTTCGTTCGCGCTCACCAGCGCCGAGAAGTTGATGTTGTGCTTCTTGTCCTCCCAGAGCTTTCGCTCTAAGGCGCGGCGGAGGCGGTCGTTGTCCTGGGGGTTGAACGAGGTGCCTTCCCGGGCGCGCCGCGAGACCCAGTTGGAGACCTCCTGTCGGAAGTCGTCCTTTCTGTCCTCGGGGATGGAGAGTTTCTCCTCGACGGAGCGGAGGAACTTCTCGTCGGGTTCCTGCTCCCTGCCCGTGAGTTCGTCCTCGACGGTCGCGTCGTCGATGTACGCCATGACGTGGTCCATGTACTTCTCGCCCTGCCGCTGAATCTCGTCGAGGTCGTACGCGAGCGCGTGGCGGACGTCCTCGATGGCGCGCTCTTTGTACTCCTCGCGCACCATCTCGAGGTAGCGGTGGTACCGCTCGATGTTCTCCTCCAAGATGGAGCCGTGCGATTCGAGGTTGCGCTCGAAGTGGTTGAAGACGGTGAGCGGAGAGAGGTAGTCTCGACCCCGGTGGGTGGAGTCCATGATGGCCTCGGCGATTTCGTCGCCGATGAACCGCGCCGAGACGCCGTCCATTCCCTCGGCGATGTCGGCCTTCGCCTCGCCTTCTTCCCGCAGTTTCTTCACGTCGAGGTCGTCGCCGTCGTCGACTTCTCCGTTGTATGCTTTCGCCTTCTGGACCAGGGTCACGTTGCCACCGTCGGGTTCCGTTATCCTGGTGAGGACGCCGAACAGCCCCGCCATCTCCATCGCGTGTGGCTCGATGTGCATGTCGGGCACATCGGCGTTCCGGAGCATCTTGCGGTAGATTTCGGCCTCCTGCTCGTACTCCAGCACGTAGGGGAAGTCGATGCGCTTCGTGCGGTCGTTGAAGGCCTCCATCTTCTCGTCGCCCTTCTTGTCCCGGTACTCGGGCATGTTCGTCCGGCCGACGATGACCTGGTCGATGTCGATTCGCGGGTTGTTCTTCGGCTTGATCGTCTGCTCCTGCGACGCGTGCAGGAAGTCGTAGAGGAACTCCCGCTGGAGTTTGAGCAGTTCCTCGCCGGAGAACAGCCCTCTGTTCGCGTTGCAGAACGCGCCGGAGTAGTCGAACGCTCTCGGGTCGCTCTCGCCGTAGACGGCGAGCTTCGAGTAGTTGACGTCTCCAGTGAGTTCGGTCTCGTCTTGGTTCTTCTTGTCCTTCGGCTCGAACGTCTCGATGCACTGGCGTTTGTTCTCCGACGCCACCAGTCGAACAATCTCGATGTGGTTCTCCATCACCGACTGGAGATCGTCGTCGTAGTGCGCCAGTAGCTTGTCCATGTAGAACTCGCTGGCGGGGTCGAGCGACTGCTCGTTGCGGACGGTGTACGGCGCGTCGAGCGACCCGTTCAGGCGTTCGAGGACGATGTCGCGCTGCTCCTGGGGGAGCAGGACGATGGGGTCTTGGTGCATCGGCGAGGTGACCGTGTCGTCGGCGGGGTCCTGGTCGCGGATGACGTCGCCCAGGTTGGTCCACCGGAAGGTGTACATCCGGCCGTCGTCGCGCATCGTGTAGTCCTCGAAGTACCGCCGGACCATCCAGTCGAAGTGGGACTTCCCGGAGCCGACCGGCCCCAAGAGGAGTTTGATGCGTTTCTCGGGACCGAGTCCGCGAGCGCCCGACTTCACCTTGTTGACGAACTCGTGGATGGACTCGTGGACCTCTCGTCCGTAGAAGACGTTCTCGCCGTCGTGCAGCGGGTCTTCGGAGGCCATGAGGTACTCCACGATGCCGGCGTCCTCGTCGTAGGTGGTCCCGTAGTGGTCGAACATGTCCGCGACGCGCTGGTGGGCGTTGCGGGCGACCTTCGGGTCGTCGTACACCTCCGAGAGGTACCAGTCGAAGCTCTTCGCCTCGCGGAGGTCCGCGGGCACGGAGTCTTGATAATGCTTGCTCAGGTCTTCTAGTGTCTCGAGTTCACTGCTCATTGTTCGGTGTCGGAGTTTCTGGACCGGGTGCGCCGAGAACGGGGACGGACTGTGCGCGACAAACGTCGAATGCGACCGTCAGTGGGAGTGGGGGGTCTGTTCGTGGCATGCGTGTTCATACCACCCGTTCCGCGCGGCGACACAGGTCTTCGGCGGTTTCTGCGAGAACGACGTAGCCAGCTGACAGTGCACGGGGGCGGCGACTCGGGCCGATATCCGAGGCTACTTGAGTGGTGAGATTCCGACGCAGATAAACCTTCCCCTAAAATGTGATATGAGCGCCATGTTTTCGATGCACGGCGCCGACCCGAGGGGACTGAACCGGACCGTCGCGCTCTTCAGGCGGGAAGCCCTCCACTCGCCCATGAGCTACGACGACCTGCCGGCGGGGTGGCAGGTGTGGGCCGACGAACACGAGGGACGGAGCGTCCTCGCGTACCGCCCGGACGTGTTCAACACGAAGGACTTCCCCGCCCCCTGCATGCCGACCATCTACGTCACGAACGGGTCGCGGAAGCGACGTCCCGGGGCGTCACAGGTCCCCACCGACACCTGGCACGTGTCGCTCTTCTTAGAGCCCGAAGTGGAGGCCCCCGCCGAGCGGTACGACTCCCGCGCCGAGGCCGTCGCCGGGGCGACTGACCTCGCCGCCCGATTCGTTCGAGGCGGCGTCGACTACCGGGACCTGTATCAGGTCCCGCGGGAGGAGTATCTCGACCGCCTCGACGAACTGGTCGGTGAGAACGCTTCGGACGAGTGAGCGACTGCGCGAGGGTCGCATACGGCTCTCATCTCCCGACCACCCCTAGCCCCACACGAACTACACGCTCCGCGCCCAGCCACGACGCCCGTCGCCAGCCCCGAGCGCTTCGAGCACCCGACGCATCGATACGTCGTCTCTGAAAGCGACCACACCCCCGCGCCTCGATATCCCGGAATCCTTTTGCACCGGGTCGTACACGTTCCGCCAATGATACTGGGTGGTCCGACATGACGATGGAGGACCGGATCGACGAACTCCGCGAGAAGCGCGAGCGTGCGCTGTTGGGCGGCGGGCAAGACCGCATCGACAAGCAGCACGACAAGGGGAAGATGACCGCCCGCGAGCGGATCGACTACTTCCTCGACGACGACACGTTCAACGAGTTCGACAAGTTCCGGACCCACAGAACGTCGAAGTTCGGGATGGAAGAGAAGAAGCTTCCCGGCGACGGCGTCGTCACGGGCTACGGCGAGGTCGACGGCCGGACGGTGTTCGTCTTCGCCCACGACTTCACCGTCTTCGGCGGTTCCCTCGGTGAGGTGATGGCTCAGAAGATCTGCAAGGTGATGGACAAGGCGATGGAGGTCGGCGCACCCATCGTCGGCCTGAACGACTCCGCCGGGGCGAGGATTCAAGAGGGCGTGAAGTCGCTGGCCGGTTTCGCGGACATCTTCCACCGCAACCAGCAGGCGTCCGGCGTGGTCCCACAGATTTCGTCCATCATGGGGCCGTGTGCCGGCGGCGCGGTGTACTCGCCCGCCATCACCGACTTCATCTTCATGGTGCAGGACACCTCCCACATGTTCATCACCGGCCCGGACGTCATCAAGACGGTCACGGGCGAGGAGGTGAGCTTCGAGGAGTTGGGCGGCGCGAAGACCCACGCCCAGAAGACGGGGGTCGCTCACAAGGCGTTCAACAGCGAGGAGGAGGCGCTCGACAACATTCGGCGGCTACTCTCGTACGTCCCCCAGAACAACGTCGAGGACCCACCGCGGGTGGAGCCGTGGGACGACCCCGCTCGTGAGACGACCGAACTCACGGACGTCGTCCCGGACAAGCCGCAGAAACCCTACGACATGACCGACGTCGTCGACAGCGTCGTCGACGAGGGCTCGTTCTTCGAGGTCCACGACGGCTGGGCGCGCAACATCGTCGTCGGCTTCGGCCGCCTCGACGGTCACTCGGTGGGCGTCGTCGCGAACCAGCCCCGCTCGAACGCCGGCACCCTCACCGTCGACGCCTCGATGAAGGGCTCGCGCTTCATCCGCTTCTGCGACGCGTTCAACATCCCCATCCTCACTTTCGTCGACGTTCCGGGGTACATGCCCGGCACCGACCAGGAGCACCGCGGCATCATCCGCCACGGGGCGAAACTGCTGTACGCTTACTCCGAGGCGACGGTCCCGCTGCTGACGGTCATCACCCGCAAGGCCTACGGCGGGGCGTACTGCGTCATGGCCTCGAAACACATCGGCGGCGACGTCAACTACGCGTGGCCCACCTCCGAAATCGCGGTCATGGGGCCCCAGGGAGCGGTGAACATCCTCTACAGCAGCGAACTCGAAGCCGCCGACGACCCCGACGCGCGCAGACAGGAACTCATCGACGAGTACCGCGAGGAGTTCGCCAACCCCTACACGGCGGCGGACCGCGGCTTCGTCGACGACGTCATCGAGCCCGCCGAAACCAGAGCCAGACTCGTCGAGGACCTGAAGATGCTGAAGACGAAACGCGGCGACCAGCCCGACAAGAAACACGGCAACCTCCCCATCTGACATGGAGCTCTCGATTCCCGACGACGCGAGCGAGGACGAGGCGGCGGCCATCGCGGCCGTCCTCTCGGCACACCTGCGCGACCAGGAGGTCGCAGCGGCGGCCGCCGCATCCGACACGGAGGAGACGTGGCAGGACAGGAAGTGGACGTTCGCCGGCCGCGTCGACGCGCTCCAGGGCCGCACCACGCGCGTCCCCGACGGCACGCCGACGAACGCGTGGGTCGCCGCGAGCAGAGCCGAGCGGTTCTGACCCCCCATCGCGAACGGCTTCGACAACTGAAAGAAACGGGCGAAACGTGTGAACGAGTTGAAGTGCGTCCGGCTATTTCAATCGAGTAGAGGCCCCGAGTTCTCCCCCCTCACCTCCCCCTCGGGTGGTCCTCTGTTTTCCTGCACACTGTCCGACGCCGACGCGCAGCGTCTTTACCACTCGCTCGACTACGGACGAGTATGCGAACCCCGGCGGACAACGCCCTGCTAGCGCTTCTCCTCGAAGCGTCCGGAACCCCGAAACCGGGGAACGTCGACCGCCACCGCGAGTACGAGGACCTCCGGTTCGAGCACTTCCTCGCGGGGGCGGTCGGTGCCGGTTCGGGACTCCGCACCGCCGAGGCCGGTGGCGAACTCGGCGCCGCGTTCGAAGAGAGCGTCGAGGGCATGCGCCACCAGCGGGGCGGGAACACCCAGTTCGGCTGTCTGTTGGACCTCGTACCGCTCGTGCGGGCGGCCGCCGACGGACCGCTCACCCCCGAGTCGGTTCGCGGGGTGTGTGCCGCGACCACGGTGGAAGACGCCTGTGGGTTCTACCGCGCGTTCGAGTACGTCGACGTCGCCGTCGGCGCCCTCCCCTCCGATATCGACCTCCCCGACGTCGGCCTCGCCGCCGACGCCACGCCGACGGTGCGCGAGCGAGGGCTGACGCTCTGGGACGTCATGGATCGCTCCTCACCCATAGACGCGAACGCCCGCGAGTGGGTCGAGGGGTTCCCGCGCTCGTTCGCCGCCAGCGAGGGAATCCTCGACGACGACGGCCCCGCGACCGAACGGGTCGCCCGGGCGTTCCTCCGGCTACTGGCCGAGGAACCCGACAGCCTCGTTCGAACCCAGCACGGCGAACGGGTCGCCCGCGAGGTACAGGAGAGCGCGACCGACGTGGGGACGGACCTCGACGCCGCCGCCGCCCTCGCCGAGAAGTACGTCGAGCGGGACATCAACCCGGGGACGACCGCCGACCTCACTGCGGCCGCGGTCTTCATCGCGCTCGAACGGGGCTGGGAGGTGTGACGTCCGTGCCCTCGGGGAACGAGTCGAACGCGGTCGACGGGACGGACGAATCGAACGAGTCGGACGAAATCAACGACGTCGAGACGGACGAGCGCGCCTGGCCGGTCGCACTCGACGGGGTGACGGAGTCAGTCGTGACCACGCTCGGGCCGAACGGACTGTGGAACGTCGCGGCGCTCGGCCTCCACGCGCCCGACGCGGGTGTCGACGCCGGGGCGCGAACCCCGGTCGAGGCCGTGACGTGGGGGAACACGCGAACGCGCCGGAACTTCCACCGACAGGGCGGGGGCGTCGTCCAGTTCGTCGCCGACGCCCACGACTTCGTCGACGCGGCGCTCACGATTCGCGAGGAGGAAGAGCCGGTGCTGGACTCGGCCGACGCGTGGGTCCGCGTCCGGGCCGAGCGGACAGACGAGGGCCGCGAGGACGACACCCGCTGGGAGCGGTGGCGGCTCACGCCCGGCGAGAGCGGGGTCGAACGCGAGCGCCCGTTCACCGTCAACCGCGGCTTCTACGCCGTCGTCGACGCCACCGTCGCCGCCTCGCGCCTCGACGTCTCTGACTACGACACCGACGTCCTCCTCGACCGCCTCGCGTACTTCGAGCGCGTGGTCGAGCGGTGCGGGGGGACCCGAGAGAGAGAGGCGTTCGCGCGGCTCTCGGCCGAAACCGGCTGGCACGAGCGGCGCTGACGCGACGTTGACGCGTCGACCAGTATCAGCCGTGATTTCCCGACCCGAACAGTGATACCGTCGCTCGCAGTGGTCCCGGTCGATACGAGAGACGATGCGACGACCGAACCCCCACCGAAGCCACAGCGCGCGCCGAGTCGTGACCGCACTGATCGTCTGGTGGCTCGTCGTGAGCGCCGCGGTGCCGGGCGTCGTCGCCGGGGCGACGACTCCCCCCTCGGCGGCCGCCGAACCACTGACCGACGTCGAAGACGCACGCGGCACCTCGGTGAACGCCACGGCGTCGCCCGGGACGGTCGCCGCGGGCGTCGGTGACAGCGTCGAGATTACGGGGGCCACGACGTTCGACTCGGGCGACGTCCGCCTCTACCTCGTCGGCCCCCGCGGACGGTTCCTCGGAGAGGACGGGGCGGCGGGCGACATGGAGACCGAACGCGTCTCGGGGGGCGCGTTCACCGCGACGTACGAGTCGTTCACTCGGCGCGGGACGTACCGGCTCCTCGTCGTCAGCCCGCGCGCGGACGGGCGCTTCGCGTCGACGACGACGCTCGGCCGCGACGCCCTCCCCACGGGCGTGACCCAGCGGCAGGCGGTCGACCTCGTGAGAGCGGCCTACGGCGGCGACGAGGTGATCGAACTGTCGCTCCGCGGGGCGACGCCACGGCTCAGCATCGACCCGGTCTCCGCGGACGGGACGCTCGTCGGGGACGACGTCGTCACGGTGACGGGGACGGCGAACCGCGGCGACGGAGCGGCCGTCTTCGTCGACCTCGCCGACGCCAGCGGGCGGACCGTCACGACCGCCGAGGCCGACGTCGACGCCGCGAGCGGCACGTGGGAGGTCGACCTCGACCTCGTGGGGGTCGAACCCGGGTCGTACACGCTGTTCGCCGCCGACGGTGCCTCGCGCGCCTCGACGACCGTCATCGTCGTCAGCGAGGAGACGACGCCGACCGAGACGCCCGCCGAGACCCCGGTTTCGGCCGAGTCGGACGCGGTCGACGACGCCCGCGAGACCGTCGAGGACGTGACCGGTGCGGCGCTCGCGAACGGGACCGCGGGGCTCGAAGCCGCGAACGAGACGGTCGGGGGCGCGATTGGAGGGGACGCGAGCGCGAACGCAACCGCGAGCGCGAACGCGACCGAAACGAACGCGAGCGGCGACGGAGGAACGAACGCGAGCGCGAACGGCACCGCCAACGCCACTGCCGAAGGCGGCGGCTCGACCGGCGGGGCCGTCCCCGGCTTCGGCGTCGGCGCGTTCGTCGCCGCGCTCGTCGTCGTCGCGCTCGGCGTGCGTCGGCACGTCCGCCGGTGAGTGAGTCGGCTCCGGTCGTGTGGGTTCCCCGGGCGGCCGACGACGCGTAACGAATCGTTTTTGTGCGCCAGCGAGCAACCGTCGGGTATGGCCATCAAGCCCAAGTACGTCAAACAGCTCGGGAACATGCTCCTGGAGCGGTACCCGCAGGCGTTCAACACGGACTTCGAGACGAACAAGGACAGCGTCATGAAGCTCACGAACGTCGAGTCGAAGGGCGTCCGCAACCGCATCGCCGGCTACATCACCCGCAAGAAATCCAGCAGCCAGGCCGCCTCGGCGTAACTCTCCTCCCGACACTGCGCACGACCGACCCGGGCCCTGAGCGACCGCCTCCCTCTCCGTACTCGCGGCGCGCACACCGAGACGTCGCTGCCCCGTGCTCTCTCGTTCCCGAACCGACAGCGACGCGGCCGACAGTGGCAGTGACGCGTGGGCCGACGACCTCGCCACTGCTCGGAGCCTCGACTGTAGCGCCGTCCATCACCAGTGCGAACTGCTCCTTGAGGCACTCGGGCGCGCCGGCGACGACGGCGTCACCGTCGACGGCCGGGCGGTCGCTGTCGGGGAGTCAGCGGGCGTCGGCGTCGGAGGCGGTCCGGCGGTCATCCGACACGGGCCTCGACCCGTCCCGCGCGTCGAACCAGCCGTCGATGGCCTCGCGGACGCGCTGGAGGACGCGCGGGTCGGTGCTCGGCCGGCCGACGCTGACGGCGTCCGCACCGTAATCGAGGTACTCGCTCACCGTCCGGCGGTCGCGGACGCCGTTGTTGGCGACGAGGTAGAGGTCGGGCGCCGCGTCGGCCACGCTCGCGACGACGTCCTCGGAGTCCATGGCGTCGACGTGAAAGACGGTCGCCCCCGCCTCCTCGACCCGACGGGCCGTCTCCGCGAGGTCGACGCCGTCGACCTCCGCGCGGACCTTCACGCTCACCTCCGCTCCCTGTTCGGCCGCCGCGGTAACGTACTCACAGAGCCGGTCGGTGTCCCGGAGAAGCGACTCGCCGCAGCCGACGCGACACAGTTCCGCCTGGCGGCAGTGGGCGTTTATCTCGACGGCCGCGTCGTGTGCCGCACACAGCCGCGCGACTTCCCGGACGGGGGCGACGGTCGCACTGCGGACGTTCACCCCCGCGCAGACGGGCGTGTCGGCGAGGACGGCGAGCTGAAAGTCGACGAAGACGAGCGGGTCCGGCGGGAGGAACTCCGAGCGGTCGCGGGCCACGAGCGCCCGGGCGGCGTCTCTCGATTTCCCGTCGAGGGAGATGCCGCCGAGCATCGCGAGGTCCGCCCACAGGCTCCCGTCGCACGCCCACCCGGCGTCCGCTTCCCCCGAGAGGCTCGCGAGGACGAGTCGCGGCGACGACTCGCGCGTCATCTCGGCCCCTCGGGTCCGGCGACTCGGTCGAGCGCCTCCCAGACCGCGTCGAGGACGCGCCCCGCGTCACCGGGGCCGTCGATGCGGGTGTCCGTTCGAACGACGGGGCGACCTAGTTCTGTCCCGTCCGCGGTGTCGAGGACGAACGCGTCGGCGAAGGGGTACGCGTCGGCGACGCCCGCGGTCGAGGGGTCGAGGCCGACGCCCTCCATCAATTGCGCCGCCGGGCCGGAGAACACCTCGCGGCCGACGAACGGCGAGACGACGACGACCGGCGTCTCGGCCAGCGCCGCCTCGACGCCCGACAGTGCGAGGACGGGACCGATGCTCGTCACGGGGTTCGAGGGACCGACGACGACCGGGTCGGTGAGGGCGTCGAGCACTTCGGCGGTCGGTTCGGCGTCGTCGGCCCCGCGGAACTCCACTTCCTCTACCTGGGGCTCGGCGCGCCGACTCACCCAGTACTCCTGAAAATGCATCTCGCCCTCGACGGTGTGGACGATGGTCGCGACGGGGTCGTCGCTCATCGGCACGAGGTCGACGTCGAGACCGAACGCCTCGGCGAGCGTCCGCGTCACCTCTGTCAGCGACCTCCCTTCGTCGAGGAGGCTCGTCCGGGTGAGGTGCACGGCCCTGTCGCGGTCGCCGATCTCCATGAACTCCGCCACGCCCGAGAAGCGCCGCCAGCGGGCGATCTCTCTCCCCGCGACCTGGGCGTCGTCGGGGAGGTACCGCGGGCCGTCGCCGAGTCCGGCCGCGTCCGCGAGTCGGTGGAGTTCGTCGTGCGTCTCGGTGGTGTCACCGGCGATGCCCCACCACCGGTCGCGGTCGAGGACGTCGCCGCCGTGAAACAGCACCGTGTCGACGTCGGGGCAGACGAGGTGACCGCCGAGTTCGACGTCGTCGCCGGTGTTCCCGACGACGGTCACGTCGCTCGGCGCGACGGGCCCATCGGGACCGAGGCCGTCGAGGAGTTTGGGCGTCCCCGTCCCACCGGCGAGGAACGTCACCATAGAGCCCTGCTTTGTGGAGCGGCGGTTTGAAGCTTCCTGCATCGACGCGCGGCGGCGGCCGTCCGGGGTGTGCGCAGCCGTCCCAGGAGAGGCCCCGACAGCCTCGCGCGCGAATCCGTGGATACTTGACTGACCAGTTAGTCAGTTCGAACACCGAATGTCAGACGAGCCCCGCGAGACGGTTGTTCGCGCGACGTGCCGCGCCCTCTGTGCGCACGGCTACGCGAACCTGACGATGCAGGACATCGCCGACGAGACGGACCTGAGCAAAGCCGCCCTCCACTACCACTACGACACCAAGCGCGACCTCCTCACGACGTTCCTCGACTCGCTCGCGTCGTGGTACGAGGGCCGACTGGACGAACTCCCGGGGGCCGACGCCGCCGAGCGGCTTCACGCGCTGTTCGACGAGTGTCTCTCCGCGGAGGACGACGAGGCCGACTACCCCGCCTTCCACACGGCGATGCTCGAAGTGAAGGCGCAGGCACCCTACGAGGAGGCGTACCGCGAGCGCCTCACGGCGGTCGACGACGTCGTCCGCTCGCGTATCGAGACGCTCATCGAGACGGGCATCGAGGAGGGCGTCTTCCGCGACGTCGACCCCGAAGCGACCGCCTCGTTCGTCGTCGACGTCATCGTCGGCGCGTACACCCGGAACGTCGCCGTCGGACACCCGCTCGAAGAGACGCGCGCGCTGCTCGACGCCTACGTCGACGACCACCTCATGGCTCAGGGGCGCGAGGGCGGCGAGGGCGACCCCCGGCGGGAGGCCGCCGAATGAGCGTCCTCGACCGCCTGTCGGGGCTGTTCAAGAGCAAGGAGGAGTTCGACCTGACCAGCGGCGGTATCGGCAAGCCCCTCTTTTACCTGGCGCTCCCCATCGTCATCACGAACCTCCTCCAGACCGCGTACAACCTCGCCGACACCTTCTGGCTCGGCCAGTACTCGACGGAGGCGCTGGCGGCCATCTCGTTCGGCTTCCCCCTCGTCTTCTTGCTCATCTCCTTCGGCTTCGGTATCTCCATCGCCGGGAGCGTCCTCGTCGCGCAGTACGTCGGCGCCGGCGAGGAGGCCGAAGCCGAGTACGCCGCCTCACAGACGATGACGTTCGCCGTCCTCGCGTCCGTTGTCCTCGGCGCGGGCGGCTACTTCTTCGTCGAGGACGTCCTTCGACTGCTGGGCGCCTCCCCGAGGTGCTCCCGGGCGCGACGGCGTACATGCAGGTCATCTCGCTCGGTATCGTCTTCCTCTTCGGCTTCCTCGTGTTCATCTCGCTGATGCGCGGCTACGGCGACACCATCACCCCGATGCTCGTCATGTTCGGCTCCGTCGGCATCAACGTCGTCCTCGACCCGTTCCTCATCTTCGGCTGGTGGGTGTTCCCCGAACTCGGCGTCGCCGGCGCGGCGTACGCGACGGTGTTCTCCCGCTCGCTGGCGCTGTTCGTCGGCCTCGCAATCATGCTCAAGGGGACCCGCGGCGTACGCATCCGCCCGCGGGAGATGTTCCCCGACCTCGACTACTTCCGGCGCATCGCCGCGCTGGGCGGGCCCGCCTCGGTGGAGGTCACCGGGAGAGCCCTCTCCGTGAACTTCCTCCTCGTGGTCGTCGGCCTCTTCTCGACGACTGTCGTCGCCGCGTTCGGCATCGGCACCCGCGTGTTCTCGGTCATCTTCCTCCCCGCCATCGCGGTCGCACAGGCGGTCGAGACGATGTCGGGCCAGAACATCGGCGCCGGGAAACCCGACCGTGCCGAGGCGACCGCGGACTTCGCCGCGAAGACGATGTTCGTCATCCTCTCGGCGATGGGCGTCGTCGTCTTCTTCTTCACCGAACCCATCGTCGCCGTCTTCACGACCGACCCCGAGGTCGTCAGGGAGGGTGCGAACTTCCTCCGCACCGTGGCCCCGACGTTCGGTCTCCTCGGTGTCCTGCGGGCGTACAGCGGGAGCTTCCGCGGGGCCGGCAAGACGATGATATCGGCCGCCGTCGCCATCTTCGCGCTCGGTGTCGTGCGCTTGCCCGTCGCGTGGTTCGGCGCCCAGGAGTTCGGACCGAGCGGCATTTGGTGGTCGTTCGTCGTCTCGAACATCGTCGGCGCCGCCGTCGCGGTCATCTGGTACAAGCAGGGGACGTGGCGCGACGCCGACCTGACGCACAGGGACGTCGTCGACGACATCGAAGACGGGGACGTCGTCGACCCCGCGAGCACGGACGACTGAGACCGAGGCGGACGCGCTGGCTCGGGCGACGAACGGTGCGTTCACGCGCTTCTGACCGTTTGCGATTCGCGACCAGAGAGACGCGAGAGGCTGTGGATGGACGTGCCGTGAGTGTCCGCTCGGTGGTCGGGAAGTGGACCGGTGACGGCGCGGAACACGGGCGCGGTGACCCCACACCACCGGAGCAACGTCGTTTCACCGAGCCGTCACTCGTTTTACTGACAGACCTCGCGCGCGGCTCGTCTGGCGAGCCCGCTGGTCTCGTCGGCTCCCGTTCGTTTCACTCACGGGAACGGACGCGGAGCCGCGACGCCACGTGCGACCGCTCCGTTGAGGCGGTCGGCGCGTGAGAGCGAGTGAAACGAGCGAACGCGCGAGGGGCCGCTCGCGCCTCCGGGCGCGAGCACCCGGGTGGGGAGGCGAGAGGCAGCGGTCCACCGCGCCCGTGCGTCGCGCGGTGTTCACGCTCGGACCATCGGTCACGACGAACCCCGGACCATCGGTCACGACGACCATCGGACCATCAGTCACGACGACCCTCGGACCATCAGTCACGACGACCCTCGGACCGCCGTCGACTTCGACGACACCGCCCCGTACTCGGTGATACGTGTCTCACCCCCGCTGAACGACGTCTCCAGCGATCACGACGACGTCTTCCGGACGCACCACCCACCCGACGGTTTTTGTCCGATGCCGACCCACCACCCGCCATGCTGGCTATCAAGGACAGCGTCCACGACCACATCGAGGTCGGGGGCGTTGCCGAGGCGCTCATCGACACGCCGGCCGTCCAGCGACTCCGCCGCGTCACCCAACTGGGTACCGTGAAGTACGTCTACCCCTCCGCAAACCACACCCGGTTCGAGCACTCGCTCGGCGTCTACCACCTCGCCACGCGCGCGCTCGACAACCTCGGCGTCGAGGGCGTCACGGCCGAGCGAATCCGCGCGGCAGCGCTCTTACACGACGTCGGCCACGGCCCCTTCAGCCACAACGTCGAGAGCGTCGTTTACCGTCACACCGGCAAGTACCACGACGACGTCGAAGACCTGGTCACCACCGGAGCGGTGGGACGCGTCCTCGTCGACCACGACATCGACCCGAAGGAGGTGGCCGGACTCGTCCGTGGCGAGGGTCGGTACGGCCAACTCGTCTCGGGCGAACTCGACGTCGACCGCATGGACTACCTCGTGCGGGACGCCCACCACACCGGCGTTCCGTACGGCACCATCGACCACGAGCGACTCGTCCGCGAACTGGCGTTCGTCGACGGCGAACTCGTGCTGCGGGAGGGAAACGTCCAGACGGCGGAGTCGCTCCTCCTGGCACGGGCGCTGATGAACCCCACCGTCTACGCACACCCCGTCGCGCGCATCTCGAAGGCGATGCTCCGGCGGGCCGCAGAACGGCTGCTGGAGACGCCCGACATCTCCGCCGACGACCTCCGGCGGATGGACGACTACGACTTCGTCTCGGCGCTCCGGATGACGCCCGAGACGAGCACGTACGCCGAGCGACTCGACACCCGACGGCTGTTCAAGCGCGCGGTGTGGGCCGAACACGGCGACGTTCCCCCCTCCCTCCTGGCCGCCTCGCACGCGGAACTGCAGGCGTTCGAGCGCGAGATTGCCGACCGCGCTGACCTCCCGGCGGAGAACGTCGTGGTCGACGTCCCCTCCCCGCCGTCGATGACGGAGTCGACGTCGCGCGTGGTCGTCAACGGCGACATTCGGGAGTTGGGGAAGGCCTCGCCGCTGGTGTCGGCGCTCCGCACGGCGCAGGAACAGCAGTGGCGGCTGGGCGTCTACTGTCCCCGCTCGGAGACCGACGGGGTCGGCCGCGCGGCCGTCGACGTCCTCGGCCTCGACATCGAGGGGGCGCTCGTGAGCGACGTGCGCGCGGGGCTGAACGCCACACTCGACGAGTTCCAGTGAGCGTCGCCCGCACCAACGCTTATGCGCCGCCGGGCAGTAACAGGTCGAGTGGACCGCGATAGCTCTCCGGTCGCGGCGACCTTCTCCTGTGACCTCCTCGACTCCGTCTCCGACCTGTTCGTCGTCTTCGACGCGGCCGGTGAGTTCACGCAGTGGAACCGGGCGGTGACCGAGGCGACCGGTCACACGGACGAGGCGCTGTCGTCGCTATCGACCGACGACCTGTTCGTCGACGCCGCATCCGTCCGCCAGCGAATCGCCGACGCCGACGCGGGCGAAGGGCCGTTCGACGTGACGGTCCTCACCGCCGACGGCGACCGACTCGACTACGAGTTCGCCGTCACGACCCACGGTGACGCCGACGGTTCGGACGACTCGGACGACTCGGACGACGAGCGCGACGGATACGTCGTCTGCGTCGGCCGCGAGGCCGCCGGCCGCTCCGGCCGGGGGCGCGACTGGTACCGAACCGTCCTCGAAGCGCTTCCGGACGCCGTCTACGCCATCGAGACCGACGGGACCATCGCGTACGCCAACGAGGCGTACGTGACGATGAAGGGCGTTCCCCGAGACGACCTGCTCGGCACCGACGTGGACGACTGGATCGCCGACGAGACGGTCGACCGGGCCGACGAACTGCGCCGGGAACTCGACGCCGGCACCCGCGACGTCGGAGCCATCGAGTACGAGTTCGTGACCGGCGAGGGGGCGCGGTTCCCGGCCGAGATTCGGTTCACACGGGTCGGCGACGACCGGTTCGGGTTCTCGCGGGTCGGGATAATCCGCGACGTCACCGAGCGGGCAGAGCGCGAGCGACGGCTCCAGCGACAGAACGACCGCCTCGAGGAGTTCGCGGCCATCGTCAGCCACGACCTGCGCAACCCGCTGAACGTCGCGCAGGGCCGGCTCGAACTGGCGCGACAAGAACACGACAGCGAGCACCTCGCGAGCGTCGAGCGCGCACACGACCGGATGTGGTCGCTGATAGACGACCTGCTCACGCTGGCGCGACAGGGCGAGGGCACCCTCGACCTGACGACGGTGGCGCTCCCGGCGCTCGCCGAGCGCTGCTGGCACTCGATCGAGCAGTCGGGCGCGAGGCTCGTCGTCGAGACGGAGGCGACCCTCCACGCGGACGAGAGCCGACTCCAGCGGCTCCTCGAAAACCTGTTTCGGAACTGCGTGGAACACGGTCCCACGGAGAACCGTCCACAGGCCGGCGATTCGGTCGAACACGTCTCCCCCGACGGTCGACCGACGGACGACGCCGACGCGAACGGCGAGAGCGGGGTGACGGTGACCGTCGGCGACCTGCCGGACGGCTTCTTCGTCGCGGACGACGGCCCGGGCGTTCCCCCGAAGAGCGCGACCAGGTGTTCGAGGCCGGCTACTCGACGAACCCCGATGGGACCGGCTTCGGGCTGAGCATCGTCCGGGAGATCGCGGAGGCGCACGGGTGGGACGTCCGACTCACCGAGGCAGACGGCGGCGGGGCACGGTTCGAGTTCCGCGGCGTCGCGACGGTGTGAGCGGCGACCCCGGTACTCGTGTTCGACGAACCTACAGCTTCAAGGACGTGCCAGCCCCAGGGCGAACCGATGCACGTAGAGGGGACCATCCTCGTCGGCCGCGACTTCGAACCCGTCGAGGGACGGGTCGTCGTCGAGGACGGACGGATCGAAGCCGTCGAAAGGCGGGAGACCGACTCAACGGACCTCGTCTGCCCGGCGTTCGTCAACGCTCACACGCACATCGGCGACTCCATCGCCAAGGAGGCCGGCGCGGGACTGTCGCTCGACGACCTCGTCGCGCCGCCGGACGGCCTCAAACACCGGCTCCTCCGCGCGGCCTCCGCCGAGGAGAAGGCCGCCGCGATGCGCCGCTCGCTCCGGTTCATGGAGGCGACCGGCACCGCCGCCTGCGTCGAGTTCCGCGAGGGGGGCGTCCCCGGCGTCGAGGCGTTCGAACGGGCGAGAGAGGGCCTCGACATCGACGCGGTTCTCCTCGGTCGGGAGACACAAGAGGCGATGCAGGCGAGCGACGGCTTCGGGGCGAGCGGCGCGCGCGACGGCGACTTCGCCGCGGTTCGGGAGGCCACCCGGGAGGCAGCGAAACTGTTCGGCATCCACGCCGGCGAGCGCGACGCCGACGACGTGGACGCCGCCATCGACCTCGACCCCGACTTCCTGGTGCACATGGTCCACGCGACCACCGCGCATCTCGACCGCGTCAGGGAAAGGGAGATTCCCATCGCCGTCTGCCCCCGCTCGAACCTCGTCACGAACGTCGGCGCGCCGCCGATTCGACGCCTCGCCGAGGCGACGACCGTCGCGCTCGGGACGGACAACGTCATGTTGAACTCCCCGTCGATGTTCCGCGAGATGGAGTTCGCCGCGAAGCTCTCGGACGTCTCGGCCGAGGAAGTCCTTCGAATGGCGACGGTCAACGGCGCCGACCTCGCGGGACTGGACTACGGCGTCGTCAGGGAGGGCAAGCCGGCGAAACTGCTCGTCCTCGACGGCGACTCCGACAACCTCGCCGGCGCGCACGACCCCGTCCGGGCGGTGGTTCGGCGGGCCGGGCAGGCGGACGTGAAGCGCGTGATCCGCTGAGCGGGTCGTGAACAGAGACCGTCTCACACCGGCCGCAGGTGCTCGCAGTCTCCGGTGTGAACCACCCGGTCCCCCTCGGACGTTCGAACCACGAGGGCGCCGGGGAACTCGACGTCGACGGCCTCGCCCTCGATAGTCTCGGTCGGCGTCTCGATCCGCACCCGACGACCGAGCGTGTCCGCGTACTCGCGCCACGCGTCCAGAATCGCGTCGGGGTCGTCGCGGAGGTCGTCGAAGACTTCCAGTAGCCGCTGGACGAACAGCCGTCGCTCGACGTCGCCCGCCTCGTCCCGGATGCTCGTCGCACCTGCTGGGAGTTCGGAGGCGTCGATGTTGGCGTTGACGCCGATGCCGACGAGGACCCACGAGACGCGGTTCGCCTCCCCTTCCATCTCGGTGAGGATACCCGCCAGTTTGCGGCCCCCGCGGTCGGTTCCACCGTCGGGGGTGTCCGTGGAGACCACGAGGACGTCGTTCGGCCACTTGATGCTCGCATCGACGCCTGCCTCCCGTGCCGCCCGCGTCGTCGCCACGGCCGCGGCGAGCGTGTAGACGGGCGCGTGCGCCGGTGGACAGTCGGGCTGGAAGACGATGCTCAGCCAGACGCCGCCCGATGGCGCGCTCCACGCCCGGCGGAGTCGCCCCCTGCTCCCGGTCTGTTCGTCGGCGAGAATCACGATGTCGCGCTCGCCCGCCTTCGCCAGTTCACGCCCGCGGTCGTTCGTACTCCCGACGCTGTCGTGGTACTCGATTCGATAGCCGGTGTCGAGGCCGTACTCGACGGCTCCCGCGCCGAACTCCGGCACCTCGCTGACGACGTAACCCGCGTCCGTCGACTCGACCACGAACCCCTCGTCGCGGAGCGCTTCGACCTGCTTCCAGACGGCCGCCCGCGAGACGTCGAGGCGCTCGGCGAGCGCCGGTCCGGAGACGGGACCGCTCGCCAACTCTGCCAACAGCGCGCGCCGTGTCTCGTTCATGCGAGGAGAAGACGCGAGCCGGGTATGAAGGCGACGGCTCACACCTCCGGGAGCGACCAGTAGCCGAGCGCGACGAGCACTACCCCGCCGACGAACAGGAACAGGGCGACCTGACCACCCCCGCGTCCGAGCGCGCCTCCGAACAGCGCGATGACGGGCAGCACGACCCCTCAGACGACGGTTTTCACCGCCGTCGCGAGGTCGTCGACGGCCTCCTCATTCGCGTAGCGCGCATCGTCGGCATCGGGACCGCCGCCAGCGTCGGCGTCGGGACCGTCGTCAGTGCCGGCGTCGAGGCTGTCGTTGTTGACGTTGGGGTTGTCGTCGCCGGACGCGGAGGGCGTGTGGCGAGACGAGAGAGAACCGACCGGCGACTACTCGATGACGATGAGGACGTCGCCCATGTCGACCGAGTCGCCCTCGCCGACGAGCACCTGCGCGACGGTGCCGCCGGCCTCGGTGGTGACGTCGTTCTCCATCTTCATCGCTTCGAGGACGCAGACGACGTCGCCCGCCTCGACCTCGTCGCCCGCTTCGACTTCGACCGAGAGGATGGTCCCCTGCATCTCGGCTTCGACCCGCGCGCCGTCGGCGGCGACCGCACCGCCGTCGTCGTCCCCCGTGGCGACGTCGGGACGGCTCCGACCGCCGCCACCCCCGCCGCCGGCGGGGAGTTCGATGGCGGGCGCGCCGCGCTCTTCGAGCGACACCTGGAACCGTTTCCCGTTCACTTCGACGGTGAACTCGCGTTCGGTGACCTCCTCGTCGTCTTCCTCGGCCGACCCCTCTGCCGGCCCCCAGCGTTCGACGGCCGCCTCGATGCGCGAGCGGTCGAGTTCCTCGTCGAGGTACTTCGTCGTGTGCGTCCCCGCGCGGAACGCCTCGTCGGAGATCATCAGTCGATGGAACGGAATGATGGTGTGGAAGCCCTCGATCTGGTACTCACGGAGCGCGCGCTCGGAGCGCGCCAGACACTCCTCGCGGTCGCTCGCGTGGACGATCAGTTTCGCCACCATCGAGTCGTAGTCCGTCACGAGGTCGTCGCCCTGCCGGATGGCGTCGTCGAGTCGGACGCCGATGCCGCCCGGCGGGTCGTACGTCTCGAAGGAACCGCCCGTCGCCGGGGCGAACTCGTTGGCGGGGTTCTCGGCGTTGATCCGATACTCGACGGCGTGACCGTCTATCTCGACGTCGTCCTGCGCGAAGTCGAGTTCCTCGTCGGCGGCGACCCGGAGTTGCCACTTGACGATGTCGATACCCGTGATCTCCTCGGTGACGGTGTGTTCGACCTGGATGCGGGTGTTCACTTCGAGGAAGTAGAAGTTCGCATCGGATCCGAGAAGTTCGTCGTCTCCCCTCTGTTCTTCCTCGACGAGGAACTCGAAGGTGCCGGCGTTGTAGTAGTCGGCGGCGTCGGCGCCGCGACGGGCGGCCTCGCCGATCTTCTCCCGCAGTTCGTCGGTGAGTGCGGGGCTGGGGCCCTCCTCGATGACCTTCTGGTGTCGGCGCTGGAGCGAACAGTCCCGCTCGCCGAGGTGGCGGACGTTGCCGTGGTGGTCGGCGAGGATCTGGACCTCGATGTGCCGGGGCTTTTCCAGATAGCGCTCCAGGTAGACCGACGGATTGTCGAAGTACGCCTCACCCTCGCGCTTGGCGCTCTGTAGTTTCTCCTCCGCCTCGTCGGGGTCGCGGACGATCTTCATCCCGCGGCCGCCGCCGCCGCCTTCGGCCTTGATCGCGATGGGGTAGCCGTACTCCTCGCCGAACTCGTGGACGTCTTCGGGTGAGTCGACGGGGTCGGTCGTCCCGGGGACGATGGGGACGCCGGCCTCGTTCATCACCTTCCGGGCCTTGGTCTTCTCGCCGAGTCGCTCCATCGCGTCGCTCGTGGGGCCGACCCACGTCACCTCGCTCTCTTCGACCTTCCGCGCGAACTCCGCGTTCTCCGCGAGGAAGCCGTAACCGGGGTGGATGGCGTCCGCGCCCGCCTTGCGCGCCGCGTCGATGACCGCCTCGTGGTCGAGGTACGAGTCCGCCGCCCGCGCCGGGCCGATGTTGTACGCCTCGTCCGCGTACCGGACGTGTCCCGCGTGTTTGTCCGCGTCGCTGTAGACGGCGACCGTCCGGACGCCCAGTTCCTCGCAGGCTCGCATCACCCGGACCGCGATCTCCCCGCGGTTCGCCACCAGTACCTTGCTGAACATTTGGGCCGTACTTCTCGGAAGGCCCACGTGTTTCTATCGGTTCTTCACTCGTATCACCGGACCGAGAGGAGCGCGCGTCCGGAGTGCTCACTCGGAGACGAGTGAACGACTGACAGCTCCCCCCGCTCAGTATCTGAACAGGATCGTCCGATATGGAAAATAAGCCGACGAACGTCCAGTAGTTTTGCGTCGACCGGCTCGTGAGTGAACGATTGTGATATCTAGCCCGATTCCGAAGCGTCTTATGTGAGTGCCACACAAGCACACGGCAATGAATGTGCGAGTCGGTATCCTCGGTGCAACCGGTGCGGTCGGCCAACGATTCATCCAACTGCTCGACGACCACCCGACGTTCGAACTCGCGGCGCTGACCGCGAGCGAGGAGTCGGCGGGCAAGTCCTACCGCGAGGCCGCGAAGTGGCGCGTCAACACGCCCATCCCCGACGACGTGGCGTCGATGACCGTCGGTCGAACCCACCCCGACGACGTCGCCGACGACGTCGACCTGCTCTTCTCCTCGCTTCCCTCCTCGGTGGCTGCGGAGGTCGAACCGCTCTTCCTCGACGAGGGGTACGTCGTCTCGTCGAACTCCTCGAACGACCGGATGGCCGAGGACGTTCCGCTGACCATCCCCGAGATCAACCCCGGCCACCTGGACCTCATCGAGATCCAGCGCGAGGAGCGCGGCTGGGACGGCGCCCTCGTGAAGAACCCCAACTGCTCGACCATCACGATGGTGCCGACGCTCGCCGCCCTCGACGAGTTCGGCCTCGAACGCGTCAACGTCACCACGCTCCAGGCGGTGTCGGGCGCGGGCTACTCCGGCGTGACCTCGATGGAGATAATCGACAACGCCCTCCCCCACATCGGCGGCGAGGAGTCGAAGATGGAAACGGAGTCCAGAAAGCTCCTGGGAGCGTTCGACGGAAGCGAGGTGACGCTCCACGGGATGGAGGTCGCCGCCTCCTGTAACCGGATTCCGACGCTCGACGGCCACCTCGAGAGCGTCTTCGCCGACCTCGCCGATGAGCCGTCGGTCGACGAGGTCGCTCGGGCCATGCGCGAGTTCCCCGGTATCGACCTGCCGAGCGCGCCCGAGCAACTCATCCACGTCTTCGACGACCCGTCGCGTCCGCAGCCACGGCTCGACCGCGACCGCGAGAACGGAATGGCCGTCTGTGCCGGCGGTATCCAGGAGACGACCCACGGCGTGAAGTACAACTGCCTCGCGCACAACACGATTCGCGGCGCCGCGGGCGCCTCGCTCCTCAACGGCGAACTGCTCGTCGAAGAGGGCTGGGTCTGAGTCGAGAGAACGCTTTTCTCGGTGCCGTCCCGAGCCTCGGACGAGAGTGATGGTCGAGGACGGACGCGTCACCGACGCTCGTACGCGACTCCACGCGTGGCGAGCGACGCGGCCGGCGACGACAACGCTCGTCGCGGTCCTCGCGGCGGCGTTCGTCGTCGAGTCGCTCGTCTGGTGGCTGTTCGGTTTCCCGACCATGACGTTCTGGTTCGCCGCGAGCGCGACCCCTTCCCCGGGGTGGGTTCTCGCCCCGCTCGCCCACCAGTCGGTCGGCCACCTCCTCGGGAACCTCCTCTTTCTCGTCGTGTTCGGGTCGCTCGCGGAGGCCGACCTCTCGGCGCCGACCTGGTACTGGCTCTTCGCCACCAGCGCGCTCGCCGGGACCGCCGCGCAGGTGTGGAGCTACCTCCTCACGGGCGTCGAGGGCGGGGCCGTCGGCGCGAGCGCGGGCGTCGTCGCGCTGGTCTCGTTCGTGGCCGTCCGAACCGTCCGCGACGGTCCCTCGACGCGCTCGACGCTCGCGTACGCGGTCGGTCTCGCGGGAGGGATCGGAATGCTCGCGCTGCTCCTCAGCGACTTCGTCTCGACCACTGGCTCGGCCGAGTACGCACACCTCATCGGCGTGACGGTCGGCGCGTTCGCCGGCGTCTACGTCCGCGGGTGACTCTCGAATCCCTGTGTTATCCGCGTTCGACCCGGACGTGTGCCGCCCCTTCGACGTCCGAGAGCGCCGACACGTCCGCGACGCGAGCGACGACGTTCACCGGCGACGCCGCCCGCGGTTCCCCACCTTCAGAGGCCGGCGTCGGTCCCCAGAACAGACAGAGTTTCGCGCCCGCCGGCCAGTACGCGAGGCTCCCCACGTCGACCACGGACCGGGCGTTCTCGGGTCCGGCGTCGATGGGAACCGAGACGTACAGTTCGTCGCCCCACCGCGCCGCCTCGCCCGCGACGGGGAGGGCGTCGGCGATTTTCTCCCTCGTTCGCGGCGCGTCGTCCGTCCAGTCGGCTGCGAGGCAGATTTCGCGGGTGCCGTCACCGACCGTGATTCGGAGGTCGGCCATCTCACCGGAGGGCGCGCGCGACCAGTTCGATGGGGTGGGGCGGGTGCTCCGACCCGTCGTCTCTGTCCCCGAGTTGTGACCGACACGACGCGCCGGGAGCCGTCACCTGCGTCCCCTCGCTGGCGTCGACCTGGTCGAAGAGGATGCGACCGATGGCTTTCGAGAGCGCGAAGTGTTCGCTCTCGTAGCCGAACGACCCGGCCATCCCACAGCACCCCGAGTCGAGCGGGTCGACCGCGTAGCCGACTCTCCTGAGCAGGCCGACGGCGTGGTGGTCCTTGTTGGTCGCCTTCTGGTTGCAGTGGCCGTGGTACGTGAGCGTCTCACTCGACTCGGCCGGCGGCGTCTCCAGCGCCTCGTCCAGGCGGTGGACGTCGAGGTACTCGCACACGCCGAAGGCGGCGTCGGAGACCTGTTCGACCCCCGGTCCAGAGAGCAGGTCGCGGTACTCGTCCTGGAACATCACGGCGTCGGAGGGTTCGACGAACACGACCGAAAAGCCCTCGCCGACTCGCTCTCGGAGACGCTCGACGTTCGCCTGCGCGCGCTCGCGGGACGTGTCGAGAAAGCCCTTCGAGTACGCCGCCCGTCCGGACGGTTCGAGGTCGGTCGGGACCTGTACGTGAACGCCCGCCGCCTCCAGCACCCGGACGGCGGCCTTCCCCGGTTCGGGGTACGAGTAGTTCGTGTAGGTGTCTGCGAAGAGGAGGACGCGGTGGTCGGCGTCGGACTCGGGGACCTGCGGGCCCCCGCGCGCCTCGAACCAGTCGACGAGCGTCTCGCGGGTGAACGTCGGGAGTTCGCGGTCCTTTGCGATACCGAAGACGGACTCCATCACCGTTCGCGCACCGGGCAGCTTCGTCGCCCAGTTCGAGACCGGAGCCAGGGCGCTCCCCCGACGGGACCACGAGTCGATGTCGGCGAACAGCCGTTCCCGCCGCGACGACCCCTCCCGCTGGTGGTACTGGTGTTTCACCTCGGTCTTGAGCTTCGCCATGTCGACGCCGGTCGGGCAGTCGGACTTGCAGCCCTTACAGCCGACACAGAGGTCCAGAATCTCCTCCTGGAAGCGCTCGGAGTACAGTTCCTCCTCGGGGAGGTCGCCGCTGATGGCCGCCCGGAGCATGTTCGCTCTGCCCCGGGTCGTCTGAATCTCCTCCTTCGACGCCCGGTAGGTGGGACACATGACGTCCGAACGGGTCTGTCGGCAGGTGCCACAGCCGTTGCAGAGTTCGACCAGGTGCGAGAAGCCGCCCTCGTCGGAGAAGTCCAGCGCCGTCTGTGGTTCCAGGGAGGCGTACTCCGCGCCGTAGCGGAGGTGCTCGCGCATGTCCGTCGGGTCGTCGTCGCGGAAGACGACCTTCCCGGGGTTCATGAGCCAGTCGGGGTCGAACGCCGTCTTCACCTGCTTGAACGCCGTCCAGAGCTCCTCGCCGTACATCTTGGGGTTGAACTCCGTCCGCGCGAGGCCGTCACCGTGCTCGCCCGAGAAGGCCCCGTGGTGTTCTAAGACGAGGTCCGTCACGGCGTCGGCGATGGCGTGCATCGTCTCGATGCCCTGTTCCTCCTTCAGCGAGAGGATGGGCCGGATGTGGAGCGTGCCGACGCCCGCGTGTGCGAAGTACGCCGCCGACGTGCCGTTCTCCTCCAGCACCTGCTCGAACTGCTGGACGTACTCGGCGAGTTCCTCCGGGGGAACCGAGGCGTCCTCGATGAACGGGTACGGCTTCGGGTCGCCCTCCATCGACATGAGGAGGGGAATCGCGGCCTTGCGGAGCTTCCAGATCCGTTCTTGCGCCTCGGGCGTGTACGCCTCGATAGCCGCGAAGGCAGTCGCCGCGGCGGGCGTCGGTGCCTGCCCCGCCGTCGCGCCGCCGTCGGTCTTACCGCTGTGCGTCCGCACCTCGCCGAGCAAGTCGGCCTCTTCCTCCAGGAAGTGTGCGTTCGTCTCGGCGATTGCGTCCTGGAAGTCGCCGTGGAGCTCCGAGTCGAACTCCAGCATGAGCGCCGCCTTCGTCTCCTCGGGGATGCCTTCGACGTACTGGGCGTACTCGGTCGACTCCGCCGCCAGTCTGAACACCTCGTCGTCCATCAACTCCACCGCGGACGCGCCGTAGTCGAGCGCCTCGGGGACGGCTCGCATCGCGTCGACGAGGTCGTCGAAGCAGTAGAGCACGAGCGCCGTCTCCTCCGGGCGGGTGACGAGACTCACCGTCGCCTCGACGACCACGCCCAGCGTCCCCTCCGCGCCCACGAGGAGCTTCGAGAGGTTGATACAGCGCTCGCCGGCGTCGTTCTCGTAGACGACCTTGTGGAGGTTGTACCCCGAGACGCATCGCTTCAGGGTGGGGTAGCGTTCCTCTATCTCCGCCTCGTTGTCCTCGACGACGCCCCGAACGATGCGGTAGATGTGTGATTCGAGGCCGCCCTGTTCGACGATGTCCTCGTACTCCTCGGAGTCGATGACGACCTCCCGGGTGTGGATGAGCGAACCGTCCGCGAGGACGACTTTCAGTTCCTCGGTGTAGGCGTCGGTGATCCCGTATCGGACGGAGTGCGCCCCGGTGGAGTTGTTGCCGATGCCGCCGCCGACGGTCGCCCGCGCCGACGAGGCGGGGTCGGGTGCGAACTTCAGCCCGTGCGGTTCGAGCGCGGTGTCGAAGTGGTCCTGCACGACACCCGGCTGGACCGTCGCTCGGCGGGCCTCGGAGTCGATGTCGAGTATCGAATCGAGGTGCCGCGAGAGGTCGAGCACGACACAGCCCGGACCGACCGCCTGTCCTGCGAGCGACGACCCGGCACCCCGCGGGAGGACGGGGACGCCGTGGCTCGTGGCCACGTCGACGGCCCGCTGGACGTCCTCGACGTCCGTCGGGAACACCACTCCGGCGGGACGCGCCCCGTAGATACTCCCGTCCGTGGCGTACAACACCTGTGCGTACTCGTCGAACTCGACGCCCCCGTCGACGGCGTCGCGCAGGTCGCTCGCGAGGGCGCGATACTCCTCGACGTCCGGCCGGTCGTGTCCGAGCGTCGCCGCCGATGTCTCCGGCGGCGGCTCGGATGTCGGGTCGTCGACAGCCATGACGAATCCGTTAGAGTAGTTCATGATAAAGCTGTGGTAACACGTTCCAGTGCCGTCCGTCGAGTCACGTGCCTGACAAACTTATCGTCCTACGGCGCGTTCTTCTCTCCATGAGCAACGTCACCTGGAGCCCGCTCGAAGCGGCGTACGACGACGACAACGAGAAGTGGTACGTTCTCCTGTACCGCGTCCGCGAGACGGATGCGGGCGACCGACACGAGTTCCGGACGGTCCGCGGCGACGCCACCACCGAGTTCGGCATCACCGAGCACAAGGAGGGCGAGCGACTCAACGTCACCGGCGGAGAGGAACTGTAGTCATCGGGCGGAGTAGACGGGGCGGACGATACCGGGCGGATTTATGCCGCCCTCTCAGAGAGTAGCCGCATGGCACCGTTCATCCACCTGTGTCTGAACGTGGCGGACGCCGACGAGAGCCAGGCCTTCTACGAACAGTTCGGCTTCGAGTACACGCGCTCGTTCGAACTCGGCGGGGCGGAGAACCGTTACGTCGCCGACGAGAACGGCATCGAACTCCAGCTAAAAGACGACCCCGCGGTCGACGAGGTCGAGGTCGGCGACGCGTGGGACCACCTCGCGCTCGGCGTCGACTCCGTGGACGACGAACTCGAACGGATCGAACACCACGGCATCGTGAACGGACCGATGGACGTCGAGCAGGCCGGCGCGCGCGTCGTCTTCTTCGAAGACCCCGACGGCCACGTCGTCGAACTCGTCGAGTCGCTCGACTGACCACCCGGTCCGAAGCTTCAAAACGGATGACGCGGCCACCTGCCGGTGTCCCCGACTCACCGGCCGGACGCGTCTCGCGGGTGCGCGGTACGCCGCGTCCGGAGCGACGGCGTACCGCCTGTTCGCACCTGTTCTCGAAAGCGGTGAGCCGTGGGTGGCCTCCGACGCGCACAGTCGGCGGGAAGCGACAGGCTTTCGACACGGAACCCTCGAAAGGGAGGCATGCGACTGGCGAGGGCACGGACGGACGACGGTGTCGTCCCGGGCGAGTATCGGGACGGGACGCTCGTGACCGGCGGCGACGAGTACGCGGTCGACGAGCACGAACTGCTCCCCCCGTGTGAACCGACCGCGCTGTACTGCGTCGGGCGGAACTACGCGGCGACGCTGGAGCAGATGGAATACGAACGGCCCGAGGAGCCGGACTTCTTCATCAAGCCGCCGGCGTCGCTTCTCGGCCACGAGGACCCCGTCGCGTACCCGCCGTTCACGGAGGAACTGACCTACGCTGGCGAACTCGCGGCTGTCGTCGACGTCGAGTGTCGCGACGTCGCGCCCGCGGACGTTCCCGACGTCGTGCGCGGCTACACCGTGATGAACGACGTCGACGCGCTCGACCAGCAGGGACGGACGGCTCGGAAGGCGTTTCGCGGGTCGGGACCGCTCGGGCCGTGGGTCGAGACGGACGTCGACCCGACGGCCATCGACATGCACACCGACGTCTCGGGCGAGCGCCGGCAGGACGCGAACACCGAACTGATGCTGTTCGGTCCGCACGAAGTCGTCTCGTTCCTCTCCCGGCGGTTCACCCTCCAGCCGGGTGACGTGGTCGCGTTCGGCAGCCCCGCGAATCCGGGGCTCATCGAACCCGGTGATTCCGTCGAAATTACCTACGAGGGCGTCGGGACGCTCCGCAACGAAGTCGTCGACGCGAGCGAGTGGTAGCCCGCCGGCGCTCGCCCGTCGACCACCGGAGCGGCTGCCGTCGTCACTCGCCGCCGAGACAGAGTTCGCAGGTCTTCTCGAGCGTAGCGAGTTCGCTGTCGGAGACGACCCGCTCCCGCCGGCGCGTCACTCCGACGTGAGTGTACAGACAGCTGGCACGGTGCCAGGTCCCCCGGCCGTCTGCACGAGGACGTGTCTCCCAGACGTACACTCTGTTATTTGTGAATGTGAAAAAAGACACTACCTGCCATATCAGGTTCGACGGGACTGAACCACCTGACTCCCGGGATTGACCGGGGAAGAGGGGTTAGACCACGCGATTCCGGAGGTCGTCGTCGCCGTCGTCGAGCCGTCTCACGTTCTCGGCGACGATGTCGGCGAGGCGTTCGTAGTATCGGGGCGTGTGACCGGCGTTGTGCGGGGTGATGAGGACGTTCCCGAAGTTCCACAGCGGGTGCTCTTCGGGAAGCGGTTCGGGATCGGTCACGTCGAGGGCCGCACCCCGGATGTGATTGCGCCGGAGCGACCGGACGAGCGCGTCCGTGTCGACGACGGGACCGCGCGCGACGTTCACGACGACGGCATCGGGCGGGAGCGTTTCGAGCGCCTCGTGGTCGACGAGTCCCTCGGTCGTGTCGGTGAGCGGGCAGGCGAGGACGAGGTAGTCGCTCTCCGAGAACGCGTCGTGGACGGCGTCGAAGCCGACTACTTCGTCCGTCGGGCCGCCCTTCTCGGGCGTGTACCGGACCCCGATGGTGTCGACGCCGAAGCCTTCGAGTCGGTCGACGACGGCCTCGCCGATGGCGCCGAGACCGACCACCGTCACCGTCGAGCCCTGGAGTTCGGACGCCTGGAAGGAGCGCCACTCGCGCGCCTGCTGTCGCTGCCAGGCGGTGTCGAACCGCCGGGTGAACGCGAGCATCGCGCCGACCACGTGCTCGGCGACGTTCGGACCGTGGACGCCGGCCGCGTTCGTCACGGCGACGCCCGCCTCGGCGAGTTCGTCTGTCGGGAGGTGGTCTGTCCCCGCGTAGGTGCAGGCGAACACCTCCAACCCGTCCTCGACGCGGGCGGGGTCGACGCGGTGGCCGGTGACGACGCGCGCGGCGAACGCCTCCTGTTCTTCCGCGGGCGTTCGTGCCAGAACGACCTCGTGGTCGGGGAGTCGTTCGCGGAGCGCCGCGACGTACTCGCTGGCGGGCATCCCGTGTACCTTCTGTCGAAGGACCGCAACGTCGGGTGGTGTGTCGGTCATACGCTGGCTTCGACAGGGGTGACCAAGAGTTCGTCCGAGGCGGCAGGGGTCGCCGTCTCCCGTCCCGACGCTCCTCTCGACGACGACTGACCGCGGGGACGGCCGACCGTCGGTAAAGAATGGAATTTAATACCGCCGCATCGACGAAACCGAGTATGGAACGCGTGGACGTGGCTATCGTCGGCGGTGGTCCGGCGGGGTCGGCGGCAGCACACGCCGCCGCCGAAGTCGGGGCGTCGGCCCTCGTGCTGGAGAAGGGGGTGCCGCGGGCGGACCGCCCCGAGCGGCTGGGACCGGACTCGACGGACGCCGCGGGCATCCTCGACTACTGGGTCGACATCATGGGCATCCATCCCGACGAGTTCCCCGAGGGGGTGCTCCTGCATCACCTCGACCGCGCGGAGTTCATCGGCCCGAACGAGTCGGTGACGATGCGCTCGACGGGAATCGAGTCGTCGTACGACCACTTCGGCTACTGTTTCAACCGGGCGCGCTTCGACGACTTCCTCCGCGACCGCGCCGAAGCGGAGGGTGCGGAGTACCGCGTCGGCGTCTCCGTCCGTAACGTCGAGACCGATGGTGACGCGAACGGCGGTGAAACCGACCCCCGACACGTCGTCACCACCGCCGACGGTGCGACCGTCGGCGCGGACTTCCTCGTGCTCGCCGACGGCCCACAGCGGACGGTAACCAACAGAGTGCTCGATCGTCTCGTCGACTTCGACATCACCGACCGTCTCGCCTCCACGAGGGCGAACCACATCGCCTACCAGGAACACCGCCGCTTCCCCGAGGAGGTGTACGAGGAGGTCTCCGGCGCCATCAAGTTCTGGTGGGGGTACATGCCGGGCCACACCGCCTACCCGTGGATCTTCCCGAACGACGACCGCGTGTGCCGTGTCGGGCTGACGATGCCCATCGGTCTCGATCTCTCGGAGGTAAAAGCGCGCGACAAGTACAAACTCCTCGAACCGGACGACGAGCGGATTCCCCAGGGGAAGGTGTACATCCGTCGCCTCCTCGAACGCGAGTACGGCGACGAGTACGACGTCGAGTCCGACTTCCCGCTCGTCGAAGAGCGGGGCAAGACGAAGGGGACCGAGACGTACCCCATCTCCTCGACACGCCCCATCGACTCGCCGGTCTCGTCGGGAATCGCCGTCGCCGGCGGCGCGATGGGTGCAACCTCGGCGTTCCACGAGGGCGGCGACCACGTCGCCGTTCGGACGGGCGCCATCGCCGGCCGACTCGCCGGCGAGGGCGACCTCTCGACGTACAACCGCGCGTGGAAGGGGGCGATCAACGACGAGATACTCCGGAACGTGGCGATGGCTGACATCGTCCACGACTACGGCCCCGACGACTGGGACCGGGCGTTCAAGACGGCGCGAAAACTCCAGACCGAGGAGGGAGGGTACCGTTCCCTGAGCGTCTCGAAGATGAGCGCGGGCGTGAGCGCAGCCAGGCTCGTCGGCACGTACAAGAAACGCAAGTTCAAGTTCCGAAACGGCAAGTACGTTCAGATCCGCGAGGACGAGTACCGCTCGGCCTGACGCCTCCGGGCCGCGAGCGGGACGTAATCTGTTTACGCCTCCGTCCCCTCCTTCGGGTACACACCGCAGTCCCCGCCCGAGCACGCCCACGAGGGCGCGATGACGCGCGGAGAACCCCGGTGTGGGACAGACGGGACCGCCCCTCCTGGTCACCCGACCGAACGTGGGCCGCCCGGCACGAGGGTTTCCCGGTCGACGCGGCACGCCGCCACGGGATGAGACCGGTCGTTAGTGTTCCGGGCGTACATTTTGAGTATGATATTAGAATTGTCTATAAATAATACACATCATTCCAGACACGATCTACCGTTGAAACTCTCCCCGTCCATAGTAACCGCTCTTCCCACCGAGTTTTCGAAACAGTCGATGATGGCGAGCCTGGAATGAAGTCTCCCGGGAGTACTGACATCTGTCAGCGCTGGATGACCGTGCTGAAGGGACGCGT
Organism: Salinigranum rubrum; assembly: GCF_002906575.1. Lineage (NCBI taxonomy): Archaea > Methanobacteriati > Methanobacteriota > Halobacteria > Halobacteriales > Haloferacaceae > Salinigranum > Salinigranum rubrum. Next base: position 2,412,833 of record NZ_CP026309.1, read on the forward strand.
ATGGGCTATCGCTCGCTACCACCGGTTGTGCTGAGTGGTAGATACAGACGACGGACTTTCCCCGAGGCGCTCGGCAGATGAACATGTGGAATTAATGATATTTGACTGTGGTATTACCTATGACTGCCCCGTACGCGGAGTATGGGGGGACCCACTACTCGACGACAATCGTGCCAGTCATCCCTGAACTCTCGTGTGGGACACACACGTACTCGTAGGGTCCGGGGACCTCGAAGGTGTGTTCGTACGCGTCTCCTGAATCGAGCAGTCCACCACTGATGCCGTTTCGCGCAGCCGTCTCCGACTCGAAACCACCACTGGCGAAGTACGTCGCGTCGGGTGGAATCCGATCGTCGTAAGCGGTCACTGTGTGTCCGACTTCACTGTCGTTCGTCCATCTCACAGTGGTGCCAGCGCTGATCGTGAACCGCTTCGGGTCGAATTCGAAGTCTTCGGTCATCGAGACGCGCTTCACAGCGCCTGACTCACCGGTGGCTGAGCAGCCCGCAGAAACCGTCGCTGCGAGTGTTCCCCCACAGAGTCGGAGTACCTGTCGTCGGTTCATAGGTTACGTGACTGTTGGCCGAGGGGGATTAGAGTGCGACGAAGAGGTCGGTGGCGTACATCACGACGAGACCCACGAGGAACATGACGAGGTTCAGTGCAGACGCTGCCCGTCCATTCCGGCCCATCATCCCCCACAGTTCCCAGATGACCTGCAGGATTGCGCCCACGCCGATAGCGAGGAAGAACGCTCCGAGCGTCGGCGAGAACGCGAGGCTCCCGAGCCAGCCACCGAGGATCACGGGTGCGCCGGCGAGGAAGCCGAGCGCGAGGAAGTGCAGGACGCTCGGGCGCTCACCACGAGCCACGGGTGCGACAACAGCGGGTCCCTCGGTCACGTTGTGGAGCATGAAGCCGATGACGAGGAACGCACCAAGCGAGACCTGCCCGAGTGCGAACGAACTCCCGATGGCAAGTCCTTCGGCGAGGTTGTGCAGACCGATACCAAGTGCAACCAAGTACGCAATCCACAGACCACTCTGTGCGCGAGCGTCGCCCGCAGCAGCCCGACCCTTCCGCCATGCACTGACGGCTTGCACGGCGAGGAGTGCACCGATGATTCCCAGCGCAACCAGGGCAGTTCCCTCGAACGCGCCCGGCACCTGTTCACCGAGTTCGAACGCCTCGAACCCGGCGTCGATGGCGAGAAACGCGAGGATCCCAGCCGAGAAGGCGAGGATAGCGTGGAGCCACCGGTCGCTCATCGACTGCAGGAACGGGAACCACAGCATCCCGAGCGCGACGGGGATGACACCGACGAACAGGCCAATGATGGCCATCGTCAGCAAGAGGTCACCCGTCAGACCCGGTGACTGGCTCGGTGCTACGATAGTGTGGTGGACCGTAGCGCCATCCGAGAGCATCAGCGCAACGCCGAGGTCCCAGCCGGGGTTCCAGTGATACGGGATGACGACCCGTGCGCTCTCACGCGGTGCAAGGGTGTTATCACCCCCTGCTCCCTGTACCTCGAAATTCCAGTAGGCGTCGGCGACGAGAACCTGTGAGATCGTCACTTCACGTGGTCCGTTATTCGTGACGTGAAGGATAACTGTCTCGTCGTTCGGCAATGTCGTGTGCGTTACCGAGACGTCTGGGAGTGGTTCCCCGCCGGTGTCGAGCGACGCGAACGGCGTCGCCGCGAAGAAGCCACCCACGATGAGACCCAAGAGGAGAATCGGGAGGAGTGCTGCTACCCATCTGGGAAGTCCGAGTGGGCGCTCTGTCCGAGTGACGTTCGCTCCGCCGTCGGTGTTCGGTTTGCTCATTTAGACCACCTCGAAGAAGCTCATCCAGCCTAGTTCGGCGAACTCGGACTGGTGGGCGTGGAACATGTAGAGTCCCGAGTCGTGGTTGGAGTAGTCGAGTTCGATAATGCCGCGCTGTGCCTGACACTGCATGACCGTGTCGACGGTCCTGTTCGTGGGGAGCAGGGTCGTCCCGTGGTCGTAATAATCGAAGAACTGCGAGTGGGTGTGGAACGAGTTGATGAGGTCGAACTCGATGGCGTTGATGAGATATACCCGATGACGTTGGTTCTTGTCGATCTGAATCGGCCGCTTTGTCTCGCCCGCTTGCCAGTTGCCCTTCCCGTCAGTCTGGCCGACGCCGTAGGCGAATGCCCGCGTGTTGACGGCGTACACCTCGTTGTCGCCGTCGAAGTTAGTGTCGAAGCCGTTCATCACCATCACCATCTCGTTGACGGCGTCGTTCTCGGGATACTCGTGGTTCCGGCTCTTCGCCTCTGCGACGAGGTCTGCACGGAGTTCGTCGGTGATCTGTGAGCGGTGGAACTCACAGTACTCCTCTGGTTTTTCGGCGACGCGCTCCGGGTCGGGGTCGATGACGATAGCTCCGTACAACCCCCGATGGATGTGCTCTTTCAGGGGGAGCGAGTGGCAGTGGTAGAAATGGCTACCTGCCGGTTGGGCGATCCATTCGTAGGTGAACGAGTCACCGGTGTTGAGGACGCCCGGTCCATTGGTTGGGACCCCATCCATGTTCGGATTGAGGTTCCTGAGGTGTGGGTGGATGGTGTGGGCGTGCCGTCCGAGGTTCTCGAACGTGACGCGGATGAGATCCCCCTCGACGGCACGAATGGTCGGGCCGGGTACTTGACCGTTGTAGGCCCATGCCGGGAATTCGATGCCGGGGGCGATAGTGACGGTGGTATCGACCGCCTGAAAGGTGAACTCACGGACAGTTCGACCGTTCTCCTCGTAGATGTCCTGCGGGACGTTCTCCTGTTCGCCACGGCCCGTGTTGAACTGGTAGAGGAACTCGTGTGGGTCGAAGTCCGTGTCGCGATATTCTCCGGCCGCACCGAAATTCCCGTGTGAGTCATCTCCTGGACCATGGGACTCGTCGCTATCTGCCCGTCCGATCCCAGTGAGAACGGCGCTCCCTGCGAGACCAAGTCCCCCGAGAACTGCCCGTCGAGTGGTCTTGAAATCCGATTCGATCGAATCAACTAACCGTTGCTCCAATCTCTCTGACAACTTTGCTGCTTGTGAGTAATCTTGTGAAGGCATGTGTTACGCCTCGTTGTGCTGTCTGCGTTCGTTTTCAGCCCGTTCAGCAGGCCGTGATACGTAGATCTCTGCAGCGACCCCAGTTGGGAGCGAGAGCGGGTTCTCTGCCGCCCTCACTTCGCACGTGACCATCCCGAATGGTGCGATTTCGACCACTTCGAGTTCCGTTCCAAGCGATATCCCAGCGTTCGAAAGATACGACAGAACGTCTGTGCTGCTTTCTCGCACCTCAGAAACGACCGCGACCGTTCCCTCTTGACATTCCGCTAACAACTGCTGTGTCTCGCACTCGCGAATTTCGAGGTCAGCTGTAGGAATCGGTTCTCCATGTGGGTCTACCGCAGGCAACCCAAGGAGCACCTCGATTCGTTCGACTAGCGTCTCGCTCAGGTGATGTTCGAGTACGTCTGCTTCAGCGTGTACCGCTGCCCAATCGTATCCGAGCTCCTCGGTCAGGAAGAGTTCGAGTAGTCGGTGGTTGCGGAGCACTTTGAGTGCCCCCCTCTCACCACGCTCGGTGAGACGAGCGCCCTGATAACTCTCGTAGTGTACGAGACTCTCCTCGTCCATTCGTTGCAACATCGTCGTCACGGTTGGTGGTTTGACCCCTATCGCGGACGCAATTTCAGACGACGCGGCCGGGGTGTCTCCGTCCTGCAGACGGTATATCGCCTTCAGGCAATCTTCGAATTTTGGAGACACCATAACATATATTTTGACACCTCTAAATAAATAGTTTCTCATGACCACAGCGGTTTTGGATGTCACACTAACTGACACGGTTTGTGTCCAGCTTCGCTGAGTCGCCCGTTCACCCGACGAAAGGCAGAAACCGGGTGCCTACCCACATACGGGAGCCGTATCCTGCTGTAAGCCCACGTCGGCCGATACCTTCGATTGATTGTAGGTTCAGGAGCGGCACTCGCAGTGATAACGTAATCCGGAAAAATCGAATCAGTACGGGGAGTACAAGAGATTAGTTCGAGCCGTTGCTGAACTCCACTTCTGTATTCGGCAGGGGGATTTCTGACGACGTGTATAGCGGACCTCAACGTCAGCGACTCGTAATCCATCCGCACCGGGATGATAATAGAAGGAGATTGTATGTGCCACGTTCCGACTATTGTGCCGTATCTTCGGCGTTTACGACCAATTCGTTTGATTTCAGTTCCACCGGGCCGACTAGTAGAAACTCGCTCGGTAGTGTTCCGGGCGTACATTTTGAGCGCGGAGTAAAATCACCCGCAGTCGGTCCTTTATCACCGAAATCTCGGTACTACCCGATGATGACCAGCCTGGAATGAGATCTGTCGGGAGGAGTATTTCTGTCAAGTCCGTCCGGACTGAATACGCGATGCGTCTCTACCACGACCGCATCTCGGTGTCCGGAGAATCCATTACTGCGCAGCGACAATTTCAGACGACTCACTCATGGAGCCAGACCCCGTATTCCGTGAAGTACAGCGATTTCGTCAGCCGTGGCTCTGGGCACTGCTCGGGGGAATCGCCTTGTTCACGCTCGTGTTAGGACCCATCTCATGGCCGGGGCTCGTGGTCGTCGGTGCGACCGCTGCACTCCTCTACGGTCTCCGTCTCGAAACCGAAGTGAGGGTCGACGGCATCTATTTCAAAATGTGGCCCTTTCATCGGTCGTTTCGCCGAATCTCGTGGGCCGAGATAGAGCGCTACGAATCCAAACGGTACGGACCACTTCGTGAGTTCGGTGGCTGGGGCATCCGCTGGGCACCCGGAAAGATCGCGTACAACGTCAGTGGTAATCGGGGAGTCTGGATCGAGCGGACGACCGGGCGTGGAGTTCTCATCGGGTCACAACGCACCGAGGAACTCGTCGGGACCATCGACGAGGCGAGACGGTAACCTCTCTCGAAATCTTTCTCTCCCCCACCAGCGAACAGAGGAGACGATCACTCACCCGTGGTGACCACGCATCGCCTTCTCAGACCGGCCAAACTGGAAGTTCCTGCTTCGGGCACGGATTAATGCTGTCTGGATAACAACACGTATCCATGGGCCTCAGGCGGAATCTCTACGTCTCTGCGTTTGTCGGTGCGTCGTTATCGTACGTTTTCAACGTCTTGGCCATCACGGGCACGTTCGACGTGTTTCGGTGGGTTGTATTCGTGGTACTGTTCTTCGGGTTCACGTACGGATTCGAGAGGGTTCTGAGCCTGACTGAACTCTTGGAAGGTACATAATGGCAGAGAAAGTACAGGACTGGCGAATCGGACTCTTCGGCTTGTTCGGCTGACCGGCCTGCAGGCCTTCGCCCTGAACGAACCGCTCTGATTGTTCTATTTCGGTTTCTTCGGCTTCTTCTCGTACTTCCGGTACTACCGAGAGGAACTGAAGTATCTCGGGCTCCTCGGAGCTGTCGGTGTGTTATTGGCGATAGCCGGTGTGGTGGGAGTGTTTCCGGTGTGAGTGCGGTTACCTGATTCCTGCCGGGGGCACTGTCTTTCGATTAAGTTTGCTGTCAGTGCTGAACACAGGGCGCAAGTCGGCCAGTTCTACGCAGACGGCTTCGCCGAAGAGTCGGAAAGTGCGACACGGACGCTACTCTTTTGATACGATTATTCGACTTCTCATTCATGCCTTTTTGCGATGTTGCGGATACTTTCAGGTGTAGCCGCTGGGTTAGTCGTGACGCCACGCCCGTGACCCAGAATTGAATCCTCAGTTCGTATCCAGAGGAGTGGATTCTCACACCGCCTCCGACGTTTCGTCGGCAGGCCGGAAGTCCACGGACGAGCCCCCGACTTCAGTCGTGGGTCGACGACCCGCGAAAGCCGAGCAACCGTAGGCCGTTTAGCGAGACGAGAACCGTCGAGCCCTCGTGGCCGACCACCGCGAGTGGGAGCGGGATGCCTCGAAGGAGGATTGTGCCGACCATGAGAGCAATCGCGCCGAAAGCGATGGCGAGATTGATCGTGAGTGTCCGGCGGGTCCTGCGTCCGAGGCCGAGCACGTAGGGAATCTTGCTGAGGTCGTCGCCCATCAGTACCACGTCAGCAGTGTCGAGCGCGACGTCGGTTCCCGCGCCGCCCATCGCTATGCCGAGGGTTGCTGTGGCGAGCGCTGGGGCGTCGTTGACGCCGTCGCCGACCATCGCCACGTGCTCGTGTCGCTCGACCAGTTCCTCGATGGTCGCCACCTTTTCCTCCGGCAGCAGTTCCGCTTGCACTTCGTCGATGCCGACTTCGTCGGCGATTCGCCGTGCGACGCGTTCGTTGTCGCCCGTCAGCATGACGATGTGTTTCACGCCCAGCGAGCGGAGGTCGTCGATCATCTCGGCGGCGTCGGGGCGAACGGTGTCGATGAAGGCGAGCCACCCCAGGACGCTGACGTCGCCGCGACGCTCTCTGGCGACGAGGACGCTCGTTTTCCCGTCTTCCTCTAACGTTTCGAGGCGGTCAAGGCCCGGTTCGAGACCGTCGATTACCGCGTCCCCGAGAACGGTCTGGAAGTAACTACGGTTCCCAATGTGGGTAGTTTGGCCGTCGACGTCGGCTTTGACCCCTTTCCCGGCGACTGACTGAAACCGCTCGGCGTCAGCGACGTCGAGTGACCGGGCGGCTGCCGCCCGCACGGTCGCACGAGCGAGGTGATGCTCCGAGCGAGCCTGCACTGCGGCCGCGATGGAGAGCAGGGCGTCCTCGGTCAGTGTGTCGTCCGCCGTCCCGTCACGGACGAATACGTCGGTCAACTGCGTGTCGCCCCGTGTGAGTGTACCGGTCTTGTCGAAGGCGACCGCGTCGATGCGTGCTGCGGTCTCGACGTGTTCGCCGCCTTTGAACAGCACGCCCTGCCGGCCCCCGGAGGCGATCGCCGAGAGGACTGCCGCGGGCGTCGAGATGATGACTGCACACGGCGAGGCGGCTACCATGAGTGTCATCGCGCGGTAGAACGTCCCCGTGAATTCGCTCCCGAGTGCGACCGGGAGTGCGATGGCTGCGATTGTGAGTACGAACACGCCGAGGACGTACGGTTGTTCGAGCCGGTCGATGAGTCGCTGTGTTGGGGCCTTTTCGCTCTGGGCGCGTTCGACCATGTGGATGAGGCGGCTAATCGCCGATTCGTGGGCCTGCCGTGTGACTTCGATTTCGAGACTTCCGCTCTCGTTGATCGTGCCGCCGAACACCTCGTCGCCAGGTTCCTTCGGGACGGGGACGGACTCGCCGGTGAGCGAAGCCTGATCGACCGTTCCCTCACCGGACGTAACGACGCCGTCGAGCGGAATCCGATCACCGGGGCGGACGACGAACACGTCACCGACGGCGACGTCGTCGATGGGCACAGTGACTTCTTCGCCGTCACGAAGCACCTGCGCTTCGTCCGGTCGCATCTCGACGAGGGACTTGATCGCCCGGCGCGAGCGGCCGATAGCGTAGTGTTGGAGCGTGTTCGAGAGCGAGAACAGGAAGAGGAGCATCGCACCCTCGAACGGGGCCCCAATCGAGAGCGCGCCGAGTGCGGCGACGATCATCAACAGGTCGATATCGACCGCACGGTGGCGGAGCGTCTGGATGGCCCCCTTGAGCCCGTACCACCCACCGAAGACGTACGCGACGCCGTAGCTGGCCCACACGAGGAGCGGCGGTCCGTTGAGCCACCCTGTCGCCAAGCCGGTCACCATGCCGACCAGCGTCAGTCCGACGAACACTACCTCCCGTCTGAGTTCCGAGCGGGTGGTCACCTCGTCGGCATCGGTGTCGCGCTCGCCTTGGATCGAGACGTTCCGGTCGCGGACCGCGTCTCGAAGCCCTTCCTCTGAGGTGATGCTCTCGTCGTAGGTGATTCGAACGCTCCCCGTTCGGAACGAGACATCGACGTCGTGGACGCCGGGTGTGTCACGCAGCTGTCGTTCAAGTGCTCGCGCTCCCGCTTCGCCGCGACCGCCTCGCCGTTTGATCTGGACGGTACACGTCGATAACGGAGGTGATTCAGTAACGGTCACGCGACCTCTCCGTACCGTGTGTGTTGATTTTGCATTGTGGGTCCCTCACTGTGTCCTCGTCTGACTGCATGCGAGAGCGGGTCCGCGATACTCTGGGGCGCCTTCCCGTCCCTCCGGGTCGAACGACTCAACTGATGATCGTCACCGGAATCCGTGCTCGGCGGGTGACTGTCTCCGCGACGCTCCCGAGGAGCGTACGGTCGAATCCTGAGCGGCCGTGGCTGCCCATGACGATCTGATGGATGTCGTGGCCGTCGGCGTATTCAAGGATCGCTCGTGCCGGTTTACCGACCTCCGTGACGGTATGGAGTTCGGTATTCCGTTCCGCCGCGAGGTCCGTGGCCATCGTGTGGATTCTGGTTGCTTCTTCTTTCGCGTTCTCGAACCAGTCGTCGGCGACTGGTAAGCCGCCAGCCTCTACGTCGATAACCGAGTCCACCGGATTGATGACGTAAATCGATGTGATGGGTGCGTCCGGGAAGGTCTCGATAGCGTATGTGAGCGCCCGCTCCGAAAGCGGAGAGCCGTCGAAGGCGACGAGAACGTTGGCAGACATGAGTGGAGGTTCGTGGTGAATTAAAATGAACGTGCTGCTCCCCAGATTGCGTGACGGTGAGTCGTCGGAAAGAGAACGGGCAGGAGAGTCGGGTTGCAGGAACTCACTCGTCTGGCTTCGGCAGTTGAACGCCAATCGGTTTGGCGACCACACCCCTCGATTTGGCTGTATCGTCTGTCGAGTTACTCTCACCGGCAGCATCGTTCGACAGAAGTACTGACACTCGCTCAACCCAGTCTCCAGCAACTGGTTTCTGCCGACGAGTATCGAATGCAGCGGACTTAGTGTGTTACGGTTTAGAGATCAGGCCAACCGGCTTCAGTTCCACCGAGCCTACTAGTAGATTCCCGTCCGGTAGTGTCCCGGGCGATGCCTCCACGTCGCGAGCGCGAAGGGGATGGCGATGAGGTAGAACTCGCGGCGCCAGTACTTCGTGAGGTAGGCCGCGATTCCACCGAGGAATCCCAGCCCTGCGAGGACGAACGGGGTCCCCCGCGTGGAGGTGAACTGCAGCACCACCGGTGTCAGTGAGAGGGGGACGGACGTCGATGCGAGTGCGCCGAGGATACCGACGTACGGGACGACGCCGGACGGCAAGCCGGTGACCAGCGGTTTCGTGGTGGTCGACGTGAGTTCGTACGGGCGTCTCGTCGCGCAATCGGGGCATACGGATTCGCCGAGGTTAGGCACAGATCTCACAGAATTCGCCCGATACCGATGCCGAGTGAACGGATACTTCGTTGCGGTCGGACGGACTCGGGATGCTGCCGGCTGAATCGGTCACACCGACTGTCCGCCTCGCTCGGCGGTGACCACTCGGCTAGCGGTCCTTCCCGGCGTCTTCAGCCGTCTCGACCGCTTCGGCGTACCGTTCGGTCCAGTCGGCGACGGCGTCCATGACGTGCTTCAGTTCCCTCCCGGGTTCGGTCAGGGAGTACTCGACCCTGACGGGCCTGTCGTCGACGACGCGGCGGTCGACGAGGTGACACGCCTCCAGGTTCTGCAGCGATTCCGAGAGCATCTTGTCGGAGATGCCGTCGATTTCCTCGCTCAGTTCGCTGTACCGCATCGAGTCGTGGAACAGCAGGTGCTCGATGATGACCCGCGTCCACTTGCGACTGATGAGTTCGATGACCTCCGCGACGACGGAGTCGCCGTGAATCGCTGGGTCGAAGACGAACTCTCGGTCCCTGCTCATCCTCGATGGGACAAGGGATGGAACGGGGTTATATCTTGTCTGCGCTTCGCGGGCCTCGCTCGAATCTCACGGCCCGACGGAACGGAACGGAACCATCGGGCCACACCGAACGGATGTGTGACCGCCGAGCGGTGGTGACGTCAGTCGCCGCCGGCGGAAGCGTTCACACGGTCGTCACGTCCCCAGCGCCCGTGGACCGCACCCCACGCCTCGTCGAGGACGACGAGCGTCGGCGGGAGCGTGAGCACCGACGCGACGAGCGTCAGCAGGATGACCCCGACCGTCAGGTAGCCGAAGTCGCTGAGGATCGGGAACGGCGAGAGCACGAGCGCGGAGAAGCCGAACACGGTGGTGAGTCCGGAGACGGTGATGGCCGACCCGACGCGTCGCGAGGCGACGTCGGCCGCCTCGACGGGCGAGGCGCCGCGCTCGCGCTCCTCGTAGTACCGCTCCATCACGACGACGGTGTACTCCGCGCCGATGCCGACCGTGAGCGCCCCGAGCGACGCTCCGAGCGGTGAGACGGGGACGTCGAAGCCCGCCATGAACAGTCCCTGCCAGCCGACGACGAACAGCATCGGGACCAGCGGCGCGGTCGCCTTCACCGGATGCCGGTAGTAGACGAGGAGCAGGCCGAAGACGAACGCGAGCCCGAGCCCCGTGATACGGTCGCGGCTGGTCACCTGCCCGTAGGTCAGCCGCTGGGAGAGGACAGCGTCGCCGGTGAGTTCGGCTTCGACACCGGGTGGTGGCCGGCTCAGGGCGACGGCCTCCTGAACGTTCTCCCCGAAGGCGAGCAGCCGCTCGGTCGAGAGGTCGCGCTCGGAGACGACGACGATTCTCGCCGCGCCGTCGTTGTAGAACTGTACCCGCTGTTCGTCCGGCACTCGGTCGAGCACGCGTTCGACGCCGGCCTCGGTGCGCGGGAGTTCGCCCCCGTTCGCCCGACGGACTGCCTCCGCGGGCGTCTGGACGTCCCGAACCTCGTCGATTCCGGTGGCGGCCGCATCGAACTCTTCCATCCAGCGCAGCGTCGTCGGGTGGGTGAGGTCGCTCCCGCTCACGTAGACGCTGAACCGGACGTCGCTACCGCCGCCGGTCTCGGCGCGGAAGGCGTCGAGGTCGAGCCGCGCGGGCAGGTCCGGCGGGGAGAACTCCTCGCTGTCGGCGAGGACGTCGAGGTCCTCGCTCGCGTAGAGGCCGCCGGTCATCAGGAGGCCTGCAACGAGGAGGACGGCCGCCGGGTTGCTGGCGGTGGTGACCGCGAGGGGGCCGAGCAGGCTCGCGATGAGTCCGTCGTCCGTCTCGGGACGTGCGTCCGCCCGCGGCGGCCGGTCGTTCGCGGTCGACTCCTTCGTCGAACCGCTCGACCCCTGCCGCCGGGCGTACAGGGTGAGAAGCGGCAGCAGGACGAGGATCGCTGTCGCGAACGTCAGCAGGACGCCGACGATGGACGCTTGGGCGAACCAGACGAACGCCGGACTCTCGCTGGTCGTGAGCCAGGTGGCGGCGAAGCCGAGCGCCGCCGCGAGCATCGCAACCGTCACCGCCGGGCCGATACCGGCGAGCGCCCTCGGGAGCGCCTCGCGTGGGGGCGCGGATTCGAGTTCCTCCGTGTAGCGCTGGTGGAACTGGACGGAGTAGTCGATACCGAGACCGACGAGGATGGGGAACACCGCTGACGTCAGCGTGGAGTTCGGAACCCCGAGGTAGCCCATCGCCCCCAGCGTGTAGACGATGCCGACGAAGACGGCGACGATGGGGAGCAGTCGGAGGGGGACGCCCCGGAAGAGGACGAGCAACGCGACGACCATCAGCCCGACCGCCAGTCCGAGGAGCGTCCGCGTCGACTCCTGGATGACGCGCGTGAGTTGGGCCGTGAACGCCGGTGACCCGGTGACGACCGGGTCGACGCCGGCCGGGAACGACGCCCACGCGACGGCCTCGACCGCGGCGTCGTAGATGACCGTCTCCTCCGCCTGGCTCGTGTCGGTCGTCGGGACGATGGTGATGATCGTCGACTCCGGCGTGCCGACCGCCGCTTCGATGCGTGCGCTCGAGCCCGGAACGTACCCGTACCGGGCGCGGACCTCGTCTGCGGGCGTCACGACGTCCGTGACCTCTCTGACGTCGGACATCCGGCGGTCGAACCGGTCGATGGCGCGCATCGTCGCCGGGTCGGTGACGTCGCCGCGTATCAACACCACGAGAGACCCGCGCTGGAAGTCGTCCTGGTACGCGGCGTACGTCCGGTCCGCGGGCGTGAACGCCGCCGTCCCCGAGACGGTCTGTAGCCCCGTCGCCCCGACGACGGCGGCGCCGACGAGCAACACGGCGAACAGTAGCGTCGCGACCGGCCGCGCCTGAATCTGCCGGCCGACGGCGCGGAACGGCGGTTCGAGTCGGCTCATCGTCAGTCCCTGCGCCAGATGTAGACGCCGCCGGCGAGGACCGCAACACCGAGTCCGAAACCGACGTACGTCAGCGGCAGTCCGCCGGACGACGGCGACACCGGAACGCCGATTCGGAGGTCGTCCGCGAGCGCCGTATCGCCGTCTTGGTCCTCGTATCTGATCTCGACGCTCCCGGCGTACGCCTTCGCCCGAGCACTGTCGGCGGCGGCGACCCCGAACGTCAGCGTCGTCCGCTCACCGGGTTCGAGCCGACCGACGAACGCGCCGTTGTCCGGTGCGCTGAGCGGGTCGTTCACGAACAGTTTCGCGTTCGCGTCGGTCACGGGGCTGTCGCCGGTGTTCTCGACGGTCACCCGCAGCGTCGCCGAGCCGCCGGCTCTGACGGACGTCTCGACGCCGACGACTGCGAACGCGTCTCGCTCCGGGCCGACCTCGACGCTGCGTCGGACGGGAGTCGTCGACCGGCGGAGGTCGCCGTCGGCGTTCTCGTACTCCACGAGGAAGCGCAGCGTCTGCGACCCGGGTTCGGCGTCCTCGGAGACGGCCAATCTGAACGTCACCGGCCGCGACTCACCGGGCGCGAGGGTGCCGACGCTCGACTCGGCACTCGTCACGACGACGGGTCCGGGGCCGCCGCTCGACGCTGGTGCGCCCGCCCCCCTAGCCTGTCCACCGGCGCCCCCCGGCGAGTCGCCGAGCACGGAGCCACTGCTCCCGACGGCCAGTCTGACGACGGCGTTCGTCGCCGGCGCGGGGCCGTGGTTGACGACGTCGCCCGTGACGACGACGTCGTCCTCGCCGACGCGGAGCCGTTCGGTCTGCAGGTTCTCTACCGAGAACCGTCGCTCGGCACCGACGGTAACCTCGGTCGAGAGCGGGTCCGACACCGTGCGGACGCCGTTGTCGTTCTCGTACGTCACGCGCGCCTCGATGGGGTACGTTCCCGGTGTCGTCTCGGAGGTGGCGCCGACCTCGAACGTCGCCGTGGTCGAGGCGCCGGGCGCGAGTTCGGCGACGAACGTCGTCGCCGACGGCTGTGGGTTCGACTGCGGACCGAAGTACACCGACGGCGACTTCGAGGAGAGTTCGACCGTGGCGTCCCGCGCCGTCTGCCACCCCGCGTTGGTGACCGTCATCGTCACCGACCCGGTGTCGCCGGCGAAGAGGTTCTCTGCCCCGTCCGATTCCACGCGAAAGCGCGGCTCGCTATCGACGACGACGTCGACGGACACAACGCGCTCGCGGAACGAGTCCGAAAAGTCGGGGTTCCCGTACCCCGGCGGGGACTGCGTCGGTTCGTACGTGACGAGTCGCGTATAGTCGTACGAGAGCCGAATCGGGATCCGGTAGGTCCCCGGCTGCAACGCCTCGCCCGTCTCGACCTCGAACGTCGCCGTCGCCGGACGGTCGGTCCCGACCGAGCCGAGCACCACGTCGCCGCTCTTGAACTCGATGGGCGCGTCGACGCGCGATTCGAGCACGGACACTCGGACGTTCCGCGCGGTGGTCACCCGTTCGGTCAGCGCTGCCGGGCCGCCCTGGCGGACCTCGCCGCCGTTCGAGAGCACGACCGTCAGGCTGCCGCGTTCGCTCGGTGCGAGTCGGTTGTCCGGCGCCGAGACGTCGAGGTCGGGCCGGCCGATGACCTGTTCTTCGGGCGTCGCGGCGGCCACGACGCCGGTCAGTACCGAGGACACGAGGACGACCGACAGGAGAACCGCCACGGTTCGTGGGCCCGCCGAACGGGTCGCGTCGGAGCGGTTCACCGGCCACCTCCCCAGCGGGCGACTGGACGTCGCGCGGGCCGGACCCGCTCGAAAGAGTTGTCGGTGCCGACTGGTTCCGACCGAGCCTCTCGACTCGACTGTCTCTCGCGTTCTGCGTCTTCACACATCACGTTCTCCCGTTCCGCCAGCGTGGGGATAACTTATATCGAACCTCTGACATAGTAACCGGCGAGAACGTGCGTCACGTTCGTCGAGGTAAGTGGGTCCGTGACCCGTCGACCGTCGGTTGGCCGTCTGCCATACCGCGTCTCCATGTCCCGACGCTCCGCTCGGTTGACAGTGTCGGACGGGAGCCACCGCTCGTCCGTTCGGCGGTCGGAGACGACGCGAGGTGAGATAGTCGGAGGCGACGTGAGGTGAAGTGCCCGGGCGTTCACCGACCGGTCGTGTTCACAGTCCGGCGACGTCCTCGATGGCGTCGGTCAGTCGCTCGACCGACTCGACGTCGTGTTCGCCCATGTGGCCGATGCGGAACGTCTTCTCTCCCAGAGCCGACCCGTAGCCGTTCGAGAAGACCATGTCGTACGTCTCCGACACCTCCTCGATGGTCGCGGCCACGTCGATGCCCTGGGTGTTCTCGATGCAGGCGACCGTCTGTGACTCGTACCCCTCCTCGGGGAACATGTCGAAGTGGTCGTCCGCCCACTCGCGGGTGTACTCGGCCATCTCGCGGTGCCGTTCGCTCCGCCCCTCGTGGCCCTCATCGAGCATGTGTTTCATCTGTTGTCGATAGGCGAGCATGATCGGAATCGCCGGCGTCGAGTGGGTCTGACCCTTCCGGTCGTAGTAGTCGAGACACCGCTGGAAACCGCCGTACCACGACGCCGACTCCTTGTCGAGTTCCCGCTGGTACGCCTCGTCGCTCACGACACAGATGGCAAGACCCGGCGGCATCGCGAACGCCTTCTGCGACGAGGCGAAGAGCACGTCGATGCCGTGTGCGTCGATGTCGACGTAGTCGCCGCCGAGCGACGAAACCGCGTCGACGACGAAGTACGTGTCGGGGTACTCGCTGACGACGTCGCCGATCTCCTCGATGGGGTTTCTCACGCCCGTCGAACTCTCGTTCATCACACAGCCCACCACGTCGTAGCCCTCGTCGCTCGCTTCGAGCGCCTCACGGACGTCCTCGGGCTTGACCGCCTCCCCCCACTCGTACTCCAGTCGGTCGACGTCCTTACCGAGGCGCTCGGCGACGTTGGCGAACCGTTCGGAGAAACTGCCGCACGTCGCGACGAGGACGTCGTCGTCGACGAGGTTCAGCGTCGCCGCCTCCCAGAACTCCGTCCCCGACGCCGTGAGCACGATGACGTCGTTGTCGGTGCCGAGGAACGTCTTCGTGTCCTCGACGATGGTCGTGTAGAGGTCCGTCATCCGGTCCATCCGGTGCCCGAACATCGGCTGGGCCATCGCCTCGATGACGTCTTCTCGCACTTCGGTCGGTCCGGGGATGTACAGCGTCTTGTCCGGATAGTCGCCTGTGTACTCGCGTTTTTCTGTCACGGAAGCCACCTGAGTAGAGGTTTCTGTGTGGCCGGCTGTGATGGTACTTTTGATTTCGTCGGTGCGACCGCGTCGCGGCGGTCTCGGTCGCCGTCGCGGCGGTCTCGGTCGCCGTCGCGGCGGTCTCGGTCGCCGTCGCGCGCCGTTTCGGTTTCGACGCGTCGGTCTCGGCGTCTCGTTCGTCCGCTCGCCTCTCGACAGCCGGCGCCATCGCCGCGCGGACCGGCGCGACCCGGGAGGGCGTGTTCCAGACGTTCACGTCCGGGACCATCCCAGAGACCGTTGCCGAGCGCGCCTCGGCGACGGCCATCGTGACCAAGCGCGCCCTCGACGTCGGCGACCGCCTCCAGCAGTCGGTCACGAAACTCGGCGAGCGGGCGACCGGCCGGGTCGACCCGCTGAAGGGTCCCACGGTGCCGTGAATCGGCTTACACCGAGGTGGCGTCGGTCAGTACCTCGACGAGCGCCGATCCGTCGCACGCGGACGCCCCGCCGCGGCGAACCTCGTGCCCGATGGCGAACACCGCGTCGGTCGT